>NZ_JXQC01000003.1:1289521-1611902 GCF_001305965.1 Erythrobacter sp. SG61-1L
CCAAATTCCCGAAAATTCGCGTGGATCGCGTGCTGGCGGATGGCGACAAGGTAAGCGTAGGGGCCAGCGTGCTGACCATCCATGCAACGCCCGCCCACTCTCCGGGATCGTCAAGCTGGACATGGCAGTCCTGCGAAGGATCGTCCTGCAAGACCATCGCCTATGCCGACAGCGCAACGACGATTTCCTCTGACGAATACCGCTTCAGCGATCATCCCGATTACGTCGCCAATGTCTGGCGTGGGCTGGATGCGATCCGCGCCCTGCCTTGTGACATCTTGATTACCCCCCATCCTTCTGCCAGCGCGATGCGCGAACGCCTTGCAGGCGGCACGATGGAAGATAGCGCGGCGTGCCGCACCTATGCCGATCAGGCAAAGGCGCGGTTCAGCGAGCGGTTGGAAAGCGAAAAGAACACATCCCCATGAACTGGAAGATCAGCGCCTTCGCCCCCAAGGATGCCGTGCAGGCAGCGCTTGTCGCGCACGAAGACGCGTGGGACTGGGACCCGGAAGTGGTCCTTTCCGGCTGCGAAATTGCGGAGGACAAACCGGAGGACTGGGTGCTGGAGGCCTGGTATCCGCGCAAGCCAGCTGCGGCCGACAAGGCTGCGGTCAGCTCGCTTTTCGCCGGAACCAAACCGAAATTGATCGTCGAACAATTGCCCGAAGCGGATTGGGTTGCCCTGAGCCAACTGGGTGTCGAGCCGATCCGTGCCGGACGTTTCAATGTCCGCACCCCGGATTTTCCGCCTTGCGACGAGCCCGGCGTGACCGATTTCGTCATCCCCGCCAGTCAGGCATTCGGCACCGGACAGCACGCCACCACAGCAGGCTGCCTCGCCATGCTCACGGCAATGAAGGCGCGCGGCGTGGACATACGCAATCTGGCGGACATCGGCACTGGTACCGGCCTGCTCGCATTTGCCGGGCTTGAATTGTGGCCGCGCGCGCTGGCCACCGCGAGCGACATCGACCCAGTCTGCGCCGGCGTGGTGGACGACAATGCGGAATTGAACGGCATTGCCATCGGAGCGGACCGGGGCGAACTGGCCATGGTTATCGCCGACGGCATGGCCCATCCCCTGCTTGCCGCGCGCGGACCTTACGATCTGCTGATTGCCAATATTCTTGCCGGCCCGCTGGTGGAGTTGGCGCCCGATTTCGCCCGAGCCGTGGTGCCCGGCGGGCACATGTTGCTGGCCGGGTTACTTACCACGCAGGAAGCGGCCGTGCGCCGTGCCTGCCGGCTGGCGGGATTCCGCCTCGCGGCCCGAATGGTTAACGGCGACTGGTCCATCCTGTGGCTGCGCAAGCGCGGGGGTGTTTCGGTAAGGGCGACAAGGCCGGGCAGAATGCCCGATTGGTCGCGCCGCTGGTAAGTGCCTGCCCTCAGTGCATGGTAAACCACGTTTAGACAATCTTAGGCGAAAGTCCGTAGTCTCTGCGGTCGAGGAAGAACCTGACTGACGGAGCCTATGGCCGAATCCCGCAAGATAGTTTTACCCGGCGGAACAATCGGAAACGACATGGCCCGGCTGATGCAGTGGCCACGTCAGTTCCTGGCGATCGAAACCTCTGTCAGCGCAGCCGGAGACGATCTGGAACGTTCTTTGCTGCTGGTTCTGCAGAGCGCCATCCGCATGGTGCCATCAGCCGATGGCGGCGAGATCGAACTGCGTGAAGGCCAGGAACTCGTGTGCCTTGCTGCCTGTGGGGACAGCACGAAGAAAGTTGGCGAACGCACTACAACCGCAGGCACAGTGCCGGGCTTCAGCAGCATGGCCGTGCAGCATCGCAACGGGCTGCGCAGCACGATCACCGCACCGATCCCCTTCCACGAGGATTATGTCGGCCAGCTGAAACTCCATTCACGCACCAAGGATGCGTTCTCCAATACCGATCTGCTGGCGCTTCAACTTCTCGCATGGCTGGTCGTCCACGGCATCGGCCGTCACGCCCATGCCCGCGAGGAACGCGCCCGGGCCGAGGCGGATCGCCGCTTTCAGGCGACTTTCGATCAGGCCGCGGTGGGCATCGCCCATGTCGCGCCCGACGGCTCATTCATCATGGCGAATGACGCATTCTGCCGTATTTCCGGCTGGCCCCGCGAAAAGCTCATGGTGGGTGGCTTTCAGGCTATCACCCATCCCGACGATCTCGATCAGGATATGGCCGAAGTGGAGTCGCTGCTTTCCGGCCGCACCTCCAGCTATCAGATGGAGAAGCGCTATCTGCGCAATGACGGCTCGATCGTATGGGTCAATCTCACCGTTTCGCTCGTCCGCAACAGCGACGGCACGCCGGATTTCTTTGTGTCCGTGGTTGAAGACATTTCTGCTCGGCGCGCAGCCGAACTGGATGCCGAACTCGATCCGCTGACCGGCCTGCTCAACCGGCGCGGCACTCTGCGGCGCTTGCGCGCTGCAATGGACAAAACCGGAAACTGGAACCACGGCGTTGCCGCCACTTTCCTCGATCTCGATGGGTTCAAGGGCGTGAACGACAGGTTTGGCCATGAAGAAGGTGACCGCTGCCTGGTGAAGGTCGCCGCGGCCCTGCGCAGGGCTTTGCGCAATGACGATGTGATCGCGCGCATGGGTGGCGATGAATTCGTGGCCCTGTTCCCTGCCAGTTCGGAAGATCAGGTGATGGACGTGCTGGGCCGCATCCAGCGTGAACTCGACACCGTATCGGAAGGGGAGCCATGGAAGGTCGGCGCCAGCCTTGGCGTTGCCATCGTCCCCCAAGGTTCCATGCCAGACCCGACGAGCGTCATCGCTGCGGCCGACCGGCTTATGTACCGCGCCAAGCAGGCCCATGCTCAGGCACCGGTTGTGGAAACCCTTTCGGTTGCTGCCTGAATAGCGTCAGCCGGCCCGCTCCTTCGGCTTTCCCGCAAGCACATAAGTCAACCCGGCCGCCACCAGCGCCGCCAATGCCATCGCCAGGAACGCATCGCTCCCGTCGCCGCCATTGGCCTCGCGGATGCGGCCCAGCATGTCCGGGCCGACGTAGCCGCCAAGCTGTGACAGGGCGTTGATCCAGGCGATCCCGCCCGCCGCGGCCGCTCCGGACAGAAAGGCCGTCGGCAAGGTCCAAAACACGGCCAGCCATGCCATGGCACCCGCCGCGATCATCGTCAGTGCCGTCACCGTCACCAGAGGCGCCCCTTGTGCAAAGGCGAGCAGCAGCAGCCCGGCCATGGAGACCAGCAGTGCCACAGTGGCATGCCAGCGCCGTTCTCCTGTCCGGTCCGAATTGCGGGCGCACAGCACCATGGCCACGGCGGCCAAACTCCACGGGATGGCCGTGACCACGCCCACCTTGAGGTAATCTGCCTTGTTGATGCCGATTTCCTGCACCAGCGTCGGCATCCAGAAATTGAGCGCATTATTAATGATCGCGCGCAGGAAATCCGCCAGCGCCAACGCCCAGATGCGCCAGTCGGTAAACACGTCCCGCAAGGCATGGCGCTGGCCGTGAACCGCTTTGCGCGCTTCGTCATGCGCCAGACGGGCTTCGATCAGGGCCCGCTCGTCATCGGCCAGCCAGCGTGCATCAGCGGGCCGGTCGGGCAGTCGCGCTAGGACTGCAAGGCCCACCAGTACGGAAGGAATCCCCTCCAGCAGGAACAGCCATTGCCAGCCGCGCATCCCGCCCGTTCCATCGAAGAATTGCAGGATCGCACCCGACAAGGGCGCACCCAGCGCGCTCGCCAGCGGAATGGCGACGAGGAACAGGGCGACCACATGGGCACGCCGCGCAGCCGGGAACCAGAAGGTGAGATACAGGATCACGCCGGGAAAGAACCCGGCTTCCGCCAGCCCGAGGATGAAGCGCAGCAGATAGAAACTGAATTCCGCCTGCGTCAGGCCGAGCATCGTGGGCACCGGCCCCCAATGCAGATCGCCCAGGAACATGAATCCGGCCGACAGAGCGCCCCATGTGATCATGATCCGCGCAATCCAGCGCCGCGCACCCACCCGTGCGAGGATCAGGTTGGAAGGCAGTTCGAAGAAGAAATAGCCGATGAAGAAGATGCCAGCTCCAAAGCCATAGACCGCATCGCTCAGCGCCAGATCACTTGCCATCTGCAGCTTGGCGAAACCGACATTAACCCGGTCCAGAATGGCCACGAAGTAGCCGAGGAACAGCAGGGGTACGAGCCGAAGGGCCAGCTTGCGATAGGTCGCCGCCTCGAAGGCGGGATCTCCGCCCTGCACTGTTCCGCTCATGTAAATCCCCCTCCCCCGTTTGCGGCTTATCCCGCCGCCTTCACAATCTCGGCCCAGGCCGCCTCGTCTATCGCCTCGATCCCCAATTCGGCGGCCTTCTTCAGCTTCGATCCCGCGCCGGGGCCATAGACCAGCAGGTCGGTCTTCGCGCTGACGGACCCTGCCGCGCGCGCGCCCAACCTTTCAGCCTGCGCCTTTGCCTCGTCGCGGCTCATGGTTTCCAGCTTGCCGGTGAACACCACTGTCTTGCCCGCGACTGCGGAATCCTTCGTCTCCACGACGTAGTCCGGGGGCGAAAGCTCACCCAGCAGGTCGTCCCACACTTCGCGATTATGCGGTTCGTGGAAGAACTCGCCCAAAGCCTCGACAACCACCGGGCCGACCCCGTCGATGGAGAGCAATTCCGCCTTCGCTTCCTCGTCCCCGGCATGGGCCTTTTCCGCCGCCTCCCGCAGAGCCGGAAGCGTCACGAAACGCTTCATCAGATCGCGCGCCGTCACTGCACCGACATGGCGGATACCCAGCCCGAACAGCAGGCGCGCGGCATCAGGCGAGCGGCGGTTTTCCACGGATGCCAACAGATTGTCCACAGACTTGTCCTGCCAGCCTTCCAGCTCCAGAATTTCACCACGGCGCTTCCTAAGGCGGAAAATGTCGGCCGGGCTTTCCAGCCAGCCCAGCGCGAAGAATTCGTCGATCGTCTTCTCGCCCAGTCCGTCAATATCCAGTGCCGCGCGGCTGACGAAGTGCTTCAGCCGCTCTGTCCGCTGGGCCGGGCAGATCAGGCCGCCCGTGCAGCGCACATCCACTTCGCCCTCTTCCGCCAAGGCCTCGCTGCCGCATTCGGGGCAATGATCGGGGAAATGGTAGGGCTCGCGCGGTTCGTCGCGAGTGAGGTTTTCCACAACCTGCGGTATCACATCGCCCGCGCGCTGGATCACCACCCGGTCGCCCGGCCGCACGCCCAGCCGCCCGATCTCGTCGCGATTGTGCAGCGTTACGTTGGAGACGACCACGCCGCCCACGGTCACGGGAGTGAGCCGTCCAACCGGGGTCAACTTGCCGGTCCGCCCCACCTGAATGTCGATGGCCTCAAGCGCCGTCTGCGCGCGCTCCGCCGGGAATTTGCGCGCAATGGCCCACCGCGGCGCCTTGGCGACGAAACCAAGCCGCTGCTGCAAATCCAGGCGATTGACCTTATAGACCACGCCATCGATGTCATAAGGCAGTTCCGCCCGCTCGGCCTCGATCCGGCGGTAATGCTGCAGCAATTCGGCCATATCGTCATGCCTGCCGAGCAGCGGGGACACCGGCAGGCCCCATGCGGCGATCTGCTGCATCACCTCCCACTGCGTGACGCCAGGCACTTCGCTCGCATCGCCCCAGCCCCATGCAAGGAAACGCAGCGGTCGCTTGCCGGTGACGCTGGCATCCTTCTGCCGCAGCGACCCGGCCGCAGCATTGCGCGGATTGGCGAAGATCTTGCCGCCAGTCTCTTCCTGCGCAGCATTGAGCGCGGCAAAGGCCTGTTTTTCCATATAGACTTCGCCGCGTATTTCGAACACGGCAGGCGCATCTCCGCGCAGCATTTCGGGGATGTCGGCAATGTGGCGAACGTTGGCCGTCACATCCTCGCCCACTTCGCCATCGCCGCGCGTGGCGGCACGCACCAGACGGCCTTCCTCATAACGCAGGGAGCAGGATAGACCGTCGATCTTGTCTTCCGCCGTCAGTTCCAGCGGTTCGTCAGCCGGATAATTCAGGAAGCGCCGCACGCGGGCGACGAATTCCTCCAGTTCATCGTCAGAGAAAGCATTGTCGAGGCTGAACAGCCGCACTTCGTGCCGCACTTTGGCGAGCGAGGACGATGCAACGGCTGCGCCGATCTGGCGCGAGGGGCTGTCCAGCCGGATCAGGTTCGGGAATGCAGCCTCAAGCTCGTTATTCCGGCGCACCAGTTCATCGAATTCCGCATCCGAGATCTCGGGCGAATCCTCCGCGTGATAGAGCCGGTTGTGATGCGCGATCTGCTTGGCCAGCCGCATCAGTTCATTGGCGGCTTCCGCTTCTGTCATTGTCTCGACGGACATTAAACCCCCTCCAGCAACCGATCCGCCTGCGCACGGGCCTCGCTGGTAATTTCCGCGCCCGAGAGCATCCGGGCGATTTCCTCCTGGCGGCCAGCACTGTCGAGCAGGACCACGCCGGTCCGCGTCACTGTGCCTTCGGAGGATTTGGCGATCTTGTAATGCATGCCCCCGCGCGCAGCGACCTGGGGGCTATGGGTGACTGCCAGCAATTGCCCGCCACCTTCGCCATTGGCCAATCGCGCAAGGCGTTCACCGATGGCGCTGGCGACGGCGCCGCCCACGCCCCTGTCGATCTCGTCGAAGATCACGGTCGCCGCCCCGCCCTGTTCGGCCAGTGCAACCTTGAGCGCGAGGATAAAGCGGGAAAGCTCCCCGCCCGAAGCGATCTTGGCCAGTGGGGCGAAATCGGCGCCAGGATTGGTGGAAATGAGGAATTCCACATTATCCATGCCTGACGGTCCCCAACGATCTTCCGGCAATTGCGTGACTGCCGTGCGGAACTTCGCGGCATCCAGCTTGAGCGGCGCAAGTTCCTTCGCCACGGCCTCGTCCAGCTTTGCGGCAGCGCCGCTGCGCGCCTGATGCAATGCAGTGGCACGTTGGCGATAGGTTTCACCTGCTGCGCGCGCCGCAGATTCCAGCCCGGCAATCGCCTCGTCTCCGGCCTCAATGGCGTCGAGCGCGGCGCGGAAAGCACGCATGCGCTCCGGCAGATCGTCCACTTCGCAGCGATGCTTGCGAGCAAGGCCCCGCAGATCGAACAGCCGGGTTTCGATCCGGTCCAGCTCGGCCGGGTCGAACACCAGCGCATCGGCTGCCGATTCCAGCTTCGCCTCAGCCTCCCCCGCCTCGATTACTGCACGATCGAGCGCTGCCAGCGCTTCGGCCAGCAGAGGATGTTCGGGCGCGATCCGGTCCAGCCGACGCGCGGCAGAGCGTAGCGAGGCGAGCGCGCTGTCCGAACCGTCCCATACATGGCGCAAGTCTTCCAGATCGCCGGCCAGCTTCTCGCCCTTCTGCATAGTGGCCCGTGCCTCGGCGAGGCGTTCTTCCTCGCCCACTTCCGGCTGAAGGGCGGCGAGTTCCTCCAGATGGGCCAGCAGCAGATCCTGCTCGGCCCTTGCCTGCTCGATGGCATCCTTCGCCTCGGCCAGTTTCTCTTCGGCAGCACGCCAGTGGTTCCACGCATCGGCAACACCTGCTGCATCGGCCCGGGCAAAACGGTCCAGCAAGGCGCGATGGCCGCGCGGATTGACCAGCCCCCGATCGTCATGCTGGCCGTGGATTTCCACCAGAGCCGGCGCAATCTCGCGCAGCAGGGCGACGCCCACCGGCTGATCGTTGATATGGGCCTTGGACCCGCCATCGGCCTTGAGGCTGCGGCGCAGGATCAGCGGTTCGCCCGGCTCCACTTCGACTTCCGCATCGGACAGGGCCGCAGCAATCACGGGCGGAAGCTGCCCGAACTCGAAAGTGGCGACAACGCTTGCGCTGTCTTCCCCCGCGCGGACGAGCGAAGATTCGGCCCGGTTGCCCAGCACCAGCCCCAGCGCATCCAGCAGGATCGACTTGCCCGCCCCTGTCTCGCCCGTCAGCACGCCAAGGCCGGGGCCGAAGGCAAGCTCCAGCCCTTCGATGAGGACGATGTTTCGAATGTTGAGCGCGGTGAGCATGGTTCGCCTTACGATCTAGCGAAAGCAAATCCCCGCGTCACCGCTTTCAGACAAGGTTACGAACAGCCCGGCAGGGCCGGCGGATCAGCCGCCGGTCACACCCTGCGTCGTCCAGGGGGCGTGATCTTCCATCAACGAAAAGGCGCGTTCATACCATTTGGAGCCGGGATAATTGCTGCCGAGCACGGCGGCATAGCGCTTCGCCTCTTCCGGAACGCCCAGCGCAAGGCTGGTTTCCGTGAGGCGATAAAGCGCTTCGGGTGCGTGGCTGGTGGTCTGATACTGCTTCACCACGTTCTGGAAATGCAGCTGGGCGGCCAGCCACTTGCCAGACTTTTCATAGAAGCGGCCGATCTCCATTTCCTTGCCAGCGAGGTGATCGTTGACCAGATCGAGCTTCAGGCGGGCATCGGCGGCATATTCTGTGCGCGGGAAGCGGCGATTCACTTCCTCCAGCGCGGTCTGCGCCTGACGGGTGATCGCCTGATCGCGCTGAACGTCGCTGATCTGCTCGTAATAGCACAGGGCGATCAGGTAATAGGCGTAAGGTGCGTCCTTATTGCCGGGATGGATCGACAGGAAGCGCTGAGCCGACTGAATCGACTGATTGTAGTTCCGGCCGACATAATAGCTGAACGAGCTCATCAACTGGGCGCGGCGGGCCCAGGGCGAATAGGGATGCTGACGCTCCACCTCGTCGAACAGGGCGGCCGCCACTTTCACATCGCCCCGGTCGAGCCGGGCGCGGGCGGCGCTATACAGCGTTTCCACGTCTCGGGCGACATAGGCCGTATCCTTCTGCCCGCCGCCCCTGGCGCAGCCGCCGGTAAGCGCAATGGCAACAGCGGCACCGGCAAGGATGAACGGCCGGGCGGACAGGCGAACAGGGCGTCGGTTCAACAGCATGGCCTTGCCTATAGCCAGCGCCCGGCTGAACGCCAAGTGAAGTATGGACAGCATTGGCGCGCCGGATGCTATTCCCAGAATGCCACGCTGCGGCACTCGATGCTCTCGCGGATATTCGCATCTGCAAAGCTGGAATCCCGGAATGCCGTGTGCGGACAGCGCCAGGTCACCGAATGATCGCTGTCAAAGAACTTGAAGAACAGCACATCGTCCGCCTGCATGTTGGAGAAATACCACCAGCGCATGTCCGGATTGTGGGAGAAGATGCTGGCAGCCATCATCTGCTCCTCACCGGGAATCGGCTTCACGGTCTCTTCCTCGCTGGGGAAATCATCGACGATGAACAGCGTGTTGGATTTCTCCTCCCCGCCGAAGCTGGTGCGCCCGTCACACACGGCAAGCGGCACGTCCTGCGGCGGGGGCGAGAACGTGCGCCAGTAGGAACTGATGAGGAAGCGCTTGAACCCCGGCCCGTCCGGGCATTTCTGGGCGTAGGTCATTTCCGCCATGCGGCGCGCGGTCGCCTCGTTCAGATCCACATGCGCTTCGCCTGCAGGCGGCTGAATGCCGCCAGTATGGGCATAGCCTTCCACCTTTTCCTGCGCGCGCTGGCTCAAATCGGCCGAGGTGCGGATCATCCAGCCACGAGCGAAGACCTTGCTCGCGCCGGTCAACTGCCGGATGTGTTCTTCCACCTCGCGCTCATAAACTGCATCGACCTGCGCCTTATCGTGGAAATCCCGCACAGCACTGGGGTTTTTGCCGAGCATGAAGCCGTGCGTTTCCAGCGTGAAGTGATCGCGCATCGGCATGCCGTCGCGCACGGTCACCTCATGGTCGGAATAGGTGCCGGTGTTCATCTCCTTGCCCTGGCTGACGTAGCGGCGGGTGACGAACTTGCCCGGATCGACGAAGCGGATCATTGCGCGGGTCTGACGGGCACCTTCTTCAATCGCATCTGCGCCTGTCTGCGCGCCCACGGGGGCATCGGCCACGGTTGCCATTTCTCGTCTCTCTCCTGTGCGGGTCCGGCGGGCGGCCCGTATGCTTATTCATTTGCATAACTCGCCGATCTGTCCAATCTGCGCAAGGGAATAGGCGGCAAACCGAATGCCGCCGGAGAGGGACATGCAGGGCGATACTCGAACCAGGCTGCTGGAAGCGGCAGAACGCGTGCTGATCGAAGAAGGCGTGATGGCGCTCACCATGCGCCGGGTCGGCGATGTGTCGGGCCTCAATCCCACGTTGATCACATATCATTTCGGCACGGTGGCCATGCTGCTGGCCAATTTGCGCGATCACAACATGGGCCCGATGCTGGAAGACTGGGCCTGCCTTGAAGATCCAATCCCGGCTGGGGCCGATCCGCTCGACACGCTGCTGGAACGGTGGCTGCGCCCGCTGATCGCACCCGCCTGTTTTACCCCATCGGGCCGTGCACTGGTGGTGCTGGACGAAATTGCTGCCCATGGTGAAGGCGAAACGGCCGCAAGACTGGTCGATACGATGACCGAAGTGGCGGACCGTTTCGCCAGCCTGCTCGGCCCGCATCTGCCGGGGCTGGAGCGGCACGAACTGCGCTGGCGGCTGCGCTTCATCGCCGGTGCCGCGCTTGGCCCGCCGCCCCGCGCCCGGCTTGGCCCGGACGAGCGCGATCCGGCAATGAGCGAAGAGGCGCTGGCCGCGCTTACCCGCTTCTGCCGCGCTGCACTGACCGGCGCCGATCACATTGCCACTGCCCAATAAGAGCGGGGCCGATCAAGCAAACACCTAAATCCTGGGGAGGATAAAGATGAGCGCCTTGCCGCCGACCAATGACGATACCGCGATATGGGACACCTGGCTGGCGCAGTTCCGCCTCCCCATCGTCAACACCGCGATCGAAGTCGGCACGTTCAGGGCGCTGTCTGACGGGCCGCTGAGCACGGATGAACTTGCCGCAAGGCTGGAAGTCGATGCCCGCGCCCTCGCCATGCATCTCGCAGCCTTGTGTTCAATGGGCTTCGTCGAGAAACGCCTGGGCAAATGGCGCGCATCGCACACCGCGCGCACATGGCTCCACCCGGAGGCGAAGGGTTTCTGGGGCGCCTTCCTTGGCCAGATCGACCGGAACGAACATTTGCGCGGGCGGCTGCTGGAATCCCTGCGCACCGGCAAACGGCCTGAACAGGGCACGGACAAGCGCCCCGCCGGCTGGGAACAGGGTACGATGCCGCAGGAAGTGGCCGCCAATATCGCTGCCTTCATGCAGGCCCACAGTCAGGCCCCCGCCCTTGGCGCGGCGCGGATGCCGGTGTTCGGCGAGCTTGCCTGCCTAATGGATGTCGGCTGCGGTTCGGGTGTCTACGGGATTGAGATCGCAAGGGCGAACCCGGCCCTCAAAGTCGTGTTGATGGACCTGAAGGAAGTGGCGTTCGAAGCCGCTAAATATGTCGATGCCTCAGGATTGGACGGACGGGTTTCCACCTCGGGCGTCAACATGTTCGAACAGGAATGGCCGCGCGGGGCGGACGGACATTTCTTCTCCAACGTCTTCCATGACTGGACCGAGGAAACCAACCTCGCCATCGCACGCAAGAGCTTCGAGGCACTGCCTTCCGGCGGAAGGATCTTCCTCAACGAAATCCTGATGGATGACGATTACACCGGCCCCTATCAGGCGGCGGCCTTCAGCCTGCTCATGCTGATCGGCACGCTGGGGAAGCAATATTCCCTCGCCGAATTCCGCGCCATTCTGGAAGAAGCCGGCTTTATCGACGTGGAGGCGCAGCGCACCGGCGGCGGATATTATTCGCTGGTGAGCGCGCGCAAGCCCTGACAGGGCGAGAGTACGTACAAGCCGAAGTCCGGCGCTTAACCTTTGCCCGCAAGCCCTGCCTAACCCTGTTCCCGCACTCTCGCGCCGGGAACAGGGAGTACCACCATGCACCGTCTGCTTGCCGACGACACGGGAGCGACCGCGATCGAATACGGGCTTATCGCCGCATTGATCTCGCTCGCCTTCGTCATCGCCTTCACCAATCTGGGCCTGAGCCTGTCTGGTATATTCAATTCGATCACCGATACATTGGCCGGAGCGCTGGCTTAGAAAAGCCTCCAGATCGGAGGGACTTTCATTAACCATTCTTGATTATCGTAAAGGGAATTCGTGCCCCCTTGCGAGTTTCTGGTCTTGTTTCCGTTCGATATTTTTCTGTGCATCCGTGACGATCACGATCTGAAGCTGGTTGTCCTTGCAGCCGCAGTTTGCCTGCTCACTTCCCTCACTGCCGTATTGCTGATCCGGCAAGCCGATCAGGAAGACGCAAAGGCAGCGCACCGCTTCATTCTCGCCGGCGGGTTCGCCACCGGTTTCGGCATCTGGGCTACTCATTTCATCGCCATGCTGGGATACGATCCAGGCGTGATCTCGGGCTTTCAAATCCGCCTGACTGCCGCATCGCTGGTCATGGTGCTGATCTCCATGATCTCGGCATTCCTGATCGCGTCGAAATGGCGCCGCCCGCCCGGCCTGGCTGCGGCTGCATTCATTGCCGGCATCGGCGTTGCCGCCATGCATTATGTGGGCATGATGTCGCTGGAAATGCCCGCGCTGATCCAGTGGAGCGCCCCCTATATCCTGCTTTCGCTGATGCTGGGCACCGTGCCGCTTTTTCCCGCCTTCAGTCTTGCATTTCGGCGGCGAACCCGGGCCAGCGGCCTTGGGGCCGCGCTTATCATGTCCGCGTCGGTCGTGGGCCTGCACTTCAGCGGCATGGCGGCGATAAAGCTGATCCCGTGGTCTGTCGGAACGGACGACGCATTGTTCTCCCCTCACATAATGTCTGTCATGGTCAGCGGCGTGACCTTGGGCCTTCTGACTTTGGCCATGATCGCCTGGCTCGTCTCGCGCCGTACCAAAGCGGCAATCGAAGCGAGCGAGCGACGGTTCAGCATTCTGGCCAAGGGGATTTCGGACTGCGCGCTCTACATGCTCGACCGGGATGGCCGCATCGCCAATTGGAACGCTGGCGCTCAGCGGCTGAAAGGCTATGCCGAACGCGAAGTGCTCGGCACTCATTTCGCCCGTTTCTACACGCCGGCAGCCCTATCGGATCACAGACCTCAAAAGGCGCTCGGCATTGCGCTCGAGCGCGGGAAATTCAGCGGCGAAGGCTGGCGCGTGCGCAAGGACGGTTCGCGCTTCTGGGCACATGTGACCATCGAACGCATCGATACCGAAACCGGGGCCCATGTCGGCTTTGCGAAGATCACCCGCGACATGACCCGGTTCAAGGAAGATCAGGACAGGATCGAACAGACCCGCCACCAGTTGGATACCGCCCTGGAGCATATGCATCAGGGCCTGTGCCTGTTCGATGCGGAAGAGCGCATTGTGCTGCGCAATCGCCGCTTCGTGGAATTGTGGAACCTGCCCGAGGACGCCTGCCCGCCGGGAACGCCGCTGATGGAAGTGGCCAGGGTCACTCTGGCCGCGAGGCTGGGCGGCGATGTCCCGGAGGAACGCCTGCTCAACATCCGCAAGCAATTGCAGCTCGCGCTTTCCGATCCCGATGCCCCGCCCGCCATTTCCGAATTCGGCGACGAATTCGTGGTCGCCATCGCCAGCCGCTCGCTGCCCGGCGGCGGCTGGGTCTCCACCTTCGAGGACATCACCGAAAGGCGACGATCGGAAGCCAAGATCGCCCATATGGCCCTGCATGACGGGCTAACCGGCCTGCCGAACCGAACCAGCTTCAACCGCTGGCTGGACGTGGAGATCGAACATGCCGGCGGCCGCGCACAGCAAGTGGCGGTGGTGGCAATCGACCTCGATCGGTTCAAGGAAATCAACGACGCGCAGGGCCACGCCGCGGGCGATGAGGTTCTGCAGAAGATCGCCGCCAGCCTTGCAGAGATGGCCGGGGATGGCGAAGCAGTGGCCCGGCTCGGCGGCGATGAATTCGCCGCGGCAAAGCTGCTGGAACATCCCGGCGATCTGGCTGATTTCGTGGCACGGGTAAATGCCTGCTTTGCAGCGCCTGCCGCCGCCCAGGACGGGTTCGCCCTGGGGGCCAGCCTGGGCATTGCTGTCTATCCGGGCGATGCCACCACCCGCGAAGTCCTGCTGAACAATGCGGACCTTGCCATGTACCGCGCCAAGAGCACGCTGGGCGAACACATTTGCTATTACGAGCCGGGTATGGACGAGAAGGCGCGCGAACGCCGCCAGCTCGCCAACGATTTGCGGCAAGCCATTCCCCGCAATGAATTTCGCGTGCTCTATCAGCCCCAGCATTCGCTCAAGACCAAGGAAGTCAGCGGCTATGAAGCGCTGCTGCGCTGGGACCATCCGCGGCGCGGCACTGTCTCGCCGCTCGACTTCATCCCTATCGCCGAAGAGAACGGCGAGATCATGCGACTGGGCGAATGGGTGTTGCGCTCGGCCTGTGCCGAGGCAGCAAGCTGGCCGCATCCATGGAAAGTCGCCGTGAACCTTTCGCCCGTGCAGTTGCACCAGCACGATCTGCCCGAAATGGTCACCCGCATCCTCGTCGAAACCGGCCTTTCGCCGCGCAGGCTGGAGCTGGAGATCACCGAAACGGCGATCATCGCCGACAAGACCAAGGCCCTGCACAGCCTGCGCCGGATCAAGGCATTGGGCGTGAGCGTGGCCATGGACGATTTCGGAACGGGCTATTCCTCGCTGGACACGCTGCATTCCTTCCCGTTCGACAAGATCAAGATCGACAAGTCCTTCCTTCTGCAGTCGCAAAGCAGTGGGCAGGCGCGCGCGATCATCCGCGCGGTCCTTGCCCTTGGGCGCAGTCTCGACATCCCGGTCCTGGCCGAAGGAGTGGAGACGGAGGAACACCTTGCCCTGCTGATCGGAGAAGGCTGCGCGGAAGGACAGGGCTTCCTGTTCGGCGCCCCGGAATTGCCCCCGCCAGCGGCTGCCGGCACGGCGATCAAACCGGATAACAAGCGTTCTAACGGCAGCTGAAGGCCTGCCGTTTCTGTGCATACGTGTGTCACGTTTTGCAGCAAGTGACTGACAGGAAAAATGAAATCCGCTGTTAGTTACAAAATGGGTCTTTCGCCCGGACGATATTCGGACTAGCAAGATTGTGCGACCCGAAGGGCTGCGGCAGCAATGGCGCAGACCTCAACTTCTAAAGGCGGCCTTCTGCAAGGGGGCCGCCTTTTTTTGGCTATGCGCCTCTTCCAGCCATGGATTCAGTGCGCCGTCTGGCCCCCGTCGATCACGAAGGTCGCCCCATTCACGAAGCTGGCCGCATCCGAACACAGATGCAGCACCGTACCCGCGATTTCTTCCGGCTGGGCACAGCGCCCCGAAACATTGTGCTGGAAGAAGGCCGAAGTGAATTCAGGGCTGTCCGCCCAGTGCTGCGTCATTGGCGTGACGACGAAGCCCGGCGCAATCGCGTTCACCCGGATATTGTGGCGGGCATATTCCACGGCGGCCCCCTTTGTCAGTCCGATCACCGCATGCTTCATTGCGCAATAGGCCGCCATGTTCGGGTCTGCGATCAGACCGCCCACCGAAGCGGTGTTCACGATGGCCCCGCCACCGACATTCAGGAAATGACGGACCTGCGCCTGCACGCAGTACCACACGCCCTTGAAATCGACGTCGATGGCGGCGTTCAGTTCCTCATCCGGTACTTCATGGATCGGGCGCTGTGGCGGCAGGATACCGGCATTGTTGAATGCTGCGTCCATACTTCCGAAGCGCTTGAGGCACGCTGCCACCAGAGCTCGAACCTGAATCCCGTCCGCAACGTCGGTGCGAACGAAGTCGGCCTCCCCGCCAGCTTGCCGGATGATGGCCACCGTTTCCTCCGCCCGCTCGTCTACATCGCCGATCATCACGCGGGCGCCTTCCGCGGCAAAGGCGGTTGCGCTGGCGCGGCCGATCCCGGTCGCTCCGCCAGTGACGAGCACGGTCTTTCCTTCGAAACGGGTCATGCAACCTCCTGAAATCCTCGATGGAGAGACGGCCGGAACGCACACCGGGAAAAGGGGGGTAGGTCTGCGCTCCGGCCGCCGGGCACGCCCCGGGCGTGGGGGTGCCTGTTCGTTACATCATGCAATGCCCTGCTTGCCGGGGGCGATGATGTGATTGGGATCGAGCGCTTGCTTCAGCAGCGCATTCACCTGCCGATTGGCCTCGCCATACTGCCCGGCGATCAGGTCCATCGTCGAAACGGCGGAGCGATAGGCGCACCAGCCCTTCTCTCCGAAACGCTCGATCATTTCCTTCATGCAGGCATCGGCCCGCAAGGCTTCCTCGTCGCTGCCCTTGTCGTACATCAGAAAGATGATGTGGTGCAGTTCACGCCCGCCAATGGCGTAGGCGGGCGCATAGTCGAACCCATATTTGTTCATGATCTCGGTCGCCAGCGCAGTCTGGCCCAGCGTCTCACCGCCCTTGGCCGGAGCGACAGGTGCGAACGCAATCGCCCCGCCCAGCCCGCGCCACCGCACCAGGCCGATTTCCTCCAGCGTCATGCCGCCACGCATCAGCGTCTTGTGATGTTCGAACCACGGATTGCCGTTCATCTCCGCATCGGTCAGCACTTCCCCGCCCGAAGCCTCAAACGCGGCGCGCACGATCTTCTCGGTCGCAGCGATGATCTCGTCCGTGCCGTAAAGCGCGAAATAGGTGTTCCACATACCAAGGCCGTTGCGCTTCGCCTCTGCCTGTAGAACATCAAGCGGGATCGGGCCGTCACCAGCGAAAATATCGGTGCGGCGCTTGAACATCGCGAGCTGGTAGAGCGCCCCCATCATCAACACCCCGTTGGGGATGAGGTTGTTCATGCGGAACGGCCGGATCGTATCGGTCGCCTTCGCCACATCGCCCACATCGGGATAGCGCACTACAAAGGGCTTGTAGACCGGCGGCCGCGGCATCAGCCACATGCCCAGCTTGGTTACCACCCCGAAGTTGGACTGCGTGAAAATCCCGTCCAGATAGGGACCATAACCCCATTTGAATGCCTGCCAGGTGTTGGAATCCTTCACCGATCCCATGCCCGTCTTCAGGATCGTGCCATCCGCCAGCACCACTTCCATGCCGCATTGCATGAAGAAGTGATCGCCATAGGGCGTATAGCCGACCCCGCGTTCCAGCGTGTTGCCGACCATCGAAACGATCGGGCCGACCGTCGGCACGTCGATCCAGAACGGCAGATCGTGCGCTTCGATATAGTCGTGGATGTCCTGATAGGTGACGCCCGGCTCCACCAGAATGGTGCCCAGTTCCGCATCGAAATCGAGGATACGGTTCATCCGCTTGAGATCGAGGATCATCTGCCCGGTGCTGGCAGGCGTGGCACAGCCATAGCCCATGTTCTTGCCGGTCGAGACAGGCCACATCGGCAGGCGATATTTGTTCGCCACGCGCAGGATGGCCTGCACCTGCTCCACACTCGCCGGGGCCACTGCGCCCGAAGGAATATGCTGGCCGTGCACATCGGGGATGAAGCTCTTGCGATAGGAAATCGTGCTCTCCTCATCCGCAAACACCCATTCGTCGCCCACAATGGCGCGCAATTCCTTTACGGCTGCGGCAAAGGCGCCCTTGTCCATGTCGAGCGGCAGCATGCGCGGCCCGTCGAGCGGAGAGGCGACCGCGCTGGAGGCAGCCACCAGTACGGAACCGGCAGCGCCTGCGCGCAGCACGTCACGGCGGGAAATCGCGCTCATTGCCCATGCTCCTTCGGGTCTGCCTTGGATGTGCTGATCCAGCGGGCCAGCGCCGCCAGTTCAACATGCGTGATCTCGGTGGGCTTGAAGGCGGGCATGGCGCCATTGCCGCTGCGCACCATCGCCTCGATCGCCTCAGGAGGAAGCGCCCGGCCACGAATGATCGGGCCGATATTGTGCCCATGGCAATAGCCGCAAGTGGTGCGATAAATCCGCTCCGGCTCGCGCGGGGCAGGCGCGTTCGCACCGCCATCCCCGACCGTCGCGGAATAGGCGGGCATCGCCAGAGCGACGATCCCCGCAAGGCCCGCTGCGGCCATCACGGCACGCAGAGGCACTGCCCGGTTCCTACCGAGTGAAAACATGCATCCTCTCCCGTCAGCGGGCGTCGTTGCGCGCCACCGTACCGGCAGAGAGCTATTTCAAATTTTACATTCCGTCAACTTCGTATCAATCCAGCGAGCAACGCGGCGATCCGAGCGTTGGAAGCGGGCGGTTGGCGATCTCTTTCGCCGTGTCGAACGGCACGCCCATGGCCAGCAATATATGGCCCGCCACCAGTTCGGGCTGGTCCTGTTCCCCCTCCCCGCGCAGCATGGTCGAGATGGCCGACAAGGTCGTGCCCAGCACCAGATCGCGCCCCAGCACACTGCTGCGCAGGTGCAGCAAGCCGGCCTGCATCGCCTCGGCCACGGTCAGTTCCGCCTGCCGGTGAGTCTCCGCCCCGAAGACGATGCCGTTGGCGCTGATATTCACCATCGACCACGCCCAGCGCCGGTCCAACCGTGCGCGGTGGAGATACAGGCGAATTGCCGTGCTCGCCCGCTCACGCGGATCTGACAGCGAACGGGTGATGGTGTTCACCCCCTCCAGGAAATCGTGAGTCACTTCATAGCTTACTGCCTCGCGCAGTTCCGCCATGCCGCCGAAGTGATTGTAGAAGGTGGCGCGCGTCACCCCGGCCTTGGCCGCTATGTCTTCGATCCGGGTAAACAGGCCTTCCTCGCTGCCGAACAGATCGAACGCCGCCGCCACGATATTCGCCCGCGTCCGCGCCCGCCGCTGCCGCCCGACTTCCAGCCTTCGTTCCTGCGCCACATCTTCCATGGCGCCTGCCTAGCCGCAAACACGCAGGCCGCCAACCTGCCCTGCGGCGGAAGAGGAATTACTCCTCGCCCATCCGCAGCGCGGCAATGAAGGCTTCCTGCGGGATCGACACATTGCCGTATTCCCGCATCTTGGCTTTGCCCTTCTTCTGCTTTTCCAGCAGCTTCTTCTTACGGGTGATGTCGCCACCATAGCATTTGGCGGTCACGTCCTTGCGCATGGCGCTGATCGTTTCGCGGGCGATCACCTTGCCGCCGATGGCTGCCTGAATCGGGATCTTGAACAGGTGCCGCGGGATCAGATCCTTCAGGCGTTCGCACATGTGGCGGCCGCGTTCTTCCGCCACGGAGCGGTGGACGATCATGCTGAGCGCATCCACCGGATCGCCGTTCACCATGATGCCCATCTTCACCAGATCGCCCTCGCGCATGCCGATCTGCTCGTAATCGAAGCTGGCGTAGCCGCGGCTGATGGACTTCAGACGGTCGTAGAAGTCGAACACCACTTCGTTGAGCGGCAGTTCGTAGCTCACCTGCGCGCGGCCGCCCACATAGGTCAGGTCGGTCTGGATGCCGCGGCGATCCTGGCAGAGCTTGAGGATCGAGCCGAGATATTCATCCGGCGTGTAGATCGTGGCCTTGATCCAAGGCTCCTCGATCGTCTCGATCCGGCTGGGATCGGGATAGTCGGCCGGGTTGTGCAGGAAGATCTCCTGCGCATCCTCAGTCTTGGAAGCGCGCAGCTGTATGCGATAGACCACGGAAGGCGCGGTAGTGATCAGGTCCAGATCATATTCGCGCGTCAGGCGTTCCTGGATGATTTCCAGATGCAGCAGGCCGAGGAAGCCGCAGCGGAAGCCGAAGCCGAGCGCGGCGGAGCTTTCCATTTCGAAACTGAAGCTGGCATCGTTGAGGCGCAGCTTGCCGATGCTTTCGCGCAGCTTCTCGAAATCGGCCGCGTCCACCGGGAAAAGGCCGCAGAACACCACCGGCTGCACTTCCTTGTAGCCCGGCAGAGCCTCGGTCGCGCCAGCCTTCACGGTGGTGATGGTGTCGCCGACCTTGGCCTGTTCGACTTCCTTGATCTGCGCGGTAATGAAGCCGATTTCACCCGGCCCGAGTTCCGGCAGTTCGATGCGCTTGGGCGTGAAACAGCCCACGCGGTCGATCAGATGCTGGGTGCCGCCCTGCATGAACTTGACCTGCAGGCCCTTCTTGATGACCCCGTCGATCACACGCACGAGGATGACGACGCCCAGATAGGGATCGTACCAGCTATCCACCAGCATCGCCTTGAGCGCTGCCTCGCGGTCGCCCTTGGGGGCGGGGATCTTCTGGACCACGGCTTCGAGCACTTCGGCAATGCCGATGCCGCTCTTGGCGCTCGCCAGCACGGCCTCCGAAGCGTCAATGCCGATGATGTCCTCGATCTCGGCGCGGACCTTCTCCGGTTCGGCGGCGGGCAGATCGATCTTGTTGATGACCGGAACGATCTCGTGATCGTGCTCGATCGACTGATAGACGTTGGCGAGCGTCTGCGCTTCCACGCCCTGCGCCGCGTCCACCACCAGCAGCGCGCCTTCACAGGCGGCAAGGCTGCGGCTCACCTCATAGGCGAAGTCGACATGGCCGGGCGTGTCCATGAGATTCAGCTCATAGGTCACGCCATCCTTGGCCGTATAGCTCAGGCGCACGGTCTGGGCCTTGATGGTGATCCCGCGTTCGCGTTCAATGTCCATATTATCAAGGACTTGCTCGCTCATCTCACGCTCGGTCAGCCCGCCGGTGAATTGAATCAGCCGGTCGGCCAGGGTGCTTTTCCCATGGTCGATATGCGCGATAATCGAAAAATTGCGGATCTGCGAAAGCTCGGTCATTCCGCGCCCTTAGCCGGACTGAAACCCGCTGTCAGCAGGCGGAATGCGTCAATATTCCAGCTTGGCCTTGAGGTTCTTCGTCCCGAAGCGTGGGACGGAGAGCAACATCGGGTTTTCCGCCTTTTCGGCCAGCGGGAAATGACCCGGCGGCAATTGCGCAAGCGGCAGACCGCCCGCGGCAAGCAGATAGGGCGAAACGCGGTTGCGGGTACACAGCCCCCCTGCCCCGTCCTCCACCAGCGGGTTCTCGAAAGTGAGGCCCTGCTGATCCTGATGGCTGCGCACCACCTGCGCCACGGCAAGCTGACCCTCGCCGAAATCGACCACGAATTCCGTCCCCACCGGAACATCCAGCAGGCCCTCGATCATCGCCCCTGTCCGTGAAAGGTCGCGCAGGACGACGTCGTAATAATGATCCTCGTGGATCACATGAATGCGGCGATAAAGCTTGCGACGTTCGGACCGCTGCTTTTCCGGGCCGGTAGGCATCATCTCGCGATCATGCCCAGCCAGCAGTTCCTCGGCTTCCTCGGGTGCAAGGGGCTGCGCATAGACGAAGCCCTGCACGTTCTTCACGCCCTGTTCGGACACGAGGCGGAATTCCTCCATCGCCTCCACGCCTTCAGCCACCGTCTCGATATTGAGGGCGTCAGCCAGCGCCACGATAGCACCGATCAGGTCGCCATTGCGGCTGCCTTCCTCGAAGGCACCGCGCAGGAAGCTCGGGTCGATCTTGATCGTCTCGAACGGTGCGCGCTTGAGATAGCCGAGCGAGGAAACGCCCGTGCCGAAATCGTCCAGTGCGAGGCGTACGCCCAGCCGCCGCAATGCCTTCAACTCACGCTCACTCACGTCGCCATCGCCGAAGTGAACGCTTTCCTTCAGCTCGCATTCCAGCCGGTCGGCAGGAAGGCCGGCAGAGGCCAGCGCATTCGCCACCACGCGCGAAATGCCCTGAGTGATGATCTGCTGTTCAGAGACGTTGACGCAGACACGCACATCGTCCGGCCATTTGGCCGCATCCTCGCAGGCCTTGCGCAACACCCATTCACCGATGACAGAGATCAGGTTGCTCTCTTCGGCAAGCGGGATGAAGATTTCAGGCGAGATCTTGCCGCGTTCGGGATGATACCAGCGCAGCAGCGCCTCCATCGCGATGATGCGGTTGCTCTTCACATTGACGATCGGCTGGTATTCCAGCGTGAGCTGGCCCTTTTCCAGCGCGCCGCGCAGGTCTCGCTCCAGTTCGCGTCGCAACTGGGATTCGTTCTGCAAATCACTGGAATAGAAACGGAATTGGCCCCGCCCGCCATTCTTTGCCGCATAGAGGGCGATGTCGGCGCTGTGGACCACTTCTTCGCGCGTGATCCCGTCATAGGGTGCGATCGCGATGCCGATCGAAGCGCCGATGGTGCAGCGCCCTTCCGAAAGGGAATAGGGCTGGGTCAGCATGGTGATGGCGTTCATCGCCAACTCGCCCAGCCTTCCGCGATCGTCCATATCGGGGATCAGCACCTGGAACTCGTCGCCACCCAGACGGCCGATCTCGCAGGTCGTATCGAATACGCGCTGGAGACGCTGGGCGACCTGCTTGAGCAGTTCGTCGCCAGCCTTGTGGCCCAGTGTGTCGTTCACCTGCTTGAAGCGGTCCAGATCGAACATCATGATGGCGCAATTGCGCTTCGCGGCGCGGAAGGCCGTCAGCATCGCATCGATCTTGCGCTGCATGCGCGGTCGGTTGGAAAGGCCAGTAAGTGAATCGAACTGCGCCAGACGCTCGGTTTCGTTTTCCGCCCGGCGGCTCTCGGTAATGTCGCCGCCATGGCCGCGATAGCCACGGAAATTGCTCTCGGCATCGAATTGCGGCTTGCCACTGAGCTGCCAGTAATAATCCTTGCCGTCGATGTCCGCCCGCACGGTCAGCCCGTTGAAGGTCTTGCGGCCGCCAAACAGCAGAGAAACGCTGCGCGGCGTGGAGCCGTCACCAGTCTGCTCGGCAGTAAACAGCGTATGGAAATGCGTTACAGCAAGGATTTCCGGTGCCTTGCCGAACAGCTCAGCCATCGGCTCGGACAAATAAGTGATATAACCCTGCTCGTCGGTTTCCCAGAACCAGCCGATGCCGGACTTTTCATATTCCGACATCAGGGCAAGGCGTCGCTCTGTCTCGCCCAAGGGTATGGGCGGAGGCGCAGTTTCGACGGCAACGCTCCTGCCGCCCCGCAAGCCTTTCAGAATGCCCCTGCTCAATCGCGTATTCCTGCCGTCATATCAGGCAAAGCCAAGACTGCCTGCCACGCATCATTCTAAACACACAGGGTTTATAAATTGCTAAGGGCACTGCATCTGTCTGCACCGATGCGGAACTTCGACGGGCAAATCAGGCCGATTTGCGGACCGTCATGCGGCGATCCAGATCAGGTCCGGCCTCGCTCATGATCGCGATCCGGCCCGAGGCATCCCGCTGCAGCGGCGCCGCGAATTCCACGCCCATCCGGTCTTCCTGGCACCAGCGCGATGTAGCTGTAATGGAGTGGTTGCTGGACAGGCGGATGCGGAAGATCGTGCCGTCCGGCACGTTCCACAGCCCTTCGATCAGCGCGCCAGTGATGGAAATATTGCGGATCGTGCCGTTGTATAACTGCCCGGCGTGATCCAGCACGACCTTGCGCAGCATGGTCTGGCGCGGCGCGCGGGCGGATCGCGGGCCGCGAGCCACCGCCGCAAGGCCGGTGCGCAAACGCTCTGCCGCGGCGCTGGCTGAAAGTGGCTGTTCGTAGATAAAGCCCTGCACATGGCTGCAGCCCTGCAGGCGGATCAGGTCAAGCTCGTCCAGCGTTTCGACACCCTCGGCCGTGGTCTCCATGCCAAGCGCCTGCGCCAGGCTGGTGATCGAGGCGATAATCGCACCATTGCGGCTGCCCGGCTGGGTGGCCCCGCGCACAAAGCTCTGGTCGATCTTGATCTTGTCGAACGGCGCCTTTTTCAGATAGCCGAGCGAGGAATAGCCTGTGCCGAAATCGTCGAGGGCCAGCCGCACACCCACGCCCTTGAGCGCGGCGAACATCGCGTCCGTGCCTTCGTTGTCGTCCAGGAAGACGCTTTCTGTGATCTCCAGTTCCAGCCTTGCCGGATCGACCCCGGCTTCGGCGATGGCGCTGGTAACAATGGCCGGCAATTGCGGATTGGCGAATTGCAGCGGCGATACGTTGACGGCCACGCGCACGTTGCCCGGCCAGCTGGCCAGATCGTGGCACGCCGTGCGCAGCGCCCATTCGCCCATCTGTCCAATCAGGCCGGCTTCCTCGGCAATTTCGATAAAGCGCGACGGCGACATGGCCCCGCGTGTGGGGTGGTTCCAGCGCATCAGCGCTTCGAACCCGCTGATCTGCTCTGTCGCCGTATCCACCACAGGCTGATAATAGAGTTCCAGCCCGCCATGGCTGATTGCGTCGCGCAGATCCTGTTCCAGCTGGCGGCGTTCCTCGGCTCGGGAATGCAGATCGTCGGCATAGAAATGATAGCGCCCGCGACCGCCATCCTTGGCCGCATAAAGCGCAAGGTCGGCATTGCGGATCAGGGCTTCGCTGGTCGAACCGTGATCGGGCGCAATCGAGATGCCGATAGAGGCACCGATGACAACCCGGTGCCCCTCAATCGAGTAGGGCTGCGAGAGCGAGTTGATGATGTCCTGCGCCAGATAGGCCAGCCGGTCACGATTGGCGGTGCCAGCCACGATCACTTCAAATTCGTCGCCGCCGAGGCGACCGACCAGCCCCTTTTCCCCCACTGTCCGTTCAAGGCGCTGCGCCACCTGCTTGAGCAAGGCATCGCCCGCCGGGTGGCCCATCGTGTCGTTGACCTGCTTGAACCGGTCGAGATCGAGCAACAGTACGGAACAGCAGCGGTGCATCTCGAACGGCGCATTGAGAATTTTTTCAAGCGACTGCGACATCTTGAACCGGTTCGCCAGGCCGGTGAGCGAATCGTAATGGGCAAGGCGCGAGGCCTTTTCCTGCGATCGCTTGCGCTCGGTCAGGTCCGTACCCGAGCCGCGATAGCCCACGAAATTGCCGAATTCGTCATAGACCGGGCGGCCGCTGACCGACCACCAGCGTACTTCCTGCGCGGCGGCGCGCACAGCCAGTTCATGAAAGGACGAACGAGCTGAAAGGTGGAACGTCAGCGTACGTTCGCCATCGCTGCCGCTCGCTTCAAGATCGAACAGTTCGGTAAAATTGTTGCCCGCCAGCGTCTCCACATCTTCGTGGCCTAGGACCTTGGCGACGGTGTGCGAGATGTAGGTCAGCGATCCACGGCGGTCGGTCTCCCAGAACCAGCCCTGCCCTGTTTCCTCGTAATCGTTGAGGATTTCTTCAGCGCGGTCGCGCACGCGGTTGCGTTCGAGTTCCTGTTCTTTCTTCTGCCGGTTGATCTGCATCTGGCGGCGGCTGACCAGAATGGAAAAGACGATGCAGCCCGCCAGCAAGGCGTAGGAAATGCTGGAGCCGGTCACAATTGCCACCGCCGTCCAGCAGGCGATCTGGGCAGTGAACAGGCCGGGCGACTTGGCACTCTGGATCACCGCCGCCAGCGAAGTTGTGACGATCAATACGCCCAGCGCCAGTGGCCAGGTCAATCCCCCGGCTGCCGCCCAGAGGCCCATCGCCATGCCATAGGCCAGCATCGGCACACCGACCACGAACAGCATCGTGCCGATGCGCAGGGCCAACCCGGACTTTTTGCGCCGCTCGAGCTTACGAATGAAGGGCGTGGCGAGCGGCAGAGTTGCTGCAAGCAGGGCGAGAAGGACGCAGATCAGCGGCGGCGTGGAATGGCCGACGATGCCGGCAAAGCCCAGTGTCACCACCACAACCGGCGCCATATGAGGCCATTGCGACGCGATCAGCGAAGGCGCGAATTCTGAGGCTTCAGCCCGGCGCGAACGGGAGTTGCGAACGGTATGACGTTCGGCAATCGCCAGCCTTTCCGCCACTGGGGCGACACCGGGATTTTCGGCAGAGGTGAAACCGGACGCGCGGGCCGGAGGAGAAATCCCCCCACTATCCTCTTTCAGGATCGCATTTCGCCGTGATGTTGCGCCCGCCATCATTGCCCGTTGCCAAAACGGTTTTGAGAAAGCGTTAATGATCGGGCAAGCAAATCACAGGAAAGAAATCCTTCAGTTTTTCCGGGGATTGCAGGCGGCCCTCGCCCATGGCAGCTTGTGTCGGGCGAACGCCGGAAAACCGGCGCGGCAATCGCGGGAGATGGGCGATGCGGCATGTGGCGATCATCGGCTCCGGCCCTGCCGGATATTACACCGCAGAAGCGGTACAAAAGGCCTTTGGCGAGGAAGCACGCATCGACGTGTTCGATTGCCTGCCCGTCCCATACGGCCTGATCCGTACCGGGGTCGCACCCGACCACCAGTCGATCAAAGGCGTCTCGCGCCGCTACGAGCAGACAGCGCTAAGCGAAAACGTTCGTTTCGTGGGCAATATTACTGTCGGCAAGGACGTGACGATTCCCGAATTGCAGGATCTTTACGATGCCGTGGTGCTTGCCACCGGGGCCCCGGTGGACCGGCCGCTGGACCTGCCTGGCGACGATCTGCCCAACGTCTTCGGCAGCGCGGCCTTCGTGGGTTGGTATAACGGCCACCCGCAATTCGCGGACCTCGCCCCGGACCTGTCGGGCAAAACCGCCGTAGTGATCGGCATGGGCAATGTCGCGCTGGACGTGGCGCGCATCCTTTCCAAATCGCGGCGCGAATTCGAGGGAAGCGATATCGTCGGCCACGCGCTGGACCTGCTGGGCCAGTCGCGGATCGAACGGATCGTGATCCTTGGCCGGCGCGGGCCGCACCAGATCATGATGACGCCCAAGGAACTGGGCGAACTGGCAAAGCTGGACCGCGCCTCGCCCCATGTGGACAAGCGCGACCTGCCCGATGAAGGCGAGGATGCGATCCTTGAGCCGGGACTGAGGAAATCGGTCACCCTGCTGCGCGGCTTCGCAGCAATTCCCGAAGCAATCCACGCGGAAAAGCCGATTGAGATCGAATTCGATTTCTTCGCTTCACCCAAGGCCCTGATCGGCAACGGCCGGCTGGAGGCCATCGAGGTGGAGCGCACGGAAGTGCGGACAGGGCGCGCCCATGGCACGGGCGAAATCTATCGCATTCCCGCCGGGCTGGTGGTGTGCTGCATCGGCTATCGCAGTTCACCGATCCCCGACGTTCCTTTCGACGAGCGTCAGGGCCGCTTCGCCAATGACGAGGGGCGGATCATGCCCGGTCTCTATTGCGTCGGCTGGGCGCGGCGCGGCCCTTCGGGCACCATCGGCACCAACCGCCCGGACGGTTTCGACATTGCCGACAAGATCGCGCAGGATGCAGCATCGGGCGTACTCGGCCCGGCGAACAAGCACGGCCGCCCGGCCTTCGACACCCTCGCCCGCGAGCGCGGCCTGAAGCTCGTCACTTTCCGTGACTGGAAGAAGATCGAGGAAGCAGAAGAACGCGCGGCCCGAGACGGTGCCCCACGTGAGAAGTTCGTCGACATCGGTTCAATGATGAAGGCGCTGGACTAGCCCCCCGCCGACACCGGCGAGTTCCAGAATCACCTCCCGAGCGGCGTCAGTCTCGCAGATGCTGGACACGCTGCTAGCTGGCGGAACCGTCTTCCACGGTCGTCCCGGAAACGCTTGCGGACCAGTCCAGCAGAGCCTGCCCATGCGCCAGCCATCGTGGCTGACACACCGCGTTATAGCGATCATAGACCGAGTCATCGGCATCCATCGCATTGATTGCATCCGCCAGCGCGTCGCCGAAATCGTCGCCCATTATCGCCTGATAGCGGCCGAGAAAGTAATTGAACGCCATCGCCATGCTATTGTCGGCGACGTCATCCTCGGCATAGCTGCCGGTGTAGGACGCCCAGGCAGCGCATTCGATATCGTCCTGCGGAGTCGTCGCCTGCTCCTCCGCCGCCACGGCCGGAACAGCCATGGCGACGAGCGCCGCCGAAGTGGCAAGGAGCAAAGGCTTCATCAGACGCGCATCGGCATGAGGACGTAAAGCGCGGGGCTGTTATCGTCCTGGCGGATGAGCGTCGGCGCGCCGGGATCGGCAAGGTGAAGTTCCACCGAGTCGCCTTCGATCTGGTGCAGGATGTCCTTCAGATAATTGGCGTTGAAGCCGATCTCGAAGGTCTCGGCCGAATAGGCGGCGGGCACTTCTTCGGCCGCCGTGCCGTTATCGGGCGAGGTGACCGAAAGCACCACACGATCCTGTTCCAGCCCCATCTTCACAGCGCGGGTTTTCTCCGTGGCGATGGTCGCCACACGGTCCACGCCTTCGAAGAAGCTCTTCGGATCGAGCTTGAGCAGCTTGTCGTTGCCGGTGGGGATCACGCGGCTGTAATCGGGGAATGTCCCGTCGATCAGCTTGCTGGTGAGCACCACGCCGCCTTCACCGCCCAGGGTGAAGCGGATCTTGCTCGCGGACAGATCGATCTCGACATTGCCGTCCAGCGCCTCGTCCAGCAGTTTGCGCAGCTCGCCCACGGCCTTTCGCGGCACGATCACGTCCGGCATGCCTTCCGCCCCGTCCGGGCGCGCCAGGGTGTAGCGCGCGAGGCGGTGGCCGTCAGTCGCCGCAGCCTTCAGCAGCGGCTGGCCATCGTCCGAGACGTGCAGGAAAATGCCGTTGAGGTAATAGCGGGTTTCCTCGGTCGAAATGGCAAAGCGGGTCTTGTCGATCAGTTCGGCCAGCACGCGTGCGGGCAGTTCGAAGCTGGTCGGCAGATCGCCTTCCACAATCACCGGGAAATCGTCCCGCGGCAGGGTGGGCAGCTGGAAACGGCTGCGTCCGGCCTTCACCGTCAGCCGGTTATCCGCTGCTTCCAGGCCGACCTGACTGCCTTCGGGCAGCTTGCGGGCAATGTCGAACAGCAGATGTGCCGAAACGGTGAGCGCGCCCGGCGTATCGACCGAAACCGCAGCGAGGCGTTCCACCACCTGCAGGTCAAGGTCAGTCGCCATGATGCGCACGGTGCCATCGGCCGATGCGTCAATCAGCACATTCGAGAGGATGGGGATCGTGTTGCGCCGTTCCACCACCGACTGGACATGGGACAGGCAGCGCAGCAGCGTCGCACGTTCGATGGTTGCCTTCATCGTTCCTATTCGGTCCCCCTGGGGCGCACGGGCTGAATCGCCCGGGAGCGCGGGTTGCATGGGTAACAAGCCTTAACGCGGCAGGCGGTCACCGCAAGGTTGCGTTTCCCGCAAGGGGCAGAATCTGGGGATAAACCGCAGTCCTGTGCCGGAACGGTTCAGTCCCGGATCAGTTGAACGAACCCGCCAGCGTGTAATAGGCGGCGGTTGCGGCAGCATAGGCGCCGACCTTCTGCCATGCGTCGGAACTGACAGATGCTGTATCCAGGCCCTTCGCTTCCAGCCGGTCCAGCAGAGCGTCCACCACTTCCTGCGGGAATTCATCGGGCACCAGATTCACGCGCCCTTCCCCGATATTCATTTCCTCGTCGATGAATGAGGGTGGGATACCTTCCTCTTCCAGATCAACGGCAAGGCGGGTCATCACAATGCCCGACATGGTCAGGTTGAGGTAATCCTCCTCCCGGTCATCCGCGATGCCATGGACGCTGCGGCAGGCATTGCCGATCGTCTTCACCTTGGCTGCGATGGCATCCTGCTGCTCCGCCGTGGGTTCCGTCACTGACATGACATCGGCCATCTCGCGCGCGACGGCAGCAGGAACAATCAGGACGGGGCACTGTACCGCCTCTTCGGTGGTCGCATATGCCGGAACGGCGCCGAGCAGGCCGAGAGCGGCCACGGCAGGCAGAAGCAGGAAACGCATCGGGAAAGCCTTTCGCGGGACTGGGATCAGGACATCATCGCCATGCCGCCATTCACGTGCAGAGTCTGGCCGGTAACATAGCCAGCCTCCTTCGAGGCGAGATAGGCAACCGCGGCGCCGATGTCCTCGCCCTCGCCCATGCGGCCCATCGGAATGCGGGCATTGAGCGCGTCCTTCTGCGCATCGGGCAACACGTCGGTCATGGCAGTGCGGATGAAGCCGGGGGCCACGCAGTTCACGGTGATCCCGCGGCTGGCCACTTCCTGGCCGAGCGACTTCGACATGCCAACAAGGCCTGCCTTTGCCGCGGCATAGTTGACCTGGCCGGGATTACCGGTGGCGCCGACAACCGAGGTGATGGTGATGATACGGCCGAAACGGGCCTTCATCATCGGCTTGCAGGATGCGCGCATCAGGCGGAAGGCAGCCTCGAGATTGATCCTGATGACCTGATCCCACTCCTCGTCCTTCATCCGCATGGCGAGATTGTCGCGCGTGATGCCGGCATTGTTCACGAGGATGTCGATCTTGCCGAGCGTATCCACGGTGGCAGGCACCAGTTCTTCCACCTGAGTGGTGTTGGAAAGATCGCAGGTGATCTCGACATGATCGTGCCCGAATTCGGCGTTCAGTTCGTCGCGGAAGGCGCGCAGCTTTGCGGAATTGGAGCCCGAAAGCGCCAGCCTAGCACCCTGCGAGGCCAAGGCGCGTGCGATGGAGGAACCGATCCCGCCGGAAGCGCCGGTGACAAGGGCGGTCATGCCAGTAAGGTCGAACATCGGAACTATCCTCTCAATTCTTCGCAAAAACTCGCGCCCAGTGAATCCGGGTGAGCCTGGCGGCCAGCAGCGCGCCCGTAAATGTGGCATTTTCGTCTGTCGCGGCAACGCCCGAATTTTCGAGCAGGCCGCCCAGATAAATCAGATCGTCATCGGAAGGCTCGGCAGTGCCGTAGAAGTCAGGATCGATCTGCGGCCCCATGGAACGGAGCAAGCGTGCTTCGTCGGCAGCGGCAAAACTGGCCTCCAGTCTGCCAATTTCCTCGGCGGAAATCGGGGCGTTGGCCTTCAGGCCTTGCTCCAGAAATCCGCCGATAAGCCACAGAAAAGCATCGGTGCCCGCCTCATCCGACCAGCCGAATTCAATCGCGCACATGTCGGCACGAGCGTTCATCACATCGGCCAGAACCTCACCGCCGCCGGTAACGCTCCATTCCACGAGATCAAAATCCCGGACAAACCCATCGACCACTTCCTGATCGCCGGCCTCGAAAGGACGGCTCATGCAATCAAGATTGTCCGCCGCTGCAGCACTGGTTCCCGTCAGGGCAAATGCCGCTGCAGACATGGCTGCCAGAAGTGTTGTCCGCTTGCCCCGCATAGCCTTCAAAGCTCCTTCGCCAGCGCCTCGATATCCGCCATCGTCACCACGCTGGAGACAGTGACGCCTTCCACCGTGCGGCCGATCATCGGGCCGACGACCTTGCCGCCCAGTTCCACGAAATGGGTCACGCCCGCTTCGCCCATGGCAATCACACTTTCCCGCCAGCGCACGCGGCCGCAGACCTGCTTGACCAGCAGATCGCGTTCTTCGGCCGGGTCGGTCACGGCGGAGGCAGTGAAATTGGCATAGAGCGGCAGGCGGAAGGCCGAAGGCGGCAGGTCTGCAAGCGCCTTGTCCATCGCCTCGGCCGCAGGGCCCATCAGGTCACAATGGAAGGGCGCGGAAACCGGCAGGATCACGCCGCGCTTGATGCCATGCTCCTTGGCAAGCGCAACGGCCCGCTCGATCGCGGCACGGTGACCGGACAGAACGACCTGCCCCGGATCATTATCATTGGCGATCTGGCACACTTCGCCTTCGGCAGCCGCATCGGCCAGCGCCTGCGCCTTGGCAATGTCGGCGCCCAGCAGCGCACACATCGCGCCCACGCCCACCGGCACGGCGGCCTGCATGGCCTGCCCGCGCAGCTTGAGCAGGCGGGCCGTGTCGGCCAGCGAGAAGGCGCCCACGGCGCACAGGGCGGTATATTCGCCCAGCGAGTGGCCAGCCACGCAATCGCCCTTGTCGGCGATGGTCAGTCCGCCTTCCTTCTCCAGCACGCGCAGAGTGGCGATGGCATTGGCCATGATCGCGGGCTGCGCATTCTCGGTCAGCGTCAGCTGATCTTCCGGGCCTTCGCGCATGATGGTGGAGAGCTTCTGCTGGAGAGCCTCGTCCACTTCCTCGAATACTTCGCGGGCAATGGCGCTGGCATCGGCGAGTTCCGCCCCCATGCCCACCTTCTGGCTGCCCTGCCCCGGAAATACGAATGCACGCATGTCTCAGTCTCCTGTCCCGTGCTGTCTGGCCCGCGCGGTTAGGTTTGCGCTTGCGCGGAGGCAAGCCCGAAGGGAACAATTCTGTTGGCTTCATCATGCCCGATATCGGCGAAACCTAGGAAGGGAATGCCGGTGCGTTCGCACCAGAAGCGTGCGATTTCCTCCGGCTCTGCACCAAAGGGCCGGTCATTCTCCGGCACGTCGCTCACCCGGCCCAGCCGCAACCCGGCTATGCCCGAAAGATGCTGGGTCACGTGGAAGAACAGCCGGTCCACCGCATAGAGATATTCGCTGACCTCCTCCACCATCACCACATGGCCGGAGAGGTCCGGCATCAGGTCGGTGCCACACAGCATGGCCAGCGTCATCAGATTGAAGGCCACAACGGGGTGTTGGTCGATATGCGGCTCGAGGCCGGAACGATCCCCCGCGAGCCATGCGAGGCTGCGGCGAACGGCATGCTCTCCACCCGCACGCCTTATATCCACCGGCATCGGCGCATGGACCGCCTGCCCGATCCCCGCGCGATAAAGCGCGGCGAGCAGATAGCCGCCATCAGAATAGCCGAGGAACGCCTTGCCCCGCGCCGCATCGCCCATCCCCGCAACCGCCTGCGCGGCGATACGATTGGCGCCATAACCGCCCCGCGCGAACCACACGGCATCGAAGGCAGGATCGTTGGCGCATTCCAGCAGGGCAGCCAGCCGCTGTTCGTCCGAACCGGCAAAATGCCCCTGCGAGAGATAGCATTGCTCGTGAAAGGCCAGTTCAAGCGAGGGGAACTCGGCCGCCACTGCCTCCACCCGCGCCACATCCTCGGGCGTCAGCGGGGTGGAAGGGGCACAGATTGCGATGCGGGTCATGCCTGCCCCTGATAGTCGGCTTGTGTTGTCCCGCACAACTGCATAGCGAGGGCGCCATGAGCGAAACCGCCGACCTTACTTCCCACCCCTGGTTCTTCTGCGGCATCGGCGGATCGGGCATGTTGCCGCTGGCCATGATCCTGAAGGGGCAAGGCGCCACTATCGCCGGGTCCGACCGCAGCCGCGATCAGGGCCGCACTCCCGAGAAATTCGCCTGGCTGGAGCGGGAAGGGATTGCCCTGTTCCCGCAGGACGGCAGCGGCGTGACCTCGCCCGATCAGGTGCTGATCGCTTCCGCCGCGGTGGAAGATACCGTGCCAGAAATGGTCCGCGCAAAGGAGCTGGGCTGCGCGCGGATGACGCGGGCGGAACTGCTCTCCACCCTGTTCAACCGCGCGGCCAGTTCCGTGGCGATTGGCGGCACCAGCGGCAAGTCCACCGTCACCGGAATGACTGGCTGGATCATGCAGCAGGCCGGGCGCGATCCCACCATCATGAACGGCGCGGTGATGAAGAACTTCGCCTCGGCGGAAGTGCCCTTTGCCAGCGCGCGGGTTGGCGCGGGCGATGTGTTCGTTTCCGAAGTGGATGAAAGCGACGGTTCCATCGCGCTCTATCGCCCCTCGGTCGCCGTGCTGCTGAATGTCAGCCTCGATCACAAGGGCATGGAAGAATTGCGCATACTGTTCGGCGATTTCCTCGCCGTGTCCGGCGCCGCAGCCGTGAATGCCGACGATGAGGAAGCCATGGCCCTCGCCCCGCGCGCGGCAAGCCTCGTCACCTTCGGTATCGAGAGCGCGGCGGCGGACATCGGCGTGGTTCCGGGCTCTGTTTCGGAAAGCGCCATGGGCATCGCCGCGCAAGTGGTAGAGCGCAAGACGGGCGAGCAACACGCCCTCACCCTCGCCATGCCGGGCCGCCACAACCTCTCCAACGCGCTCGCCGCGATAGCCGGGGCGAAGGCCGCAGGCGTGCCAGTGGCGGAAGCGGTGACCGCGCTGGCGAGCTTCAAGGGCCTCGCCCGACGGTTCGATGTGATCGGCACCAGTGCTTCCGGCATCACGGTGATCGACGATTTCGGCCACAATCCGGAAAAATGCGCCGCCACCCTGCGCACGCTGAAAAGCCAGCCGGGCCGCGTGATCGCCTTCTTCCAGCCGCATGGCTATGGCCCGCTGCGCCAGATGGGCCATGAACTGGCGGAAGTCTTTGCCCGGCTGCTCGGCCCGGAAGACCTGACCTTCCTGTGCGACCCGGTCTATTTCGGCGGCACGGTGGACCGCAGCGAAGGCAGCGAGCGGATCGTGCGCCTGATCGCGGAAGCAGGCGGCCATGCGGAATATATCCCCAGCCGCGAGGATTGCGCCGAACGTATCCTCGCTCTCGCACGCCCCGGCGACCGCATCGTCATCATGGGCGCCCGCGACGATACGCTTACCGCGCTGGCGCAGGGGCTGCTGGAGAAATTGGGGTAACGCACTTTGCCTCCGTCATTGCGAGCGAAGCGAAGCAATCCAGAGCGTAATGCGCCTAGCCATGGATTGCCGCGCGACCTTCGGTCGCTCGCAATGACGAGAATGCCCCTCACTTCATCTTGTAGAACCTGATCTTCACCGCCGGACCCTCGGAAGGATCGGCCATTTCCAGCGTGCCGATGAAGGCGGTCTTGGACATCCACTCATACTTGCCCAGCGGAGCCTCGAACACGGGATGCGTACGCACCGGCGAGGGCGCAGCGCCCGGAGCGGACGGGCACAGGGCGCCCTTGTTGATCACGTTGATCACTACGCCATCGTCGGTCTTGAGGAAGTAGTCCGCCTCCACCTCGGTGCAGCCATCGGCGCGGGTCAGTTGCCAGTCCCAGCCGCCGGGCACGATCTCGCCCTTGATGCCCGGCCCTTCGAAACGGCCGCCAGTGATCGGGATGATCCGCCGTTCGCCCTTGGAAGTCTTGCCCACTTCCACCACAGGGCCGAGCTTCACAATCTCTTCCAGCACGAATTCCGCATTCGGCGCGGGCGGCGCATCGGCGGCCAATGCCGGGCCTGCCAGCAGTGCAGCAGCCATGACGGCCGGCGCAATCACCTTTTGCATCAAATCCTCCCCTGTCAGTCTTTTCCGGGCCCGTTGAAGCCCATCGGGAACCTTGCGGCAAGTGGCTGAAACTGCGGTTTCGTTTTCCTACACATCTGATTTCTGCTTGGGTGGCGCGGTGAATGCTGCCCTGCCCCGGAAACGCCCTCTGCCCCCGACGAAAACCGACCAAATGAAAAGTCACACGCTGAACAGGCATAATTCACTGAAGATACTGTTTTAACATAATAAATTCTGATTGCCCGTCCGAGTTTCACCCCTCGTTCTGCGTCAACTTCGCTGCACCTCCGCAACCGGCCCTCTGCCACTGCCTGCCGGGCGCCCATCCTTTCCTTGCAATTGCGCCCCAAACCTGTATGTGCGCCGCTTCCTCGGCTCTAGGGCGGCGGAAAGAAGAAGGCCGGAGGGGTCCCCGCATGGGGCGGGACAAACCAGCGATCGGCATAACAGTGAAAGGAACGCACATGCCGTTTTACGAGCATGTTTTCCTGGCGCGTCAGGATCTGAGCCAGGCTCAGGTTGATACTCTGGCCGCCGGCGCCACGGAAATCGTGGAACAGGGCAACGGCAAGGTCACCAAGACCGAGACCTGGGGCCTCAAGAACCTCGCCTACAAGATCGATCGTAACCGCAAGGCGCACTTCGTCCTGCTGAACATCGAAGCTCCGGGCGATGTCGTGGCCGAGCTGGAACGCCAGGCCCGCATCAACGAAGATATCATTCGCTACATGACCGTTCGCGTCGACGAGCTGGAAGAAGGCCCGTCCGTAATGATGCGCAAGAACGAGCGTGAGCGCCGCCGCAGCCGTGAGAGGGGTGAAGACTAATGGCCCGTCCGTTTTTCCGTCGCCGCAAGAGCTGCCCGTTCTCGGCCAAGAATGCACCGAGCATCGACTATAAGGACGTGCGCCTGCTTCAGGGCTTCATGTCCGAACGTGGCAAGATCGTTCCGAGCCGCATCACCGCCGTTTCCGCGAAGAAGCAGCGCGAACTGTCGACCGCCATCAAGCGCGCTCGCCAGATCGGCCTTCTGCCGTACATCGTGAAGTAAGGAGCGCTCAGCCATGGAAATCATCCTGCTCGAACGCATCGAAAAGCTCGGCACGATCGGCGACGTCGTCACCGTGAAGGACGGCTATGCCCGTAACTTCCTGCTTCCGCAGAAGAAGGCCCTTCGCTCGAACAACGCCAACCGCGCCGTCTTCGAAGCCAACCGCGAACGCCTTGAAAAGGAAAACGCGGAACGCCGCGTCGAAGCCGAACAGGCCGGCACCACGCTCGATGGCGTGGAAGTCGTGCTGATCCGCGCTTCGTCGAACTCCGGCCAGCTTTACGGTTCGGTCAACGTGCGCGACATCGCCGCAGCCCTTGAAGAAAAGGGCCACAAGGTCGACAAGCGCCAGGTCGTCATGGGCGGCCCGATCAAGTCGATCGGCATGTCCGACGTCACCGTTGCCCTGCACCCGGAAGTTCGCGTCACGATCAAGGTCAATGTGGCCCGTTCGGACGACGAAGCCGCGCTGCAGAGCCAGGGCGTCGACGTGATGGCCCAGATGTTCGAAGACGAACGCAACGAGAGCGAAGGCTTCACCGAAGCCGTCGATCCCAATGCCGAACCGGGCGAAATCCCGGCCGACCTTCTCGAAGGTGCGGACGAGGAAGCCAGCGCCTAAGCGCTGTTTCCGGTCCATACGGCCCATTCGAAAGGGCGCGGTTCCGCAAGGTTCCGCGCCCTTTTGCTTTTGCGCCTTTGAAATGTAGGAATTGGCGCGTTAGCTTGCGCCATGAACCTCACGACTTCCGAAGCCATCGCCGAACTTTCCCGTCTGTTTGACGAGACCGTTGCCACCCTGCGCGGTGACATAATCGCCTACGGAGAAGCCGGCGCCCTGCCCGATCCTGCAAAGCGGCAGGACGGCAGCTATTGCTATCCCGAACTGGTCATCCACTTCAGCGGCGAAGGCGAACGATCCGAAGAACCCCGCGCCTATGGCAGGCTACAGGTGGCGGGCACTTACGCCACCACCATCACGCGCCCTGCCCTGTTTGCCGATTATCTTGCCGAACAGCTTGGCCTGATCGCACAGGATTACGACGTGCGGTTCGAAGTGCGCCGATCCCGGCAGGAAATGCCCTTCCCCTATGTGCTGGATGGCGAGGCCGGCGCCCGGCTGGCCGGCATTCCGCCCACGGAACTCGCGCGGCATTTTCCCAGCACGGATCTCGCCCTGATCGGTGACGAACTGGCTGACGGAATCGAGATCGGCGGGCCGAACGATCCGATTCCGCTCTCCCTGTTCGACGGCCTGCGCACCGATTACTCGCTCGCCCGCCTTGCCCATTACACCGGCACAAGGCCCGAGCATTTCCAGCGCTTCGTGCTGTTCACCAATTACCACCGCTATGTGGATGAATTCGTCGACTGGGCAGGCGCGCAGCTGGGGCAGGATGGCTATGTCGCCCTGTCCGGCGCAGGCGGGCTGTATCTCGACCAGCCGGCCAAGGGCGCCCGCGAGCAGCTATCCGACACGGCATGGCGCCGCCACCAGATGCCCGCCTATCACCTGATCCGGCAGGATGGTTCGGGCATTACTCTGGTCAATATCGGCGTCGGCCCGTCCAATGCCAAGACGATCTGCGATCACGTAGCGGTGCTGCGCCCCGATGCTTGGCTGATGATCGGCCATTGCGGCGGGTTGCGCCCCAGTCAGGCAATTGGCGATTACGTGCTGGCCCATGCCTATCTGCGCGACGATCACGTGCTGGACCCGGTTCTGCCGCCTGAAATCCCGATCCCCGCCATTGCCGAGGTTCAGCGGGCGCTGGCAACCGCAGCGGAAGATGTCAGCGGCCAGCACGGGGCTGACCTGAAGAAGCGCATGCGCACCGGCACGGTGGTGACAACGGACGACCGGAACTGGGAACTGCGCTACACCCATTCTGCGCTGCGCCTGTCCCTCAGCCGGGCCGTCGCCATCGAGATGGAAAGCGCCACTATCGCCGCACAGGGCTATCGCTTCCGCGTGCCCTACGGCACTCTGCTCTGCGTTTCGGACAAGCCACTACATGGCGAAATCAAGCTGCCGGGGCAGGCGAACAAATTCTACGAGGAAGCCATCGCGGCCCATCTCCAGATCGGCATCCACGCCTGCCAGCGCCTGCGCGCCGAAGGCCCCCGCCTGCACAGCCGCAAGCTGCGGGCCTTTAACGAACCGCCGTTCCGGTAACGCATTTCGTCATTGCGAGGGGCAAAGCCCCGAAGCAATCCAGCGCCGCGTGCGCAAACGCCCTGGATTGGTTGGCCAAGGCCAGCTTCGCTTCCGCTACGCTCGCAATGACGATCCGGCGCAGGAAGCCTAGCCCTTCCCCCGCGTCTTGGTCTTCCCCTTCACCGCATTCTCTTCGAGGAATTCGATGATCTTGCCCGCAATATCCTTGCCGGTCGCCTGCTCGATCCCTTCAAGGCCGGGGGAGGAATTGACTTCCATGATCACCGGGCCGTGATTGCTGCGCAGCATATCCACGCCCGCCACGTTCAGGCCCAGCTTGCGCGCGGCGCGGATCGCGGTGGAGCGTTCCTCCGGCGTGATCTTGATCGGCCCCGCCGAGCCGCCGCGATGGAGGTTGGAACGGAAATCGCCCGGGCTGCCGGTGCGCTGCATCGCGGCCACCACCTTGCCCCCGATCACGAAGGCGCGGATATCCTGCGAGCGGCTTTCCTTGATGAATTCCTGCACCAGGATGTTCACATTGGCGCCGCGGAATGCCTCGATCACCGACTTGGCCGACTGCTCAGTCTCGCCCAGCACCACGCCGATGCCCTGCGTGCCTTCCAGCAGCTTGATCACCACCGGCGCCCCACCGACCATGCGCAGCACTTCGTCGGTCTGCTTGGGATCATGGGCGAAGGCCGTCACGGGCAGGCCCAGCCCGGCACGGGCAAGGATCTGCATCGAGCGGAGCTTGTCGCGGCTGCGGCCGATGGCCACGCTTTCGTTGAGGGACCAGATGCCCATCATCTCGAACTGGCGCAGCACGGCCAGACCATAGAAAGTGATCGAGGCGCCGATGCGCGGGATCACCGCATCGTAAACCGGCAGCTTCGATCCGTTATAATAGGCTTCCGGCCGGTGCGAGGTGATGTTCATCGTCACCCGCAGGGTGTTGAGCACATCGATCTCGTGCCCGCGTTCCCGCGCGGCCTCAACCAGCCGGCGGTGCGAATAAAGGTTGGCGTTGCGCGCCAGCATTGCGATTTTCATGGGTGTGTTTTCATTATCTGGCCCCTTCGGGGCCGGGTGTACCGTTTCGCGGCGCCGACCGTTCCGACCTCAGGAAGGTGCGGGATGGATCGACCAGGAAGCGCTTGCGCAGCGCCGTCCGCCCGATCAGCACCGGGTGGATCATGTCCGACCGGTCCGTCAGGCTGAATTCGGCGTCAAACAGTTCCCCTCCCAGCGAAAGCCGGGTCGTGACAACGATCCTCTCTTCCGAAAGACCGTTGGAGCTGGTGATCTTCCTGCGTGACACATGGGAAGCTTCGCACACTGCCGTTTCATGTCCGTGACCAAGGTCGATACGGAAGCGCACATGCTGCACCCCGTCCCGTTCGATCAGTTCGACATGTGTGGCATGGAGCGCGGAAGTCCGCGCCCCGGTGTCGATCTTTGCCTGAATGCCGGACAGGCCGAATTCTGGAAGGCCCACGGCCTCCCGCCAGCCCAGCACGGGGATTGATGTCATCGAAGTTCCGAAACCGGGCGAATCGCCGCCGCTGGCCGCCCTATAGAGCGGCTATTGCGACCGTCCAGTGACAGGAGATCAGATCACCGGGGAAACTCCCGACCGGAGCCGGGAGCCGCCTCACCAGCCCTTGGTTTTGCCCTTGTTCTGCTCGTCCAGCCACTTCTTGAGCGGTGCGAAATATTCCACCAACGCCTTGCCGCTGATCTCGCGCGTGCCGGTGAAGGCTTCCAGCGCATCGGGCCAGGGCTTGGACGCGCCCATTTCCAGCATCGCATTCAGCTTCTCGCCCACTTTCTCGTCGCCATAGAAGCTGCAGCGGTGCAGCGGCCCCTTCCAGCCGGCCTGCTTGCATGCCGCCTGATAGAACTGGAACTGGAGGATGCGCGCCAGGAAATAGCGCATGTAGGGCGTATTGCCGGGGATGTGATATTTCGCACCCGGATCGAAGGCATCGGCAGGCCGTTCCACCGGTGGAACGATGCCCTGATATTCGCGCTTCAGGTCAACCCAGGCCTGATTGTACTGTTCCGGCGGGATCGACCCGTCGAACACGCCCCAGCGCCATTTGTCCACCAGCAGGCCGAAGGGCAGGAACGCCACCTTGTCGAGCGCCTGACGCAGCAACAGGCCGATGTCCTTGTCTGCGCTGGGCACCTGATCGCGCTCCAGCAGGCCGATCTGGACGAGATATTCCGGCGTGATCGAAAGGGCGACGAAGTCCCCGATGGCTTCATGGAACCCGTCATTCGCGCCATTGAGATAGAGGAAAGGCTGCTGATTATAGGCCCGCTGATAGTAATTATGGCCCAGCTCGTGGTGGATGGTGATGAAATCGTCGCCATTCACCTTGATGCACATCTTGATGCGCAGATCGTCCTTGTTGTCGATGTCCCAAGCGCTGGCGTGGCAGACCACTTCGCGATCGGCGGGCTTTTCAAACTGGCTGCGTTCCCAGAAGGTTGCGGGCAGTTCCTTGAAGCCGAGCGAGGAGTAGAACCCCTCCCCGATCTTCACCATGTCCATCGCGCCGCGACCCTTGTCGACAAGCAGATCGGTAATGTCATAACCCAGATCGCCCGTGCCGGGCGGGGCGACGACGGGGTAGATATTGCCCCATTCCTGCGCCCACATATTGCCCAGCAGGTCGGCGCGGATCGGCCCGGTGCTGGCCTGCACCGCATCGCCATATTTCTCGTTCAGCTTGGTGCGGACATAAGTGTGCAGCGCCACGTAGAGCGGCTTCATTTCCTGCCACAGCCGCTCGGTCATGGCCTCGAATTCCTTCGGGTCCATGTCGTAATTGGAACGCCACATGGCGCCCGCATCGGTAAAGCCGAGCTCCTTGGCGCCATCATTGGCGATTGCGGCAAGGCGGGCGTAATCATCCTTCATCGGGGCACCGACATTGTCGTGCCAGCTCGCCCACATCTCCGCGAATTCGGCAGGTGTATGGGCCATGTTACCCATCTCCGCCTCGATATCCGAACCGTTGATTTCCTTGCCGTCCAGCGTGCCCCGGCCCCGGCCATATTGGGACTGGAGATCGGTGGCGATGGTGTTCAGCTCATCCGCCGCACCCGGCGTGGTCGGCGCGGGCAGCACGATCCCGGTCCGCAGGATGTCCAGCTTGCGCGCCACATCGGGATCGAGGCCCGGCAAGGCGCGATATTTCGCCGCGTCCAGCGCATAGCGCACCGCCTTTTCCGTGCCGATCGCGCCAATCCTTGCGGCGAGCGCATCGGTATCCACTGTGATGTAAGTCGCATTCACCCACTGCGTGCGGCCCGCCTCCACCGAATAGGCAAACAGATCGGCCTCTGCCGCCGCGACAAAATCAGCTGCGCCCTGCGCTGTCATCGGGAATTGCGCCGTGCTGTCAGCGGCAACAGTGCCAGCCTCCTGCGCGGCAGCAGGAGTGGCAAGGCCGGCGGCAAGCGCCAGCAGGGCGGCGGAAGCAAGCATTTTCATCGCGGAAATCCCTCGGGAATCGAAACCGGTTTCAGTTGCTACCGGTCTGGACGCTCCGCCGCGATGAATCAAGCCGTCAGGAAGTGCACCAGTTCATCGCCCAGCGCGCCTTCGGTAACCGAACTCATATGCGTTCCGGGAATCCAGGCGAGCCGAGCGTCCGGCAATGCCTCCACCAGCGCTTCCGGCGAGCCATTGTCCCGGTCTTTCTCGCCGCATAGAACCAGCGTGGGCATGGTGATGGCCGCAAGGTCGCTGCGTTCGGTATCGCCGATGGATTCCAGCAGCAGCCGCGCCGCCACGCGATCGACCTTCATTGTCTTCATGAACTGCACCGCGAAATAGGCCGGATCGCCCTGCCGCACGCTGTCGAACCGCGCGATTGCATCGAGGAAGAAGGCAGAGCGGCGCGCCCAGCCAGCCAGCCCTTCCAGCCCCATGCCGGTCAATACAAGCCGTCGCGGCGCGAGGCCCGCGATCACGCAGCGCGCCGCCGTGCGCGAACCGAGCGAGAAACCGACCAGATCGAAGTCCGTCAGCCCCAGATGGGCAACCAGCGCCTCCACATCGCGCACCAGCACGTCATGCGGATAGGCCGCTGGATCGTGCGGAGCCGCGCTCTGCCCATGGGCGCGCAGATCAGGCATGATCGCGCGAAAGCCCGCATCGGCCAGCTTCTGCGCATGGCCGAACTTGATCCAGTTCATTTCCGCACTGGAAAACAGCCCATGCAGCAGCAGCACCGGCCGTCCTTCCCCGATGCAACGAAAAGAAAGGCTTGCGCCGTCGAAGGATGCAAAACTGTCGGTCATGAAATGACCTATCGGGCAATTGACGCCATTCTGGCAAGGCTTCGGACCGGCCTTCGCTTGATTTGCTAAGCAGGCTTATTATACGCCCGCACGTGACTCACATCGGCTTTTTACTTGCGGATAATTCCCGCCTCGCCCGCTGGTCGTTCGACCAGCAGGTGCGCGCGGCCGGAGTGACCGGCCCGCAGGCGCGAATGCTGTTGATGCTCGAACGGAAGCCGGGCGAAAATCAGGGCTTCTATGCCGAACAGCTGGAAGTCGAACCCATTACCCTGTGCCGCATGGTGGACCGTCTTGAGGAAGCCGGGCTGGTGGAACGCCGCCGCGATCCGGCAGACCGGCGGGCCTGGCAACTCCACCTGACCGACAAGAGCCGCCAGATGGTTGGGCAAATCCGCCATGAGGCCGATCTGCTGGTGGACATGATGCTGGAAGGCGTCTCGGAAGAAGACCGGGCCGAATTCCATCGCCTGCTGAAGATCGTAGGCACCAACCTTGCCGCCCGGCGCGAATCCACCCGTACAATTGCGAGAGCTTCCAATGGCTGATGCCGAACCGCAAACTGCCGAAACCGCCGCGCCTGCCCCTCGCCGCCGCTGGGGCCGGATCGCCGTGATGCTGGCCGTGCCGCTGGCACTGGCGGGCGGCGCCGCGATCTACTGGCACAGCCTGCAGGGCAAGGTGGAAACCGACAACGCCTATGTGAAGCAGGACAAGGTCTCGGTCAGTTCGCTGGTGGGCGGCACTATCGTGGATGTGCTGGTGAAGGAAAACCAGACGGTGCAGCAAGGCCAGTTGCTGTTCCGGATCGACCCCCAGCCCTATGAAATCGACCTCGCGCAGGCGAATGCGCAGATCGCCACGGCACAGGCCGACATTACCGCTCTTTCCAACGACGCCGCCCTTTCGGGTGCGGACATTTCCTCAGCGCGTGAAGAAATCGCCTTCGCCCAGTCCCGCCTCGAACGGCAGAAGGCGCTGTGGGATCGCGGCTTCACGACCAAGGCCGATCTCGACGCCGCCGAACATGCTGTCGCACAGGCCCGCGAACAGCTGCGCGCCGCCGAAGCCCGCCAGACCGAAGCCCGCGCCAAGCTCGCCAATGGCGCTGCCGTTCCGGGCCAGAATCCTCGCGTGGCGGCCGCACAGGCACAGAAGGCCGCCGCCCGGCTCGACCTGTCGCGCACGGAAATCCGCGCGCCGATGGCAGGCCTTGTCGGCCAGGCAGATCGACTTCAGCCCGGCCAGCAGGTGTTGGCGAACCTTCCCGTGCTGACGCTGGTGGGTGTCCATGGCACTTATATCGAGGCCAATTTCAAGGAAACGGACCTGGCCGACATGAAGGTGGGCCAGCGCGCGGAAGTTACCTTCGATGCCTATCCCGGCATCAGGCTGAAGGGCCACGTCGCCTCGATCGGCGCGGGGACCAATTCGGAATTTTCCCTGCTGCCCGCCCAGAATGCCAGCGCCAATTGGGTGAAAGTCACCCAGCGCGTGCCGGTTCGCATCGAGCTGGACGAAAAGAGCCCGCGTGACCTGATCGCGGGCCTCTCGGTCGACGTCACAGTCTTCACAGACGGCAAGAAGCGCTGAACGGATGGCCAGCGCGGCCGCCCATAATGAGAAGATGATGCGCGACGAGCCTGAGGTCGTCGCGAAGAACTACCCCCTGCTCGTGCTGGGGGTGATGCTGGCTTCCTTGATCCAGCTGCTGGACACGACGATCACTATCGTCGCCGTGCCGCATATGCAGACGACGTTGGGCGCATCGGCTGAGACGATCACCTGGGTTCTGACCAGCTACATCATTGCCAGCGCCGTGTTCATGCCGATCACCGGCTGGCTTTCCAACCGGCTGGGCCAGCGGCAATTGTTCCTCTGGTCCGTCTCGGGCTTCATCGTTGCCTCGATGCTCTGCGGCATGGCGCAGAACCTCGAACAGATGGTGCTGTTCCGGGCCATTCAGGGCATCGCCGGAGCCTTTATCGGCCCGCTGAGCCAGTCCGCCATGCTGGACGCCACGCGCCCCAGCAAGCGCGCCCAGATCATGACCGTGTGGGGCGTAGGCGTCGTGATGGGGCCGGTGCTCGGCCCGGTGCTCGGCGGAATCCTGACAGAAAACTGGAACTGGCGCTGGGTGTTCTATGTGAACCTGCCCATCGGCGCTCTGGCCCTGTTTCTGCTGGTCACGCAATTGCCCCGGCGCGAAATCGTGCGCCGCCCCTTCGACCTGGCCGGTTTCGCTTTCATCGCGATCACCCTGTCCGCCCTGCAGCTGTTGCTGGACCGCGGGCCGCGGCTGGACTGGTTCGATTCGCTGGAAATCTGGATCTACGCGGTCGTCACCGTATCCTGCGCCTGGATGGCCCTGGTCCACCTCGCGACGGCACTGCACCCCCTGTTCGACCGCAGCCTGTTTCGTGACCTGAACCTGATCACGGCGATGTTCTTCATCTTCGTGGCAGGCGCGATCCTGTTTTCCTCCATGGCGCTGCTGCCCACCCTGCTGCAGAGCGTGATCGGCTATGGCGTGGTGGAAACCGGCATGATGCTGGCCATGCGCGGCCTTGGCGTGATGGCCAGCATGCAGGTTGCGGGCCTGCTGATGCGCTTCGGCGCCGATACGCGCGCGCTGATCGGCATGGGCTACGCCGTTACCGGCTATTCGCTCTACATGATGTCGAGCTGGAACCTGGACATCACCCCTTGGGATGTGGCGATCCCCGGGCTGGTTCAGGGCCTGGGCATCGGGATGGTGTTCATCCCGCTCAACACCAGCGCCTTTGCCACCCTGCCCGCGCATCTGCGCACCGACGCATCCAGCCTGATGAACCTGTTCCGCTCCATCGGATCGTCACTGGGCATTGCGATCCTGACCGCGATCCTCACCCGCAACCTGCAGATCGCCCATGTGGACCTTGGCGCGAACGTCACCGCCAGTGCCTCCACTTTCATCGACCTGTCCTCGATCGACCGCTTCGGCGAACTGGGCAGTGCGGTGATGGCGATGGCGGATCTGCAGGTAAACCGGCAGGCCGCGATCATTGCCTATACGGACGATTTCCGGGCGATGATGTGGCTGTCATGGCTGGTGGTGCCGCTGGTGATCATCATCAAGCCGCCACGACGCCATCCGCCCAGACGCTAGGCCCGCGTGCCCCGCGCGCGCAGGGCAATCGCGCCAATCGACACCAGCGAGCCAAGGGCCGCCAGAGCCATGTCCTTCTGCGCATCCCAGATGTCACCCTGCTGGCCATTATACTGATCGGCCATCTCGCCTGCCAAAACGATACCCAGCAGCCATTCGACGATCTCGTAAAGGCAGGACACTGCAAGGACGAAGGCAAGCGCGGACCACAGTGCGCCGCGCAGCTTGAGGCCGCCCATGCGCATCACTTCAACCACCGGCAACACGCTCAGCACGCCGAAAGCGAAGTGGACGAGCCGGTCGTAATTATTGCGCTGCCAGCCGGTAATCGCGGACAGATCGCCACCGGTCAGGCTGCGATACCATTCATCATAGGGAAGGTTCGTATAGGTGTAGCGCCCGCCCAGCGTGTGCAGCAGGAAGAACACCACCACGCAGCCCAGCGATGCGTTGGAAATCGGCCAGCGCCGCAGCAGCCATGGCGCAGCAATAAGCAGCAGCAGGGTGGGAATATGGTGGAGCGGCGCGACGTCCGGATAGGGCTGATCGATCTGCGCGGCGACAAGGGCGATGGCCAGCAGTGCCAGCCATCCCCATTGCGCAACGCTCAGCCGCGGCACAGCGCCGCCCCTCCCTTGAAGGATCAGCCCTTCTTGAGGTGACGACGGCCGAGCAGTTCGGCGATCTGCACTGCGTTCAGCGCCGCGCCCTTGCGCAGATTGTCGCTGACGCACCACAGGGCCAGACCGTTGTCGACCGTGGAATCCTCACGCACGCGGCTGATGAAGGTGGCGTAATCGCCCACGCATTCGATCGGGGTGACATAGCCGCCATCTTCGCGCTTATCGATCAGCATCACGCCGGGCGCCTCGCGCAGGATGTCCTGCGCCTTCTCGGCCGAGATTTCGTTCTCGAACTCGATGTTCAGCGCTTCGGAATGGCCCACGAACACGGGAACGCGCACGCAGGTGGCTTGCACCTTCACCTTGGGGTCGAGGATCTTCTTGGTCTCGGCCACCATCTTCCATTCTTCCTTGGTCGAACCATCGTCGAGGAAGACGTCGATATGCGGGATCACGTTGAAGGCAATCTGCTTGGTGAACTTCTTGGGTTCCACCTGATCGCCCACGAAGATCGCGCGGCTCTGTTCGAACAGCTCGTCCATGCCCGCCTTGCCCGCGCCGGAAACCGACTGGTAGGTGGAAACGATCACGCGCTTGATCGTGGCCGCATCATGCAGCGGCTTGAGCGCGACGACCATCTGCGCAGTGGAGCAGTTGGGGTTCGCGATGATGTTCTTCTTCGTGTAGCCGTCGATCGCTTCCGGGTTCACTTCAGGAACGATCAGCGGCACGTCCGGGTCCATGCGGTAGAGCGAGCTGTTGTCGATCACCACGCAGCCGGCAGCCGCAGCCTTGGGCGCATATTCAGCCGTCGGGCCGGAACCCGCCGCGAACAGGGCAATATCCCAGCCAGTGAAATCGAAATGTTCGATATTCTGGCACTTGAGCATCTTGCCGGTATCGCCCAGCTCGATTTCCGTCCCAGTCGAACGCGGCGACGCAACAGCGGCCACTTCGTCCATCGGAAATTCACGCTCAGCCAGGATCGCCAGCATTTCGCGGCCGACATTCCCGGTGGCACCGACAACAACTACCCGATAACCCATCGAACAACCTTTCTTTCACAGCTCAACGCTGCGGAAATGGCGCGTTAGTCGCCCTTCCCGCATTGCACAAGTTCAGACAAAACCCATTAGATAGAGGATCAGCATCACCGCAGCGGCGAGCGATCCGGCGAAACCGGCCATCGCCACCCAGCGCGCACCTGCGCGGCGGATGAAGGCGATGGCATTGACCAGCGCGAAGATCATCAGGAACACGAAGCTGGCCCCTTCGACCAGGCTCTCGATCCCGCCCACAGTCACCAGCACCGCCGCGACAGCGGCGATCAACAGCGTGGCCGCCCATGGCACATCGCGCTTGCCGCGCTGGGCAAAGACCTCCGGCAATTCCTTGTCCTTCGCCGCATGCTCGGCCAGCCGCGCCGTGGCAAAGACAGTGGCGTTGATGGCCGATGCGGCGGAAAATACGGCGGCCAGCGACACGGCATAGAAGCCGAACGTCCCCAGCGCCTCGCGCCCGGCAATGGCCAGCGCGACTTCTTCCTTTGCCACGATCTCGTTCGCGCCGGCCAGCATCCCGGCCCCCAGCGCCACGAGAATATAGACAACGGACGTCACTACGATGGCCAGCGGCATGGCAATCGCAATGGTGCGCGGGGCATCGCGCATCTCGTCATAATCATAGCTGAGCAGCTGGAAGCCCTCATAGGCCATGAACACTACCCCGGTGCCGACCAGCGCCTCGCCCCAGCCCACCGGATGGCCATGTTCGAGCACCAACCGTTCCGGCGCCCAGTGCCACACGCCCAGCAGCGCAAGGCCAAGCAGGATCACCAGCTTGCCCCATACGGCCACCAGTTCCAGCGTGGTGGATTCGCTCGCCCCGCGCAGGTTCACGGCAGCGAGGATGGCAATGGCGGCAATGCCAGTCAGCGTGATGGTCACCCCATCCCTGCCGAAGACATTGGCCGCATAGGCGCCGAAGGTCACCGCATAGACCGAGACGGTCAGCGTATATCCCCCGATCAACAGCCACACGACATAGCGCGCCGCCCGACGCTGTCCGATGGAGCGCAGATAGGCGTAGGAGCCGCCCGGCTCGTCAAGCTGGCGGGTCAGCGCGGAATAGGAATGGCCCGATGCCAACGCGATCAGTCCGCCGATCAGGAAGCTGAGCCAGGCCCATTCCCCCGCGACAGAGATCACCACGCCCAGAGTGGAGAATATGCCGCCGCCGATCATCCCGCCTACGGCCATCGCCCAGGCTCCGCCCAGCCCGAGAACGGGCTGCTTTCCGCCGGATTGTGGAGGCGTGTTCATCACGGATTTCCGATGACTGGGGGGGGAAGGACGGCTTGCGGACAAGAGAAAAGGGCGCCCTGGCTTTGATGCCAGGACGCCCTTTGAAGACTAGCTTGTCAGCGGCGTTAAGGGCCTTAGCCCTCCTGGCCGGCGCTCTGGTATTCGCGCCGCTCTGCGATGCGCGCACTTTTACCCGTGCGGCCGCGCAGGTAGTAGAGTTTCGCCCGCCGCACGACACCGCGACGGACGACGGTAATCGATTCAATGTTCGGCGAGTAGAGCGGGAACACGCGTTCCACGCCTTCGCCGAAGCTGATCTTGCGAACGGTGAAGTTGCTGCCCATGCCGCGGTTCGAACGGGCAATGCAGACGCCTTCGTAATTCTGGACGCGGGTGCGTTCGCCTTCAACGACGCGCACGCCGACGCGGACGGTGTCGCCCGGACGGAATTCGGGGATGTCCTTCGAAGCCTTGGCGATTTCTTCGGCTTCAATCTGCTGGATCAGGTTCATTGACCTAGGTCCTTCATCAATCACTGCGCGCCAGAGGCAGGTCAGTCCCGAGCGCCCCTGTGGCGCTCCCAAAGGTCTGGCCTGCGTAACCGTGTGTCATCTACCGCCCTTTGTTTCCGCCAGGCGGCGATTTTCGCATGATCCCCCGATCGCAGCACTTCAGGGATCGTGCGCCCTTCCCATTCAACAGGTCGGGTATAGTGCGGATATTCGAGGAGACCTTCTTCGAAGCTCTCTTCGGTACCGCTGGAAGCGGCGCCCATTACGCCGGGAAGCAGGCGAATGCAAGCGTCCAGAAGCATCAAGGCGGCAGGTTCTCCGCCCGAAAGCACGATATCGCCGACAGAGACCTGTTCGATAGGCCTTCCTTCGAAGATTCGCTCGTCGAATCCCTCGAAACGGCCGCACAGGACAGTCACGCCCGGCCCTGCCGCAAGCGCGCGAATCCGGGCCTGCGTGATCGGCTTTCCGCGCGGCGTCATTGCCAGCACAGGGCTGTCCGGATGGCGTTCAAGCGCATGATCCACCGCACGGGCGAGGACATCGGCCTTGAGCACCATGCCTGCCCCGCCGCCTGCCGGAGTGTCATCGACGGTGCGATGCTTGTCCTGCGCAAAGTCGCGGATCTGCACGGTCTCGCACGACCATTTGCCTTCCTCAAGCGCACGCCCGGCCAGCGAAATGCCCAGCGGCCCGGGGAACATCTCCGGATAGAGTGTGAGGATGGTGGCGGAGAAGGTCATTCCGCGAAGCCGGCGGCGACAACCAGGCGTTCCGCATTCCATTCGGGTACGGCGGCTTCGTTCATGGGGACCATGAACTTCTTGCCCGGTTTTCCGTCTTCGGAGGGCTTCTCGATCTCGATCACGTCGCCCGCGCCATAATTCTCCACGGCGACCACTGTGCCCAAGGCCACTCCCTCATCGGAAATGGCTGGCAGGCCGAGCAGATCGGCATGGTAATATTCGCCCTCCTCCAGAGGAGGGAGCGCGGAACGGGGGACGGTGAGAAGAGTGCCGCGCAGTTTCTCAGCGGCAGTGCGGTCGGCAATTTCCGCGAAACGGGCGATTGCACCGCCCTTGCCGTCGTCGCGCATCTTCTTGAGGGTCAGCGCGCCGTCATTGAACAGCTTGAAGCGGGAGAGCGCCGGAACGCCCTCCCCGAACAGCTTGAGGCGGACTTCGCCCGTCACGCCATGCGCGCCGGCCACGGCGGCGAGAGTGACGGGCTTGTCCTGCACTGCAGCTTAGCCTTCAGCCTGTTCCTCAGCCGGAGCTTCGGCAGCCGGAGCTTCTTCAGCGGCAGCTTCTTCGGCCGGAGCATTGGCAGCTTCTTCAGCGGCGCGTGCAGCTTCTTCGGCTTCAGCCAGCTTGGCAGCCTTTTCTTCAGCGCGTTCCTTGGCCTTGTCGCCCGGTTCGCCCTTCTTCAGGTTCACGCGGGCAGCGCGTTCCTTGATGCCGGCATTGTCCAGGAAACGGGCAACGCGGTCGGTCGGCTGCGCGCCAACGCCCAGCCAGTAGCGGATGCGGTCTTCGTTCAGCGTGATGCGGGCCGGGTTATCCTTGGCGAGCACCGGGTTGTAGGTGCCGACCTGCTCCAGATACTTGCCGTCACGCGGGCTGCGCGTGTCCGAAACGACGACGCGGTAGTAAGGACGCTTCTTCGCGCCACCACGCGACAGACGGATTGCAATTGCCATTGTAGTTTACCTTTCCGAACCAAACTTTTGAAATTACTTCTTGTTCAATAAATCCTGGATGTTCGACGGGAGCTGGCCGCCAGAGCCGAGACCCGGCAGGCCGCCGCCCCCCGCGCCGCCGCCAAGGCCGGGCATTGCAGCGCCCATGCCACCCTTGCCGAACAGGGCACCCAGCCCCTTGAGGCCGCCCATCTTCCTGATCTGCTTCATCGCGCGCGCCATTTCCTGGTGCATCTTCAGCAGCTTGTTGATGTCCTGCACCTGCGTGCCGGAACCCTTGGCCACGCGAATCTTGCGCTTGGCATTGAGCAGTTCGGGCCGGGCGCGTTCCTGCGCCGTCATGGAGCCGATGATGGCATCCATATGCAGCAGCACTTTGTCGTCCATACCGCTCTGCGCCATCGCCTGCTTGGCCTTCTTCATGCCGGGCATCATGCCCGCCAGCATGCCGAGGCCGCCCATGCTCTGCATCTGCCGCAGCTGGGTGCGAAGGTCGTTCAGGTCGAACTGCCCCTTCATCATCCGCTCGGCCAGACGGTCGGCATCTTCCTTCTGGATCGTCGCCGCGGCCTTTTCGACCAGCGAGACGATGTCGCCCATGCCCAGAATGCGGCCGGCAACGCGCGAAGGCTCGAACGTCTCGATCGCGTCCAGCTTTTCACCCGTACCGGCAAACTTGATCGGCTTGCCGGTGACGGCCCGCATCGACAGCGCCGCACCGCCGCGCGCATCGCCGTCCATACGGGTCAGCACCACGCCGGTCAGATCGACTTCGCCCGAGAAGCTCTGCGCGACGTTCACTGCGTCCTGGCCGGTCAGAGAATCGACCACCAGCAGGGTTTCCTGCGGACGGGAGATCGCCGCCACGGCCTTCATTTCGGCCATCAGCGCATCGTCGACATGCAGGCGGCCCGCCGTATCGAGCAGCAGCACGTCCACGGCCTGCAGCTTGGCAGACTGAAGCGCGCGGGCAGCGATGTCGGTGGGCATCTGGCCCGGAACGATCGGCAGGGTGGCAACGCCGGTCTGCTCGCCCAGAACGGCAAGCTGTTCCTGCGCCGCCGGGCGATTGACGTCGAGCGACGCCATCAGCACCTTCTTGCCCTGCTTTTCCCTGAGCAGCTTGCCGAGCTTGGCAGTCGTGGTGGTCTTACCAGAGCCCTGCAGACCGACCATCATGATGACGGCGGGCGGGCTTACCGCGAGATCGAGGCCAACGGCTTCCTGTCCGCCCAGCATTTCGACCAGCTCGTCATTGACGATCTTGACCACTTGCTGGCCCGGCGTGACCGAGCGGAGCACTTCCTGCCCCACGGCCTTTTCGGTGACCGAATCGATGAAGCGGCGAACCACCGGCAGCGCGACGTCGGCTTCCAGCAGGGCAACGCGCACTTCGCGCATCGCTTCGCGGACATCGTCTTCCTTGAGCGCACCGCGCCCACGCAGGCGATCGAATACACCGCCAAGCCGGTCAGAAAGACTGTCGAACATCGACCGCTGCAACTCCTCTGCCGGCATGAAACCGGCCAAACGCGAAAAACGCCGGCGGACGAAACCTCGTCAGCCAGCGGGGAAATCCAAATACTCGCCCATGCGCTAAAGCATGGATATATCGGGTGAATGGTGGAGCCTAGCGGGATCGAACCGCTGACCTCCTGCATGCCATGCAGGCGCTCTCCCAGCTGAGCTAAGGCCCCATTCATTCATTTACCGGAAGACTGGGAGCCTTCCGAAAGCCGACCTTGCCGGGCCGGGAGGCAGCCCTTTATGAGCACTCCAGACCCTTGGCAAGGGGATATTTTATCTTCGACGAAGTTTAATTGTCGTCGTCGTCGTCATCGCCGGCACCGGCAACGCCGAGATCGTCGTCACCGCCAAGGTCGACGTCGTTATCCGGCGAATCCGTGTCCTCGTCGATGTCTTCCAGATCATCGTCGGCCAGATCAGAATCCTGATCCTCGACTTCCTTTTCCTTCACGGCTTCCTCGAACGGAATCGGCTGCTTCGACTTGAGCACCGGCTCCGGATACCACTGGTTGCCGCATTCGATGCAGGCCACCGGCTCTTCCTTGCCGAGGTCATAGAAGCGGGCGCCGCATTTCGGGCAGCTGCGCTTCGTCCCCCATTCAGGCTTGACCATAATCATTCCTCAACTGGGCCCGCGAAAGCCACGGGCGGTAAATCTTGCATGGTGATGGATATTACCGGCGCCGGAATCAAGTACCGCCGCCTCACCGGGTGGCGCGCCTTGCCATAGGGCAAAGGCACTGTCAAAAGCCGCGCGCAATCAGCCCTCCCTATAGAGAGTCTTCAGTACCTTGTCGCACGCCGATCCTGCCGCCGCCCGCCCGCGCCGCTTCACTGCCACAGGCCCCCTGCGCGGCAAGATTCGCGTTCCGGGCGACAAGTCCATCAGCCACCGCGCAATCATGTTCTCCTCGCTGGCCGTGGGCAAAAGCCGCATCACCGGCCTGCTGGAAGGGGAAGACGTGATGGCCACCGCGGCCGCCATGCGCGCCATGGGTGCCCATATCGAGCGCACTGGCGAAGGCGAATGGCGCGTCAACGGCGTGGGCGTCGGCGCCCTGCTCCAGCCCGAAGCGCCGCTGGACATGGGCAATAGCGGCACCTCCACCCGCCTGCTGATGGGCCTTGTCGCCAGCCACCCGATCACTGCCACCTTCGTGGGCGATGCCAGCCTGTCGAAGCGCCCGATGGGCCGCGTAACCGGCCCGCTCTCGCAAATGGGTGCAGCTTTCGAGACGTCGGAAGGCGGCACCCTGCCCCTTACCGAACGCGGCATCGCGCCGGCCGTGCCAATCACCTACCGCCTTCCGGTCGCCAGCGCGCAGGTGAAAAGCGCGGTGCTGCTGGCCGGGCTGAACACGCCGGGCATCACCACAGTGATCGAACCCGTGCCCACTCGCGACCATACAGAACGGATGCTCACCGGCTTCGGCGCCGAGCTCTGGGTGGAAGAGGAAAATGGCGAACGCGTCATCCGCATTCGCGGCGAGGCGACGCTCAAGCCGCAGGTGATCGATGTTCCCGGCGACCCCTCCTCTGCCGCCTTCTTCATTGTCGCCGCACTGATCGTGCCGGGCAGCGACGTGATTATCGAGAATGTCGGCCTCAATGCCACGCGCGCCGGGCTGATCGAAGTGCTGCGTCAGATGGGCGGCAGTATCGTCGAACTGGACCGCCGCGAAGTGGGCGGCGAGCCCGTGGCCGACCTGCACGTGACCCATTCCGCGCTGAAGGGCGTGAATGTCGATCCAGCCATCGTGCCCAGCATGGTGGACGAATTCCCCGCCCTGTTCGTGGCCGCAAGCATGGCCGAAGGCCGCACGGTGACGAGCGGGCTGGAAGAACTGCGCGTCAAGGAATCGGACCGGATCTCCGTGATGGCCGCCGCGCTCACCGGCGCGGGCGCCCGCGTGGAAGAAACCGAAGATGGCCTGATCATCGACGGCACAGGCGGCGCACCTCTGCGCGGCAATGCCGACAGCAGCGCCAAGACCCATCTCGACCACCGCATCGCCATGAGCATGGCCGTGGCCGGCCTTGCCTCGCAAGATGGCGTGGAAGTGGACGACACCCGCCCCATCGCCACCAGTTTCCCCAATTTCGAAGCACTTCTGGACGGGCTTGGTTCCGCGCGATGAGCTATGACCTGATGGTCTTCGATGCTCTTGCCGCCCCGCTGGAGCGGGAGGCCTTCATGGCCTGGTACAGGGCGCAGACCGGATGGAGTGATGGCCATTCCTATGACGATGCCGCGCTGACGACGGCGGAGCTGTGCAACTGGTATCGCGCGATGCTGGCGAAATTCCCGGCCATGAACGGGCCTGACGCGCCGGACCGATCGGCATGGCAGGAAGATTCGCCCCTGTGGGACGATCCGCATTTCACCGATTATTCCATCGGCAGGCAGGTGATCTATTGCGCCTTCGCGCCGAGCGTGGCGGATAATGCGCGCAAGGAAGCGATGCGCCGGGCATCGCAGCACGGCGTGGGCCTGTTCGATGTTTCGGAGCCGGATGGAATGATTTTCTTCCCCGACGGGCTGACGCTGTGATCATCGCGGTCGACGGCCCCACCGCGTCGGGCAAAGGCACTATCGCCAAGGCGCTCGCCGCGCATTTCGGCCTACCCCATCTCGATACCGGGCTGCTCTATCGCGCGGTCGGGCGGCAAACCCTGCTCAATGGCGGCAATCCCGACGATCCGGCGGATGCAGAGGCAGCCTGCGCCTTTCCCGATTCGCTGCTGGACGATCCCGCCCTGCGCAGCGAGGAAACCGGCGGGCTGGCGAGCCGCGTCTCGGTTCATCCCGGCGTGCGCCGCGCACTCTATGAACGCCAGCGCGCCTTTGCCACGCGGCCCGGCGGCGCCGTGCTGGACGGACGCGACATCGGCACGGTGATCGCGCCGGAAGCCGGGGCAAAGCTGTTCGTCACCGCCAGTGTGGAGGCGCGCGCGCGCCGCCGCTTCCTCGAAATGCGCGATCGCGGCGAGGATGTGACACTGGCCGCAATCGAGGCTGACCTGCACCAGCGCGACGAGCGGGATCGCAATCGCGCCGCAGCACCGCTTGTCGCCGCCGCCGATGCCGTGCGGCTCGACACCAGCGAGTTGAATCGCGACGAGGCCGTCAGCGCGGCCATCCGCATCGTGAACGAGCTTACCGGGCAGACGCCCTGCCCCTGAGAATATCCCTGCAAACCCGCGCCGGAGTTACCTTGCCTATGCGAATCCTGCTCCCTGCCCTCGCCCTTGCCTTCCTGCTGCCCGCCACCCCGGCCATGGCCGAGGATATTCCGCTGGTAATCGCGCCGGTTCCGGGCCGCACGGCCGAGGCGGATGAGGATTGGGCACAGATGGTGCCGCAGGCCTATCTCGCCGGATCGGACCAGCCCTGCGACAGCCCGATCCTCTATCGCGACGCGGCAAGCAACGATGGCAAGGTGCTGTTCCAGGAAGTGTGCCGCTGGACGACGAGCCATTATATCGTCGCGGTCGACCTTGCGACCGGCACCCGCACCGGCCTGACCGACGGCAGCGATCTGGCCGTGCTGCGCGAAGGCCAATACAAGGGCAACCTACTGATTTCACGTCATAAATATCGAGATGGCGATGAAGGCGGCAGCTATGATCCGACCTATGTCGTCTCGCCCGCCGGCAAAGACGTGCTGATGGTGCCCGGCACTGACGGACTGGAACCGGAAGAGGCACTCAAGGCCTGGGTCCGCGCAACCGATAGCGAGGCCTGGTAGGGTTCATCCACCTGCCAATGGCGGAAAGCCCGGATTTCCAGGCCTCGCAAGCGTGTAACAGGTGTAACACCCCCTGCCCCATTGCGCTGGCGAAACCGTCATTTTCCTTGCTTTTCGGCGCGGTTTGCCATAGGCGCCGCAGCGTTCGACGGGCGCGTTGCGCCGATCGATGGCCACCAATGCATTCCGGGCCTTCTGCACGGCTTTCCGCCGCAGGGCTTCCGCATTGGGGACCATCGCCGGTTCCCTCGCCTTTAGGATGCCCGTCGCTGCGTTCGGCTCGGCGGGCGGTTCGGCCCTTTGGCCCGCCACGGCAATGGTGCCACGGCGGAGAAAGACCGGCGGAAACAACCGCCTGGCCGGAAAATGTCAGTACAGGAACTTACAGGAATGGCCTCTTCGGCAAATCCCTCGCGCTCCGATTTCGAAGCGCTGCTTAACCAGTCTCTCGGCGATGCCGCCGACGGCGGCTTTGAAGGCCGCGTCGTCAAGGGCACCGTCACCGCGATCGAAGGCGACAAGGCCGTGATCGACGTTGGCCTCAAGAGCGAAGGCCGCATCCGCCTCAGCGAATTCGCCGGCCAGACCCTTTCCGTGGGCGATGAAGTCGAAGTCTTCGTCGACCGCGTCGAAAACGCCGACGGCGAAGCAATGCTCAGCCGCGACCGCGCCCGCCGCGAAGCCGCCTGGGACAAGCTCGAATCCGAATTCGGCGAAGGCAAGCGCGTCGAAGGCCGCATCTTCGGCCGCGTGAAGGGCGGCTTCACTGTCGACCTCGACGGCGCCGTGGCCTTCCTGCCCGGTTCGCAGGTCGATATCCGCCCCGTGCGCGACGTCACCCCGCTGATGGACATCCCGCAGCCCTTCCAGATCCTCAAGATGGATCGCCGCCGCGGCAACATCGTCGTTTCGCGCCGTGCGGTTCTGGAAGAAACCCGCGCTGAACAGCGCAGCGAACTGATCGACAAGCTGGCCGAAGGTCAGGTGATCGACGGCGTGGTGAAGAACATCACCGATTACGGCGCCTTCGTGGATCTGGGCGGCATCGACGGCCTGCTCCACGTCACCGACATGAGCTACAAGCGCGTCAACCACCCGAGCGAAGTCATCAATATCGGTGACGTCGTGAAGGTGCAGATCATCCGCATCAACCAGGATACGCAGCGCATCAGCCTCGGCATGAAGCAGCTCGAAAGCGATCCCTGGGATGGCGTTGCCGCCAAGTACCCGGTCGGCGCCAAGCTGCACGGCACTGTCACCAACATCACCGAATACGGCGCCTTCGTGGAGCTGGAAGCAGGCATCGAAGGCCTGGTCCACGTTTCGGAAATGTCCTGGACCAAGAAGAACGTCCACCCCGGCAAGATCGTCTCGACCTCGCAGGAAGTCGACGTGGTCGTGCTCGAAGTGGATGCCGAAAAGCGCCGCATCAGCCTCGGCCTCAAGCAGGCCCAGCAGAACCCGTGGGAAGCCTTCGCCGAGAAGCACCCCGTCGGTTCGACCGTGGAAGGCGAAGTCAAGAACGCCACCGAATTCGGCCTGTTCATCGGCCTGGACGGCGACGTGGACGGCATGGTCCACATGTCGGACATCGCATGGGGCATTTCGGGCGAAGACGCTCTGGCTCTGCACCGCAAGGGCGAGCAGGTCACGGCTGTGGTCCTCGACGTGGACGTCGACAAGGAACGTATCAGCCTTGGCATGAAGCAGCTTGAAAAGGGTGCTCCGGCAGCCGGCGGTTCGACCGGTTCGGGCGGCCTCAAGCGTGGCGACGTTGTCACCGTGACTGTCCTCGAAGTGCGCGATGGCGGCCTCGAAGTTCAGGCTGGCGACGATGGCGCGACCGGCTTCATCAAGCGCAGCGATCTGGGCCGCGACCGTGACGAACAGCGTCCGGACCGCTTCCAGTCGGGCCAGAAGGTCGACGCGATGGTTATCGGCTTCGACCGTTCGAAGAAGCCGAACTTCTCGATCAAGGCTCATCAGCTGGCTGAAGAAAAGCAGGCTGTCGAACAGTACGGTTCGTCCGATTCGGGCGCCTCGCTGGGCGACATCCTGGGCGAAGCCCTGAAGAAGGCCGACTAAGGCCTCCAGCCTTTCACAGGCTCAAGAAAAGGCCCGTCGCTCACCCGAGCGGCGGGCCTTTCCTACATGGGGGCACGGCGCTAGGGTCTGCGCCATGGCCGATCCCCTGCCCCGATCCGAAACCCGCGAGGCGCGATGTCTGTGCGGCGCCCTGCGCGCCGAAGTCGCCGCCAATGCACAACCCATGACAGTCTTGTGCCATTGCCGGGACTGCCAGCGCCGCAGCGGATCCGCCTTCGGCATCACGGCCTATTTCCCGCAGGAAAGCGTCTCCATCTCGGGCGAGGCACGCGAATTCACGCGGCCCACCGATGAAGGCAACATCTTCACCACCGGTTTCTGCCCGCAATGCGGCAGCACTCTCTACGCCCGGCCGAGCAAATATCCCGGCATTCTGGGCGTGACGGTCGGCACCTTCGCCGATCCCGAATTTCCACGGCCTGCCCGTTCGGTCTATGAACAGTCCAAGCATGACTGGATCGGCCTGCCCGAGGACATGCCCCGACATCCACGCGGAAGAGACAGCTGACGATGCTCCAGATTCACCAGTTCCCCTGCCTGTCCGACAATTACGGCTATCTGCTCCACGATCCCGCCAGCGGAGAAACCGTCTGCATCGATACGCCCGACGCGGATGCCTATCTGCGCGAAGCAGCGGCCAAAGGCTGGACCATCACCCAGATCTGGAACACCCACTGGCATGCTGATCATGCGGGCGGGAACGAGACGATCAAGGCCGCGACGGGCTGCACCATCACAGCCCCGGCAGGTGACGCAGCGAAGATCGCGGGCGTGGATCGCACTGTCGGCCAGGGCGACACACTGAGCCTTGGTGAGTTCTCCGGTAATGTGATCGACGTGGGCGGGCACACGATGGGCCACGTCGCCTATTATCTGCCGCGCGCGGGTGTCGCCTTCGTGGGCGATTCACTCTTTGCACTGGGATGCGGGCGCATGTTCGAAGGCACTCCGCCCCAGTTCTGGGCCAGCCTCTCGCGCCTCAAGGCCCTGCCGGGCGAGACGAAAATCTATTGCGCGCATGAATATACGGCTTCGAACGCGAAATTCGCGCTCCATGCCGATCCGTATAACACGGCGCTGGCGGACTATGCCCGCGAAGTCGAGGAAAAGCGCGCTGCCGGAAAGCCGACCGTGCCAACGGTTTTGTCGCGGGAACTGGCGGCCAATCCGTTCCTCAGGGCCGATACGCCTGAAATGAAGGCGCGCTGGGGCGGGAACGAACCGGCCGAAACCTTCGCCGCATTGCGGGCGGCGAAGGATTCGTTCTGACCGGAGGCCTTCGGCTCAATAAGCGGCGGTGAAGCGCGCCCGGCTGTGCCGGTGCTGTTCCAGCTCGTCGACCATGGCGATGGCATAATCGGCAAAGCTGATCTTGCTCTCGCCATTGGCGTCGCTGACCAGCTCGTCACCGCCCAGACGGAACGTACCGATGCGCGGGCCTTCAAAGATGATCATCGCGGGCGAGAAGAAGGTCCAGTCGACTTCGGTTTCCTTGCGGATGTCGTTCAGGAAATGGATCGCCGGAAGGACGAAGGGCTTGATGTTCTCCGGAAAGTTCGGGGAATCGTAAAGCATCACGCCATCCGGCCCATTAAGGCTGGCCGCGCCGCCCGTGATCAGCAGGCGCTTCACGCCAGCCTTCTTCACGGCCGATAGCAGAGTGTCAGCCGAGACATCGAAATGGATCGCGCTGATCACGGCGTCGACGCCCTTGATGACCTCGGCCAGTGCTTCCGGATCGCTCGCATCGCCGGCCACTGCCGTAACGCTCTCGCCCGCGGCAATCGCTTCGGGCTTCCGGGCAACGGCCAGCACCGAATGCCCGCGCGAGACCAGTTCCTTCACGATTTCCGAACCTGCTCGCCCACTGGCGCCAAGAACCGCAACATGCATCGTCTAATCTCCCACCTCTCTGACGTGCGCTGTCCCTGCATCAGGTGAGTGGCCAACGGCAAGCCGTATCGTGCGCGCAAACGAAAACCCCCGCACTAGGCGGGGGTTTAAGTTACGATGAATCAAAGTGCAGGATCAGAGGCCGGAGATCGCCTTGTCCACCAGAGCCTTGTCGGCATCTGCATTGTGGCCCTTGACGATCAGACCGCGCGCAGCGGTTGCAGCCGCATTGGCCGCCCGATTACGAAGCTCGTCAACCGCGCCACGCTGGGCAGCAGCGATCTTGTCTTCAGCCATCTGCTTGCGGCGCTTGATCACGGCTTCGGTATCGGCCTCGGCCTTGGCGACGATCGCCTCTGCCTCGTGCCGTGCGTGATCGATCATGGCCGCTGCGTCCTTTTCGGCGCTGGCGATCTTGTCCGCATATTCCTTGCGCAGGGCTTCCGCCTCGGCACGAAGGGCCTTGGCTTCGTCGAGCTGCTTGCGGATCTCGGCGATCTTCTTGTCAAGACCTCCGGTGATCGTGCCCGGAACCTTCTTCCACACCAGGATGAGGATGAAGACAAGCATCGCAAGGCCAACCCAGCCAGCGGGCGCAATGCCCAAGGCGCTTGGCTCAGCGTGATGCTCTTCTCCCGCGGGCACCTCGGTGGTTTCAACGAGGTGCTCGTTATGGTTCATTTCGAGCTCGGGTCCGACAGGAGCGGTCTCAGCCATGGTTCAACGCCTCCTTAACGGCGGACTTGGCAGCCGCGGCAGTCACCTTCACGCCCGCAATACGGGTGACGATGTCCTGCGCCGCTTCGGCGGCCACGCCCTCGATCTCGGTCAGCGCGGCACTGCGCGCCTCGTCGATCGCGGCATCGGCTTCGGCAATTTTCTTGTCGAGCCGGGTCTGCGCGGCGGCGAGCTTCTTTTCAGAAGCTGCCGCAGCATCAGCCTTGGCCTTGGCAATAAGAGCCTGTGCCTGGGCGCGATTAGCGTTTTCACGCTCCCGCCAGGCAAGCTCCTCCTCGTCGGCCTTGGCGCGCGCGTCTTCGGCGGCGGCAAGATCGCCTGCAATCTGCGTGTCACGCAGCGTCACGGTGTCCATCACCTTGGGCACCATGCCGCGCCCGATCACGAAGAAGACGAGCCCGAAGATGACCAGCAGCCAGAAGACCTGGCTGGAGTAGGTTTCAGCGAGCTGTGCTATCTGTGGCATCGATCAGATCCGATGGTCAGCGCGTCAACACACCCGGCCCGGCCGGAGAACATCCGGCCGGCACGCGGGCAATCGGCATTCGTCAGGCGACGAAGATCAGGATCATCGCCACGACGAAGGCGAGCAGACCGAGAAGTTCCGCGGCCGCGAAGCCGATGAACAGACGGCCCTGCTGGCCGTCGGCAGCACCCGGATTGCGCAGTGCGCTTTCGAGGAACGAGCCGAACACGTTACCCACGCCGATGGCAGCCATGCCGGCGCCGATAGCAGCGAGACCCGCACCGATCAGCTTTGCAGCCTGAGGATCCATTTGAAAACTCCTTTTCCTTAGAATTCGGTCAGTTAGTTCAAGTTCTTAGTGAAGATTCTCGGCATCGTTGATGTAAAGCGAAGCCAGCAGCGCGAAGACGTAGGCCTGAATACCAGCCACCAGAATCTCCAACGCGCAGATTGCAATCATCAGGGCGAAGCTAAGGAACGCAACCACCGGACCGATACCGCTCGATGCGGCATTGATCCCGTCAATCACGAAGCTCGACAACACTTCCAGCAGCACGTGACCAGCCATCATCGCGACGAACAGTCGCAGACCGAGGCTGAAGGGCCGCACAAGGAAGCTGACCAGCTCGATTACGAAGATCATCGGGATCATCACGAGCGGCGTGCCATGCGGCACGAACAGCGAGAAGAAGTGCAGCTTGTGCTTCCAGAAGCCCACCACCAGCACGATCGCGAAAGACATTACCGCGAGAACGCCGGTCACCGTGAAATGGCTGGTGGACGTGAATGCGTGAATCCCAACCAGACCCAGGGGCAGCGGAAGCAGGCCCAGCAGGTTGGCGAAGAGAATGAACATGAAAATGGAGAAGATATACGGAACGTACTTCTTCCCGGCAGGACCGACATTGGCGGTCAACAGGCTGTCGATGAAGCCGGTGAAGCTCTCCACAGCCATCTGCCAGCGGCCGGGCACGAGCTCGCGCTTCATGCCGCCTGCCACGAAAATCCACAGCGCCAAGGCGGCAATCGCCATCCACAGCGCGCTGTTGGTGAAGGCAATGTTGTAACCTGCCAGCTCCCAGTGCTGCGTACCGAACAGAGGTTCGATCGCAAACTGGTGCATCGGGTCGACCTTGGCTTCTTCGCCTGCCACTCTACCGTCCCTGTGCCAATGAACGGCAGCGCCCCTCTTCCCCCATTGCGGGTTCAGTCAGGACGCTGGTTCGAAATCCGAATAATGTTCCTGAAGGCAACAATGATCCCGAGGAACATCATCACCAACAGACCCCAGGGCGAAGTTCCCGCAAACCGGTCGATAACCCAACCGATCAGCGCCCCGCCACCGATCCCCCCCAGCAAATCCGCCAGCACCCGGTTGCCTGTGCGGTAATTCGCATCGGCACCCTGCACTTGCGGCTTGTTGCGCTGTTCTTCCCGCTCGCGTGCAGCCTTCAGCCGCTCATCGAGCGCGTCGATCCGCGCATCTTCACCGATAGGTTCCCGTGCAGTCTCGTCTTCGCTCATGCCGCCTTCCTAATCAGGAGATGCAACACAAGCAAATCCGCCCCTGCCAAGAGCGCCGCCCCCTTAGGCGGGGGGTATCCCCGAGTCAACCGCAAGCGGCGTCTCAATCGGGCATGAAAAAGGCCTTCCCGCATCGCCCTTGCAGGAAGGCCTCTTCAACCTCGGATTTGCGTGGTTTACGGGCAGCGGCTGTCGCGCACCGGGGCTTCGCCCGCGGAACGGGTTTTCCAGGTGCCGTCGGGCGCCTGGTACTTTTCACCGGCCGCCGTATCGCGGATGTTCTTGCAGCCGGCGCCGAAGGCGAATTCTTCCACAGAAACGCCGGCACCCTGCGCGCCCTGCGTGTAGACTGCCTTGCGCTTGATGTTCAGATCCTTGACCATCTTGTCGACATCGGCCGGAACCGAGCCAACCGTGCCGAGATAGCCATCCATCTTCTCGCCCACCTGCCCTGCTGTGCGCGCGGCCTGATAGGCCGGATCGCGCTGCGCGGCGGCAGGAGCGGCAACAAGCGCCAGCGCGGCAAGAGCCGCAGCTGCGTGGAAGAGAGTGTGAGCCTGTTTCTTCATGGTATCGCGTGCCACCTTCAGAAAATTCCCTGGTTCTGCTCGATCGTATCCTGCACCTGGTTCTCGATCTTGTAGAGAACCTCCTGCTTGATGTTGATGTTCAGCTCGATCACGATCTTGTCCTCTGGGGCCTTGATCGTGATGCAGCCGCCCAAGGCAATCAGCCCCGGCACCACCACCAGCATTTTCGCCCCTCCGGCGAGTCCCTTTCGAATAATCTCCATCGGCGCCTTATGCGCCGGGCCATCCGGGGAGGTCAATTTCGGGGACTTCATGGCACTGGCTCACTTTCTGGGTGCTGAATGCCGGATTCATCATCCGGAAGGTCGTCCGCCCCCGGTACCGGAGGCTTGAGGGTCGGGTTCTGGATTATGTTGCCGTCCGCATCGATCAGGCCCAGGTCGCGCGGATTGCGGGTCAGGGCCGGATCGTACATCGACTTGAAGCTGCCGATGAGCTGATAGAACGGTGCGTGGATGTTCACGTTGAACCGGATCGGCAGCTTGGCGATCTGCTTCGTGAGGATGTTCTGCGACGTGCCCGCGCCCTGCCGGATGCCGTCGAACCGCACCTGAGTGACGATTTCGCCAGTGAGCGAGCCGTTCAGTGCGATGTCCATCTGCTTGTAGTCGAGCGATTTGAGCGCATCGAAGGCGTAATTGGCAAACGGGTTCATGTCCTCATAGGTCAACTTGCCGACATAGGAGACGTTACCGCCCGGCAGACGCGAGGTGAGCGAACCGCCTTCGATCCGGCCGCCATTCTCATCGAACACCAGCGGCACCCGGCCATCGAACGTGCCAGAGGCCGAGATATTCGCCAGTTCCATACGTTCGATGAACTGGGCAGCGTCCACCCCTTCGAGCTGGAGGGCAAAACGCCGGTCTTCCGCCTGGGCCATGTGAATTACGGCCGGCTCCAGCACCAGCGCGCCGCCGATGAACGGCCAGCGCCCACCGTGGATCACCATGGTCTGGTTGGGCCGAATCTCATAACGCATCTCGCCGCTCTCCACCTCGATGCCGGGGTTGAATGAGCGGATGTGCAGAACCTGGTTCGGCGCCGTGACCATGCCGAGCAGATCAGTGAACTCGATTGTGCCGGACACGCCTTGCACCGGACCAAAGGCAGCGGCGAAGTCGAAGTTGTCGGTCGAAAACTTGCCGCTGCTGGTCACCGTGTCCGGGTTCCAGTCGATCCGGCCCTTGCCAGTGATCGTGCCATCCGCATTGGCGACGAGACCCAGCGCGAGGCCGGTCAGCGTATCGGGCTGCATTGCCTGATCGAAGACTAGCGCCGGAATGTCGAGATCGGCATGGCCGACACCACTGATCAGATCGTGGACGATATTGGCCGCCGTTACCTCGCGGTCGCTCTTGGGTTCGCGCAGCACGGCATTAGCAGTGATGCGATTATCCACGAGCGACAGAGTGGCATCGCGTGCCATCAGCGGCTCGAACCGCCCGGGGGCTTGGCGGTCGACGAGGCGGAAAGCGCCCTCGCTCAAGTCCAGCCTCCCATCGGCAAAGCGCCATTTGCCCGAGGCTTCCAGCAGATCGAGCGGCACGGCGAAGAGCTTCGCATCGGTGCCGGAGAAGCTGCCGGCGATCTCGTCAGCGATGCGGGCATCGACCTGCGTGAGACGGAAGCGGGTGGGTGCGTCGTCCGCGCCCATGGTCACGTCGACATTATTGGCTACCAGCGTGCCCGGCCAGGCAAAGCCGACCGCGCCGGATCGGAGCTGCGATGGCGTATCGCCCAGCTTCCCGGACAGATCGAGCGAGGGCACTCCAGCGGCGACACGAACGCCGGCCTTGTCGCTGCGCAGGATAGCGCTGCCGGTGGGCGGGCAAAGCTGCAGCGTCCTGCCTTCCAGCGTGAGGCTGGCGAGCGACAGGCTCTCAAAGCCTATCGTCGTGCAGCCACGCCAGACAGCAAGGCCCTGCCCCGCTGACCAGTTGCCGCTGAACGGCACCACCAGCCCCTGCGCCGAGCCTCCGGGAATTGCGCCACTGGCCAGCGCGCGGCCAGAAAACGCCAAAGTCCCGTTCGCCCCCTGCGCGACAGTCAGTTCCGGCAGTTCGAGGCTGCCGCCGCCCGCGGAATAGCGCGCCATGCGCATCCGCAGTTCGGCCGCGCCGCGACCGCCGTTGCTTTCCATTCGCCCGCTGATCTGGGGAATTCCGGCGCCGCCGGTGACGAAATTGCCCGAAAAGCGCGGCGCGCCGCCCTGCCCGTCACTGGCGAGTTGCAGGCGCGACAATGCCAGCAGTGTCGCTCCGCTCGATCCGCGAATCCGGGCCTGCGGCACCACAGCGGAGAGCATCGAGCCGGTCTTGCGCAAGGTCATTTCTGCGGCGAGATTGCTGGCCCGCCCTTCCCGCGCCAGTGCATCACGAATGTTCGCCAGCATCGGGCCAAGCAACGTGCCCTCTGCCGATTTTGCTGCATCGACCAGCGCTGTGTCCAACGCCGAACCTGGGCGCAGACCCGTGCCTTCAAGGTTTGCCTGCACCTCCACCCGGTCGATCCCCTCGCGGGTGCGTGCGGATCCTTCCAGGGCAAGCGAATCGAGCGCCAGCTGGGCCGTATGCAAAGCGCCGAAGCCCAGTTCGTACTCAGCCGTCAGCGCATTCTTGCGCCAGGTGAACCTGCTCGTCCCATCAAGTCCGTTCAGCCGGTTCTCGCCCAGCGCGAAGCTCTTGCCTGCCAGCGCTGCCTTGCCTTCCACGCCGTCCAGCGTGCGGTCGATCCGCGTATCGAGCGTGACTGCCAGATCACGCAGCCCTGCCCCATTACCCGTACAATCCAGCGCGCCCAGCCGCAGCGGGCCGGAAAATCCGGGCCGTTCCGCATCTATCGTCACCTTGCCGTACAGGGTCGCGCCCGTGGCGATACAGCCTTCAGCCTCCAGCCGGGGAGCATTGGCGGCAAGAATCCCCGCAAAGCCCCCGCGCAGATTCCCGCTGCCCTGCGCCTTGAAGCCAACCGGGCCGTAATCGCTTTCCAGCAAGGCCCGGCCGTCGACCAGTTCCAGTTCCATATCCGGGAAGCTGAACGGCTCTTTCGATTTCTGCTCGAACAGCAGTCTATCCAGTGCACCGAAGCTCAGCTTGCTGTCGCGATAGCTTCCGAAGAGCCGCGGCCGCACCACCTTGACCTTGCCAAGATGAAGCAGCGGAAAGCGAGGCTCCAGCGTGACTTCAATCCGTTCAACCGTCAGGTCCGGCCGGGCAGGATCGCCCACCACAATATTCGTGATGACCTGCCGCTGGGGGCCGATCGATTCGATCTTGTAGGTTGCCTTGACGCCGAGCTTTTCGAGCTGGCCGGTGATGAAATCGTCCGCCAGCCGTTCCCGCGAGGTCCAGACGACAATTCCCGCCGTGGCCAGGAGCACGGCTAACAGGCCCGCCACGCGCCGCTTGGTCTTGCGACGGCGCGGAGCGGGGGCTTCTGCTTCTTCGCCCGGTTCCTCTATCTGCTCCGCCATCGTCCCCACACTTGCGCGCAAGCACGGCTAAAGGCAATGCACTGCACGCGGGATGAACGCCCGCAAGGGGGATTTGGCGCTTGGCCGGGGACAGCGACAGCAGCAGGGATTCGGCCGGGCACCGCGCCCGCCTGCGCCAGCGCCTGCTGGAAGGCGGGGACGATGCGCTGGCCGATCACGAGGTGATCGAATACCTCCTGATGACCGCCCGCCCCCGGATCGACACCAAGCCGATCGCCAAATCGCTGATCCGGCGATTCGGATCGTTGGCTGCGGTACTCAACGCCGATGCGCGCGTTCTGGCCGAGCATCCGCAAATGGGCGAAAGTTCTGCCGCCGCTATCCGGATCGTGGCCCTCGCGGCGCGGCGCCTTGCCCGCCAGCAGGTGCGCGAACAGCCCGTGCTGGGAAGCTGGCAGGCCCTGATCGACTATCTGCGGATCGACATGGCCCATCTGACGGTGGAGCGCGTGCGAGTGCTCTACCTGAACACGCAGAACATGCTGATCCTCGACGATCATGTGGGCGACGGCTCAATAGACGAGGCCGCGATCCATCCGCGTGAAGTGATCCGCCGCGCGCTGGACATCGGCGCCACAGCCCTGATCCTGGTCCACAACCATCCCTCCGGATCGCCCGAGCCGAGCCGGGCCGACATCCAGATCACCAACCGCATCGCGGAAGCCGGACGGCTATTGGGGATCGTGGTGCACGATCACGTCATCATCGGGCGCGAAGGGCATGTCTCGCTCAAGGCCAAGGGCCTGATCTGAACGGCCCGAAAGGCAGTCAGCTTACCGGCGCCTCGATACCGAACCTGGCATACATCGCCTTCAGGCCGGGATTGAGCCGCAGTGCCATGGCCACGTCCTTCACCCCGTCCTTGTCGCCGAGTTTCGAACGGACGATGCCGCGCATGTACAGCGAATTGGCAAAGCCCGGCTGTCCGCTGAGCGCGGCGTTAAGGTCGGTCAGCGCCTCTTCCATCCGGCCAAGCCGGAAATAGGCCATCGCCCGGCTATCGAGCACGGGGGGCGACCAGCCGCCGCCTTCCACTGCCTTGGTACATTGGGCCAGCATCGCATCTTCACGCACCTGCCACACGCCCATGTGCCAGCACAGATTGTTCAGGACTTCGGGATCACCCGGCCGTTCCACCAGCAACTTGTCGAGCAATTGCAGGCCCTGTTCCGCCTTACCCGACATGCCCAGCAGATTCGCCTTCACCACGATTGCGGCAAAGTGGTCTTCGAAGTCGTCCTCATAGGTATCGACGAGGTCCAGCGCTTCGCCGACATCGCCGATTTCAGCCATGGCCTGCGCTTCGGCCAGCGCGTTTTCGGGCGTCGGGTCGATTTCGAATGCCTTGCGGACAGCTTCGAGCGATTCGTCCAGCCGGCCCAGCCTGGCGAGCAGATTGGCCCGGCTGAACCACGCAGCCGAAGTCGGCTCCAGCGCGATGGCCTGATCGATGTCCGCAAGCGCCCCGTCCCAGTCGAGAATGCCGCTGCGGAACAAGGCCCGGTCGAAATAGGGCCGCGCCGAATCGGGATCCTTGGCGATCAGCGCCGCATAGGCATCTTCAATCGGTGCCAGCTTCGCACGGTCCTTGTCGGACAATTCCCACTGACGCTTCGCCGTTTCAGGCGCGCGCAGGCTCAGCTTGCCGGCGGCAAAGCGCGCGGCCTTGGCCTTTTCGGCGGTCACGTCGGCAGGCGCCACTTCCATCAGCCTGGAGACGACTTCCTCGTCCACCGAGAGCGTACCCTTGTTCAGCAGAGCCTCGCGCTTGATGCGCGTTCCGGCGATTTCCATGTCCACGACTTCGCGGCCGCGCACTTCGTAGCCCTCGCCCCCTTCGGGCAGAATCAGCTTCAGCCTGGTACGGAAGCCATAGGGTCCGGCCATCTGCACGGGAATATCGCGCCACGCCTTGCGCGCCCGGTCCGGCGCAAAGGCAAAATCGCTGGAAGGCATGGCGGGCAGATATTCGCGCGCGATCCCACGTTCGAATGTCCACATCGGCGCAGTGATGCCGGATGCGGTAATCACCGCATGGGCATTGTCCTCGTCATAGGTCACCGAATAGTCCAGCAGGCTGCCTTCGGCGACCAGCTTGTCCATCAGGTTGTCCACGAAGGCGCTCTGATAGGTCGCGTCCGGCTGCGCGACCAGCGAACGGATCATCGCGCCCAGCCCTCCGGTCAGTTCGATCCGCGCGGAATAGAGCGACGGAAGATCCACCCCGGCGGATTGATCCAGCGTGAGGTCCAGCGTCCGGTCAGGCGTGGTCAGGGGCCGCTGCACCATCGCCACCAGGTCGGAACCCTTGGGGTCGATCGGCAGGGCATAGCGGAAGGGGGGAACCTCCCCGATATTGGAAAGCCTCGTTCCCGAAGCAGTGCCGTCCAGCCAGTAATCCTCACCCTCAATCGTGGCGCGCACGATCATGTGATCGAAGTCGGCAGGCATGGGCAGCAGATCGGGCGCCGCATCGCCCGACGTGCTGTGGACCACCACCACCTCGGCCGAAATGCCCATCCGGCGCAACATCGCCAGCAACAGCAAAGACTTGGCCTTGCAGTCGCCATAACGCAGTTGCCACGTCTCTTCCGGCTTCTGCGGCAGGTAATTCCCGCCATCGAGGCCATTGGCGAGATAGCTCACATCATCCTGCACGATGCGCAACGCGGCTGCAGCGCGTTCCAGTGGATCACGCGTCTTCTTCATGATCGCGTCGGTCTTCGCCGCGATCTCGCCCTTGGGGTCAATCGAACCTTCAGTGGTAAAATGCGGGGCCAGTGTTTTCGAAACGTCCTGCCAACCGGAAAAGCTGCCTATCTGCAGCAAGGGCGGGCGGCGGAAGCGCAGGGGCGCATCGGCCGGCACTTCGTCCATTTCCGCCAGCGGCAGTTCGATGTCGAGCACCTTGTAGCCTCCGGCTTCCACCGGCTCCACATCCTGCACCCCCGGGCCAGCACGCCATTGCACAGCCTCATCCTGTGGCCAGGACACCCGCACCCGGCTGTGCCCCACCTGAAGAGGCGCCACCGGCAGGCTGTCGATTGACTGGACCTTGTTGCCCAGCGCCTGATCGGCCTGCACCGTGGTGTAGGCCACGCGCAGCACATCGCCCACGCGCAGGCCCGGCACGGCCAGAGTGGCCGTGAGCACCCCGTTGATCGAGCGCTGTTCCAGTTGAGCCTCGCGCCGCAATACGGTGAAGCGCGCGCCCTGTGCCAGCACGTCCACCACTTCGCCGCCGCGCACTATCTCTACGCGGTTGACGATGAGATCGCCCTTGTCGGGAATCCACGATGCCGAAAGCGTACCCGCGCTGGCGAGCGAATCGGGGCTGTCGATGCGGAAGGCGAAATCGCGGTAGTCCCACACTTTCGCACCATCGAGCCGCTTCTGTACGTCAGCCAGCAGGATCGCGGGGCCGCCGGCCATGTCTGCATCGGTCAGCGCAATCGGTTCGACCCAGGCGGGCGCGGCCTGATAAAGCGGGTCTTCCCCTGCCAGCACGGGGGCTGCGCTGCACAACAGAACCGTAATCAGGCCGAACCGGCTCGCGCGTGACATATATTCTCCCCGTTTCGCCCCGCAGGGCGTTCCTGCACGATTCTGGCAGAGCACCAGCCGCTCCGCAATCGCAAGCTGGTGCGGATCGGTGCTGAGCGCGCAACGGCCCAGACTTGCCAAATCGGGGCACTGCGCCTAGCCGCCCGGGCAAGAGTTTCACAGTCAAAGCCCGGAGTTGTCCATGGTCCCCCGTTACGCCCGCCCCGCAATGGTCGCGATCTGGGAGCCGGAAGCGAAGTTCCGCATCTGGTTCGAAATCGAAGCCCATGCGACCGAGAAGCTGGGCGAACTGGGCGTCGTGCCCGCCAGCGCCGCCAAGGCACTGTGGGATTGGTGGGCCACCAACCCGGCCATCGACGTTGCCGCCATCGACGCGATCGAGGCCGTCACCAAGCATGACGTGATCGCTTTCCTCACCTGGGTGGCGGAACAGGTGGGCGACGAAGCCCGCTTCATGCACCAGGGCATGACCAGCTCCGACGTGCTGGACACCACCCTTGCCTTGCAGCTTGCCCGCGCTTCCGACCTGCTGCTGGCCGATCTCGACGAATTGCTGGCCGCGCTCAAGCGCCGCGCTGAAGAACACAAGTATACGCCCACCATCGGCCGCAGCCACGGCATCCATGCCGAGCCGACCACCTTCGGCCTCAAGCTGGCGCAGGCCTATGCCGAGTTCGACCGCTGCCGCGCCCGCCTCGTGGCCGCGCGTGAGGAAATCGCCACCTGCGCCATTTCCGGTGCGGTCGGCACTTTCGCCAATATCGATCCGTCGGTGGAAGAACATGTCGCCGCCAAGCTGGGCCTCAAGCCGGAAACGATCTCCACTCAGGTGATCCCGCGCGACCGGCATGCGATGTTCTTCTCGGTGCTGGCCGTGATCGCCAGCTCGATCGAGCGCCTTGCCGTGGAAATCCGCCACCTGCAGCGCACCGAAGTGCTGGAGGCGGAAGAATATTTCTCGCCCGGCCAGAAGGGTTCCAGCGCGATGCCGCACAAGCGCAATCCGGTGCTCACCGAAAACCTTACCGGGCAGGCGCGCATGATCCGTTCCTATGCCATGCCGGCGCTGGAAAACGTTGCCCTGTGGCACGAGCGGGACATCTCCCACTCTTCTGTCGAACGTTACATCGGCCCGGACGCAACCATCGCGCTCGATTTCTCGCTCGCCCGCCTCACCGGCGTGGTCGACAAGCTGCTGATCTACCCCGAGCGGATGCAGAAGAATCTCGACCGGATGGGCGGCCTCGTCCACTCGCAGCGTGTGCTGCTGGCTCTGACGCAGGCCGGGATCAGCCGCGAGGATGCCTATGCCCTCGTCCAGCGCAATGCGATGAAGGTGTGGGAATCGGACGGCGCGCTGTCGCTGCTGGAACTGCTCAAGGCCGATCCGCAGGTCGCCGCCGCGTTGACGCCCGCGCAGCTCGAAGAGAAATTCGACCTCGGCTATCACTTCGCGCAGGTGGACAAGCTGTTCGAACGCGTCTTCGGCTGAGGTTGCGGCTTTCCTTCGCAGGCGATCCCGCCTAGCCTCCGCCCCGAACAAAGGGTCAGGCCAAGAGCCAAGGAATAGGAGACCGCGGACATGAACATCATCCGCACGATCATCTGGGTCGTGGTAGCGATCATCCTGCTGGTCTTCACCGTAAACAACTGGAAGGTTGTGGAAGTGAAGATCTGGGAAGACATCCTGATCGAAACGAAGCTGCCGGTTCTGGTGATCATTTCCTTCCTGGTGGGGTTCCTGCCGCTGTGGCTGCTGCATCGCGGCACACGCTGGCAGTTGCGCCGCCGGATCACTTCGCTGGAAACCGCCGTGCGCAACGCGGTGACGGCAAACACTTCCAAGGGCGACGATCCCGCCGATCCCGCCCCCGAAAATACCGGCTTCAAGCCGGAGTGAACTGACGAGAGGCCCCTTTGAGCAATCCAGTCTATCTTGCACTCGACCTGCCACAACTCGATGCCGCGAAGGCGCTGGCCGAGCGGGTGAAATCCCATATTGGCGGGCTGAAGCTGGGGCTGGAATTCTTCTGTGCGCATGGCCATCACGGCGTGCACGAACTGGCTCATGTCGGCCTGCCGATCTTCCTCGATCTCAAGCTGCATGACATCCCGAACACTGTGGCGGGCGCGATGCAGGCCATTCACGTGCTGGAACCGGCCATCGTCACCATCCATGCCAGCGGCGGACGCGCGATGATGGAAGATGCCAAGGCCGCGGCGGGCGAGAACACGAAAGTCGTGGCCGTCACCATGCTCACCAGCCTCGACGAGAACGACCTGATGCGCACCGGCGTATCCGGCACCCCGCACGATCAGGTGATGCGCCTGGCAGAACTGGCGGAAAAGGCCGGGCTGGACGGGATTGTCTGCTCCGGCCAGGAAGTCGGCTCGGTCCATAAACAGTGGAAAAACGGCTTCTTCGTAGTCCCCGGCCTGCGCCTGCCCGATGGCCACAAGGGCGACCAGAAGCGCATCGTCACCCCGCGCGAGGCGCGCGACGACGGCGCCAGCGTGCTGGTGGTCGGCCGGCCGATCAGCCGCGCGGAAGATCCGGTGGAAGCCGCGCGGGCGATTGAAGCGACGCTTTAAGGACCCTGACGCAGCCTGCCTTACCAGAAACCCAAACGCACTTTTTCTACGATGCGCCAATCCGAGCCGCTGCGCCTGAAAGCATAGGCCCCGATTACACCCCTTGGGGAACTATAGGAGACGAAGGCGAAAGTGTCGGCGTAGACCGGCGCGTTCACCCTTGTCGAGCAACTGGCGAGTGAACCCGAACCGAAAAGCCGGGGCTCCGGATATGGCGTTTCTTGCCATGGCTGGGCCCGGCTTGCCGCTGCCTCCCGCGCTTCGGGATTTTCGAACGACCCCGGATTCAACATGGCAGGCGGCCCGCTTTCGTCCGTCACAAAGATTTTTGTCTGGCCGACGAGGAGGCAATTACCGAACGGCGCGACTTCCGAGACGACGCGATCAACGAGTGTGTCACCGGTCCGTGGACTGCAACCTGAAACTAATATTCCAAAGGCGATCAGGAGCGACCGTCTCACAGGTTTAAGGCTCGCAAATCGCATGGCCCCAAATCCGCGCACCCTCAATTATAGATCAGCGCATCGGAATTGATGTTGTAGCCCAGCAGCTTCAGCCCCTCGCCCTCCTTCACGAAGGTGAAGGTCTCGATCCCATCGCCTTTCTCAAAGCTGGTCTTGGTATTGATCACCACGGTGGAGACGCCGTTATTCGTATTGGCCTGCCACCCGGATTGCTCGCTCGATTTCACCGCGCCCAGCTTGGTGCGAATGGCCACCAGCAGTCGCTCGAAGTCCTTTTCGGTTGTGACCTTGCGGAACTCTCGCGAGGTGGTGCGCCAGATCGCCGGATAATCCTGCTTGTCGTACTGGGAGTGGAAGCTCTCAACTTCCTGCCCGGCAAGCTCCATATTTTCCTTCACGCCGCATGCCGCGGCCAGCAGAGCCAGCGATAAGGCAAACGCCAGGCGCAATCTTGCAGCCATTCTTTCTTCCCCCCACCTGTGCAATAGGCACAGCGAGAGTTCCAAAACGGGCCGATAATGACAAGAGTTTCAATCAAGATATGTGGAATCACTACGCCGCAGACGCTGGAGGCGACCATCGCCGCGCGTGCGGACTATGTAGGGTTCAATTTCTATCCACCCTCACCGCGGTTCCTGCCGCTGGCAGATGCGGCAAAGCTGGGCGCGCTGGCCGGTAGCAGCATCTCCAAGGTCGGCCTGTTCGTGGATGCGGACGACCATACGATTGCCGAGGCGGCGGCGGCCGGGAAGATAGACATTCTCCAGCTTCACGGCGCCGAAACGCCAGAACGCGTGGCGGAAGTGAAGACCCGTTTTGGCCTGCCCGTGTGGAAGGTTCTTCCCGTGGCGGCCGGACGGGATGTCGGCATGGCCACCGCCTATCGCGACGTGGCGGACTTCATTCTGTTCGATGCCAAGACGCCCAAGGGCGCCCTGCCGGGCGGCATGGGGCTGGCCTTCGACTGGTCGTTGCTCGCGCTCTATCGTGGGCCGACGCCGTGGGGGCTGGCGGGCGGTCTTAACCCGCTCAATGTCGGTGAAGCGATCTGCACCACCCATGCGCCGCTGGTCGACACGTCCTCCGGTGTGGAAAGCGCACCGGGAGTGAAGGACGCAGAGAAAATCGCGGCTTTCTGCAAGGCCGCGCGGGCGGCCTGAGGGGAACGGAAAACTCCCTCGCGCAAATGAAAAGGGCGGCCCGTTACCGGACCGCCCTTCCCTATTTAGAACCGGTTGACCCGGATCAGAACTTCACGCCAACGCCGACGCCGACCGTGTCGGTGTCAGTGAAATCGCTGAAGTTGTGACGGTAGTAGACCTTGCCGTAGAGGCTCTTGCCGAACATCTGTTCAACGCCCGCGCCAAGGTGCGGGGTGTCTTCGCCGTCAGTGATGGTGTAGCCGCCATCGACGTAGAGCTTGGTGGCTTCCGAAGCCTTCACGCCCAGACGGCCGGTGAAGCCCACGCCGATGTCGGCGCCGCCTGCCAGAGCCTTGTCGGCGGACACTTCGACACCCGCGAAGGCGGTGCTGCCGAGGTCGAAATCGTAGCCCGCGGCAATGCCGGCGGTCGCTTCTTCATCGCCGCCGCCCCAGATCACGCCACCGCGCGCTTCGACGCGTGCTTCGTTGGCGAAAGCAGGCGAAGCCACAGCAGCAGAGGCTGCAACGGCAGCCAGGGTGAGAACAACACGACGCATAGGTAATCTCCTTCAATTCAGCCCCTCGCAAGGGACGAGCCGGTAGCTAGGAACCGCATCCTGTCGCCCAAATGAACTTGGCGTTCAGATATTCCATCGTGTCAGAATCATGTTGCACTTACGCAACATATTCATTCATCCGCGCGTAATGTTATGAGGTTCTGGCCGGCAGCCGCGTCCGCGCGCGCCTCCCTCGCGCGCATGAAAAAAGGGGCGGCCTTTTCAGGCCACCCCTTCTTGAAAGCTTCGAAATCCCGATGGGATCAGAAGTTCATGCCGACGCCGAACAGCGCGGTTTCGTAGGTGCCGCCATTGCTTTCAGCCATGATGTGGCGGAATTCGCCCTTGGCGTAGAAGTTGCCGGTGATGCCCTGCTGCAGGCCCAGGCCGACGTTCCATGCGCCGGTGCAAGCGTCGCACGGTTCGCTGTTCCAGCCGCCGGTGACGTAGAACTTGCCGGTTTCGTTGGTCTTGAGGCCAAGGCGGCCCGAAACGCCGAAGGAAACCTTGGTGCCGTCGGTCAGGATCTTGTCGGCCGAAACTTCAGCGCCGGCGAAAGCGAGATCGCCCAGGGCGAGGTCATAGCCAGCGGCAACGCCGAGCGTCGCATCGTCAAAGCCCTGGCCCCAGAAGTAACCGGCGCGGCCTTCCACGCGGATTTCATTCGCATTGGCAGCTTCGTCCTGAGCGAAAGCGGGAGTTGCCAGAACGGCCGACGCCAGACCGAAAGCGGCGGCAAACGCAAACTTGTTCATTTTATTCTCCTTGCATCCCCCCGGCCGCTCTTGTGGCGGTACTTTCCCGAGGAGGGGGCGCCCCCATAGTCGGCGCGGCAGGCAGAGCAATATGACGAATGTCAGTCTGTGCAGTTTGGCTAAACTGGTGAAACAATATTGCAACACCGCTGTTGCAAGCGGACACTTGCCTGAAAGTGCAGCCCCCGCTTGGATGCGCCAAAACTCTGGACTTGCGCATACCTCTCTGCCAATCGGCGCGGCGGATATGACAGACCTAGCCAACTCATTCCGCACCCAGCCTGACGAGCGCGGGCACTTCGGCCAGTTCGGCGGCCGCTATGTCGCCGAAACGCTGATGCCGCTCATCCTCGATCTGGAGAAGGAATATCGCGCAGCCAAGGCGGACCCCGCCTTCAAGGCCGAGTTCGACAACCTGATGGCCCATTATGTGGGCCGCCCCAGCCCGCTCTATTTCGCAGAGCGGCTGACGGAGCACTTCGGCGGCGCACAGATCTGGTTCAAGCGCGAGGAACTGAATCACACCGGCGCGCACAAGATCAACAATTGCATCGGCCAGATCCTGCTGGCCATCCGCATGGGCAAAACGCGGATCATCGCGGAAACCGGCGCGGGCCAGCACGGCGTGGCCACGGCCACCGTCTGCGCGCGCTTCGGCCTACCCTGCGTGATCTACATGGGCTCCACCGACGTGGCCCGCCAGCAGCCCAACGTGTTCCGCATGAAGCTGCTGGGCGCCGAAGTTGTCCCGGTGGAATCGGGCGCCAAGACGCTGAAGGATGCGATGAACGAGGCACTGCGCGACTGGGTCGCCAATGTGCATGACACATTCTACATCATCGGCACTGCCGCCGGCCCGCACCCCTATCCGGAACTGGTCCGCGATTTCCAGAGCGTGATCGGCAAGGAAGCCCGCGCCCAGATGCTGGAACGCACGGGCCGCTTGCCCGACCTGCTGCTGGCAGCCGTGGGCGGCGGATCGAATGCGATCGGCCTGTTCCACCCCTTCCTCGACGATCCCGACGTGGCAATGATGGGCGTCGAAGCGGGCGGCCACGGCGTGGATACGGACAAGCACGCCGCCAGCCTGACGGGCGGCGCACCTGGCATCCTTCACGGCAACAAGACCTATCTGCTGCAGGACGAGGACGGCCAGATCATCGAGGCGCACTCGATCAGCGCCGGGCTGGATTATCCGGGCATCGGGCCGGAACATAGCTGGCTGCACGACATCGGGCGGGTGAAGTATCTCCCGATCAACGATGACGAAGCGCTGGAGGCGTTCCAGCTTTGCTGCAAGCTGGAAGGTATCATTCCCGCGCTGGAAAGCTCCCACGCGCTGGCGGCCCTGCCCAAGGTGGCGAAGGAATATGGCAAGGACCAGATCATTCTGGTCAATGTCTCCGGCCGGGGCGACAAGGACATCTATACCGTGGCCGATGCGCTGGGGGCCAAGATATGAGCCGCTTTGCAACCGCATTCGGAAAGGGCCACCCCGCCCTCGTCTGCTTCATCACTGCCGGTGACGGCGATACCGCCGCCAATCTCGATGCGCTGGTCGCAGGTGGCGCCGATGTGATCGAACTGGGCATGCCCTTCACCGATCCCATGGCCGATGGCCCGGCGATTCAGGCTGCGAACCTGCGTTCGCTGGCCAAGGGCACGACCACGGCGGATGTTCTCGCCCTCGCTGCGGGCTTCCGTGCGCGTCATCCCGAAGTGCCGCTGGTCCTGATGGGCTATGCCAATCCGATGATCCATCGCGGTGCGGACTGGTTTGCGGCCGAGGCCGCCAAGGCCGGCGTGGACGGCGTGATCTGCGTCGACATTCCACCCGAGGAAGATGCAGAGCTTGGCCCGCAATTGCGCGGTGCAGGCCTCAACATGATCCGCCTTGCCACTCCCACTACCGATGCAGCGCGCCTTCCCGCCGTGCTCGAAGGGTCGGGCGGGTTCCTCTATTACGTCTCTGTCGCCGGGATCACCGGCAAGCAGCAGGCGGCGCTCGATTCCATCGAACAGGCCGTATCCCGCCTCAAGGCGGCGACTGACCTGCCCGTGGCGGTCGGCTTCGGCGTGCGCACGCCCGAACAGGCCGAGGCGATTGCCCGCGTGGCCGATGGCGTCGTGGTCGGCTCTGCCTTCATCGATATCGTCGCGGCTCATGGCGAAGAAGCCGCCGCGCCGCTCAAGGAACTGACCGCCGCGCTTGCCAAGGCGGTCCATAATGCACGAGAAACAGTCGCATGAGCTGGCTTTCCCGCGTCCGCAACGCCCTGCCCTTCGGCAACAAGCGCGAATCTCCCGACAATCTGTGGGTGAAATGCCCCGGCTGCGGGGAAATGCTGTTCACGCAGGAATATGAGGCGAACCTCAGCGTCTGCCCGCGCTGTGGCCACCATGGCCGCATCGGCGCCGATGCCCGCCTGGCGCAGATTCTGGACGAAGGCTTCAAGCTGCTGCCCGCGCCCAAGGTGAAGGAAGACCCGCTGAAGTTCCGGGATTCCAAGCGTTATACCGATCGCCTCAAGGCGGCCCGCGCCAACTCGCCCCATGCCGATGCCTTCACTGCCGCTTCCGGGCGGATCGAAGGGCGCAAGGCCGTGGTGGGCGTGCAGGATTTCGGCTTCATGGGCGGTTCCATGGGCATGGCCGTGGGCGCAGCCTTCTGTGCCGGTGCCGAGAAGGCCCTGGCCGAGAAATGCGCCTATGTCGTGGTTACCGCTGCTGGCGGCGCCCGCATGCAGGAAGGCATTCTCAGCCTTATGCAGATGCCCAAGGCGACTGTGATGACCCGCCGCCTGAAGGAAGCGGGCCTGCCCTATATCGTGGTGCTGGCCGATCCGACCACGGGCGGCGTCACTGCCAGCTACGCCATGCTGGGCGACATCCATATTGCCGAACCAGGCGCGCTGATCGCCTTTGCGGGCCAGCGCGTGATTCAGGAAACGATCCGCGAAAAGCTGCCCGAAGGGTTCCAGCGCGCGGAATATCTGCACGAACACGGCATGGTGGACATGGTGGTGGAGCGCAAGGATCTGCGCGCCACGCTGGCCACTCTGCTCGATTACCTGACCCCGGCCAAGGCCGCCTGAGCCACTTCGCAGGACATAGCAGATGCGCGATTTCGCTACCTCGGAAGATCCTGAGGTCCAGCGGGAGCTTGACCGGCTCGCCGCCCTTACCCTGCCTCAGGGCCGCTTCGGCCTTGAGACGATCCGCGAAATCCTGAAGCGCATCGGCGATCCGCAGAAGCACCTGCCGCCCACGTTCCATGTCGCGGGCACCAACGGCAAGGGTTCGACCTGCACCTATCTGCGCTACATGCTGGAAGCACAGGGGCTGACGGTCCACACCGCCACCAAGCCGCATCTGGTGCGCTATAACGAACGCATCCGGCTGGCCGGCAAGCTGATCGAGGACAAGCTGCTCGCCTCGCTGCTCAAGGAAGTGCTGGACGCCAGCGAAGACCTTGGGCCGAGCTTCTTCGAAGTGACCACCGCCGCCACTTTCCTCGCCTTCGCGCGCATCCCGGCGGATGTCTGCGTGATCGAGGTGGGCCTTGGCGGGCGGTTTGACGCCACCAATGTGCTGGAAAATCCGGTCGCCTGCGGCATCGCCTCGCTGGGGATCGACCATGAAGCGTTCCTGCTGCGTGAAGACCCTGTGGCGCCCGCCCATCCGCTGGCCCGCATCGCCTTTGAAAAGGCCCATATCGCCCGCGCTGGCGCGCCGCTCGTCACCATGTCCTATCCGCCCGAGGCGACCGCGCAGGTCATCCGCCTTGCCAAGGAAGCGCGCACCAGCGTGGCCATGCGCGGCCAGGAATGGACCGTGCATGTGGACGACAAGCTGCATTACCGCGACGCCGCCGGCGATCTGGAACTGCCGCTGCCCACGCTTTACGGCAAGCATCAGGGTGAAAACGCGGCGCTGGCCGTGGCCATGCTGCGCCACCAGAGCACAGTCGCGGTAACGCCCGAGGCCATGGCACAAGGCATCGTCAATGCCCGTTGGCCCGCGCGCCTTCAGGCACTGAAGGAGGGACCGATCACCGCGCTGGTTCCCGGTGCGGAATTCATCCTCGATGGCGGGCACAACCCGGATGCGGCACAGGCGATTTCGCGCGCGCTGGCCGGGCGCAGCGGCCTCGCCCTCGTCATGGGCATGATGGCCAACCGGCCCATCGGCGAGTTTCTGGAGCCCATCGCCCCGATGATCGCCCAGATCCGCACCGTGCCGATCACCGGCCACGATTGCCACAGCCCGGAAGACATCGCCGCCGCCGCAAAGGCCCTCGGCATTACCGATGCTGCCCCCGCGCAGACTGTGCAGGAAGCCTTGGCCAGCTTCACCCCCGGTGCGCACACCGTGCTGATCGCCGGTTCGCTCTATCTGGCAGGCGTTGTGCTGGAAGCGAATGAGGAAGTGCCGGACTGAGGTTTGGCGCTCGCCGCGCGAGCGATTTCAGCGAGGCCGTTCTTTTCGCGCAGAGACGCAGAGAGCGCAGTGGACTCGCGCACACTTCCATTGTCGTCATTCCCGCGCAGGCGGGAACCCAGCAGCTGCGGTCGAACTGGATTCCCGCCTGCGCGGGAATGACGAGGGGGTGGACATGACCCACCCGCTTCGCGTTCTCTGCGGTCTTTGCGCGAACCCTTCTCTCTTTCCTGCGCCTCAGCTCAATCGAAAGCCTTCTCCACCGGCTCTTCCTCGCCTGCGCTGCCCATGGAGGCATCTACCAGCCCGGTGCGGCTCATCCACCAGAACAGGACGATACCCGGCACTGCCGCCACGGTAGTGACGAGGTAGAAGTTCACGTAGCCGAAGTTCTCGATCATCGCGCCGGCAGTGGTGCCGGTCAGGAACCGGCCCACAATGCTCGCACTCGCGCTGATCAGCGCGTATTGAGCCGCCGTGAAGCGAAGGTCACACAAGGCTGAGAAATAGGCGACCACCACCACGCCGCCATAGCCGCTGGCGATGTTCTCGAACCCGATGGCCCCGGCCATGCCGATGTTGGAATGGCCCGCAGCCGCCAGTGCGGCAAAGCTGAGATTGGAAACGGCCATCAGCACCAGCGCCACCAGAACCGAGCGCTTGAGGCCCATCTTTGCATAGGCCACGCCGCCGATGAACACGCCGATCAGATAGGCCCAGAAGCCCACGCCCACATCGTACAGCGCGATTTCGTCATTGCTGAATGCCAGATCGTCGAACAGCAGGCGGAAGGTCAGGTTCGCCAGTGTGTCGCCGATCTTGTGGACCAGGATGAACAGCAGCACCAGCAGGGCGCCCTTGCGCTGGAAGAATTCAGCGAATGGCCCCGCAATGGAATGCCACACCTCTGCCACGCCGCGCCGTTCGATAGTCACCTTGCGACGCTCCGGCTCGCCAAGGATGATCGCTGTCAGGACTGCCGGAAGCACCAGTGCCGCACAGGCAATATAGGCGGCGGACCAGCCCATGCGCGCCGCCACCACCAGCGCCAGTGCGCCAGCCCCTGCCGAGCCGATGCGCCAGCCATACTGGCTCATGCCCGATCCGGTGCCGAGCTGATAGGGCTTCAACGTCTCGATCCGGTAGGCGTCGATCACGATGTCGAAGGTCGCGCCCGCAATGCCTACCAGCACTGCACTGGTGGCCATCCACACGATATCCGCCTTGGGATCGGCCAATGCGAGGTTCACAACCGCTGCCGCCACGAAGGCGCCACACACGATCATCCACGATACGCGCTGCCCCAGTCGCCCGAGAATGGGCAACCGCACCCCGTCGGGAATCCAGGCCCAGAACACCTTGAGATTGTAGACCAGAAAGGCCAGCGTGAAGGCTGTGACGGTCGACTTCTCAATCCCGTCCTGCGCCAGCCGCGTGGTCAGCGTCGCAGCGATCATGGCATAGGGAAAGCCCGAGGAAATGCCGAGGAAGAAGGCGGCGAGCGATTCCTTTTCCAGATAGGGCTTGATCGAGCCCCACAGGCTGCGCCGTTCCGTTGCTGCAGCGTGTTCCATCGCGTCGGCCATGCCGCCTCCCTTGCGTTGCGGCCGCCAAACTAGCGTTGCCTATCGGGAAAGAAAGAGCGGCTTCCACAGTCTCGCAAGGCTGCCCTGTGCAGAGCGCGCCGAAAAGGGGCGGCGATGCGACCGCCACCTGCGCAAACGCACCGCCATGCAAGTGCGTCAATCGTTAACGCCCTCTCAAACTTTGTAACCATGCGTTAAGAAGTTCGGCGCATCCATGGACTCCTAAGGCATTGGTAAATTGTCATATTTTAGCAATTTCTGATGAATTGCCGAATGCCGATCCCCTGGGAGGGGATGTTCCGGAAAGGCATCCGGAAAAAAGGGGGCAAACTGGTGATAGGGGCATATTTATGCCGCACGTTCGGCCATCGGGTTAACCGGCGCCGCGTGTGGAACGACGGTATAGACTTCAGAACTTCATGCCATCGCTGTGGCACCGAACTGATCCGCGATCTGGATCAATGGCGGGAATACGATCCTGCCCGGCACGACAATCCGGGCCGCCTCCCCCATCCGCGCGCCCGCGATCCGGGCTGAGGCTGCGCAAAGCATTTTCCTACTGCGTCCGAATATGCGAATGCGCGAAGACAATGTTCGCGATATCCGGCCTCGTCCCCTTCACCGGCTGCGCCTTTCTGTGCGGCGGGAATGAACGCACCTTCCCGCGGGGCGGGGACGGACAGGTAAAAGGTCACACCCGGCGCCGAGAATTGTCGCCCAATGCATTGTTATTTTGTGATTATTCCGAAATATCTGCGAAGTTTCGCAGGCTGTTTCGTGTAACTTTCGGGCAGCATCCTTCTTTGCCCCGGAAAAGGGAGGCATTGCTTTGACGGCCCCGCGCTCTGGCCCTAAGGGCCGCTCCATGCCTCAAGACAGGAACGCGGCGCCGCGCAGGCGACCCGCCCCCAAATCCGCAGCCGCCAAATCTGCACCCGGCAAGCCCGGCCCCGCAAAAGCCACGGCCAAGACCGCAGACGCAGCACCGCGCGAAGGCGATCGCATTGCAAAGCTGCTTGCCCGCGCAGGCGTGGCCAGCCGCCGCGAGATCGAACGGATGATCGCGGATGGCCGCATCGCGCTGGACGGCAAGGTGCTGGAAACGCCCGCCACTATCCTCACCAGCCTGAAGGGCGTGACGGTGGACGGCGACCCTGTAGCCGCGCCTGAAGCGCCGCGCCTGTTCCTGTTCCACAAGCCGCAGGGCCTGCTGACGGCGGAGCGTGACCCCAAGGGCCGCCCGACCATCTACAATGCCCTGCGCAATGCCCTGCCCCCCGGCACGCCCCGGCTGATGCCCATCGGCAGGCTGGATCTCAACACCGAAGGGCTGCTGCTGCTGACCAATGACGGCGAGTTGAAGCGCGCGATGGAACTGCCTTCCAGCGGCATCCCGCGCACCTATCGCGCCCGCACTTTCGGCGACATTTCGCAGGCCCAGCTTGAAACGCTGATCGAAGGCGTGACGATCGAAGGCGTTCATTACGGGCGGATCGACGCCAATCTGGAACGGCGCACCGGCCGCAACCAGTGGATCGAACTGACCCTGACCGAAGGCAAGAACCGCGAAGTGCGCCGGGTGCTCGAACATCTCGGCCTGCAGGTCAGCCGCCTGATGCGCATCTCCTATGGTCCCTTTGCCTTGGGCGATCTGCCCCGCGGGCAGGCCAGCGAAGTGCGCCAGAAGGATGTCGAACAGTTCCGCCGCCACATCGCCACGCGCGGGGGATGGAAGTGAGGATCATCGCCGGGGAATGGCGCGGGCGCCCCTTGCGCGCGCCCAGGGGCGAGATCACCCGCCCCACGGCCGACCGCACGCGGGAAACGCTGTTTTCCATGCTCGCCAGCCGGCTGGGCAGCTTTGAAGGGCTGACCGTGGCCGATCTGTTCGCCGGTTCCGGCGCATTGGGGCTGGAAGCCCTGTCGCGCGGGGCGGAAAAGGCAATCTTCGTGGAGCAGGACCCGGCTGCGATCCGGGCCTTGCGCGAGAATATCGCGGGCCTGCGCGCCCAGCCGCAATGCGATGTGCGAGCCATGTCCGTGCTTTCGCTGGGCGTGGCGAAGCAACCGGTGGATCTGCTGCTGCTCGATCCGCCTTACGATACAGGGGCCGGCGCCGTGGCGCTGGACAAGCTGCGCCGCCTCGGCTGGATCGCGCCCGGCGCATGGATCAGCGTGGAAACCTCACGCCGCGAAGTGCTGGACCTCAAGGGCTTCGAACTCGACGCTACCCGCGATTGCGGCAAGGCGCGGCTGCACCTGCTGCGCCTGACGGAAGGCTGAGCAGGGCCTTTATTCGGCGATCACTGCCGCCACACGCTCCTTGCTCTTGCGGCCGAAGGCCACGCCCAGCAGGGTGATGAGGCCAGCCACTGCAAGGAATGCCCCCCCCCGCGCCGTGCCATCGGCCCCGCCGCTTCCGGCCAGCCATTGCGCGGCAACCGGAGTGACGGCCCCGCCGATGATCCCGCCGCCGTTAAAGGCGATGGACACCCCGGTATAGCGTACATTCACGGGGAACAGCGTCGGCAGCCAGGCACCCAGCGGGCCATAGGCAAAACCCATCACCAGCAGCGCGAAGGAGAGGAGCATGAAGACCTCGCCCAGCCTGCCCCATGCGATCAGCGGGCCGAACATGACCCCCAGCATGATCGTGCCGATGGCACCCGCCACCAGCACATTGCGCGGGCTGGCCTGATCGGACCAGATGGCGGAAAGCACGATACCCACTGCCAGGAAGGTGTTGGCGGCCAATTGGATGGACAGCATCGTCTCCCGATCCACCCCGCGCACTGTGGTCATATGGCCCAGCGCAAAGGCGGTTGAGAGGTAGAAGATCGCGAAGCATGCCACCACGCCCGCACAGCCCGCGATCAGCGCGGGCCAGTGATGCACCACCACCGCACCCAGGGGCATCTTGTGCGGCGGTGACTTCTCCAGCGCTTCCTTGAAGGCAGGCGTCTCGCCGATGCGCAGGCGCACCCACAGGCCCAGCAGCACCAGGATCGCGCTCAGCAGGAAGGGAATGCGCCAACCCCATGCGGTGAAGTCCGCTTCAGGCAGGGCCATGCCCAGCAGCAGGAACAGGCCATTGGCGGCCAGGAAGCCCACCGGTGCGCCAAGCTGCGGCGCGGAACCGAAGCGCGCTTCCCACCCCTTGGGCGCATTTTCCACCGCCAGCAGGGCCGCCCCGCCCCATTCGCCGCCAAGGCCGAAACCCTGACCGAAACGGAGGACGCAGAGCAGCGCCGGGGCCACCCAGCCGACCATCTGGTAAGTCGGCAGGAACGCGATCAGCAGAGTGGAAACGCCCATCAGCAACAGCGAGACGACCAGCGTGCTCTTGCGGCCCATCCTGTCGCCGAAATGGCCGAACACAATTGCGCCCACCGGACGGGCGAAGAAGGCCAGGCCAAAGCTCATCAGGCTGAGCAGCAATTGCGCGCTGGCGCTTTCGGCCGGGAAGAACAGCGGCCCGAACACCAGTGCCGCCGCCGTGGCATAGACGTAGAAATCGTAGAATTCGACTGCCGTGCCGACCATCGCCGCGGTGAGGACGCGCGAGTTTTCTTTGATATGACCCATGCATTGCCTGCTGCTTTGCACCACGCGCAAGGTCAAGCACGACTTGTGGACAAGCGCTTGCGCACCCCGCCCATGTTCCCTAACTGTTCGCAAACACCATGAATAATGACGCTTCCCTCTCTCCGCCGCCGTCGGGCGCCGACTTGCCACCCTATGCGCAAGGGCTGAACCAGCCCCAGCAGGAGGCGGTGCTGACTACCGAAGGCCCGGTGCTGATGCTGGCAGGTGCCGGCACCGGCAAGACGGCAGCGCTGACCGCCCGGCTGGCCCATCTGGTCGCCACTAGGCGCGCCTGGCCGAGCGAGATCCTGTGCGTCACCTTCACCAACCGCGCCGCGCGCGAAATGCGCCACCGCGTGGGGCAGCTGATCGGCGATGCGGTGGAGGGGATGCCATGGCTGGGCACCTTCCATTCGATCTGCGCCAAGATGCTGCGCCGCCATGCCGAACTGGCCGGGCTGCAATCGAATTACACGATCATCGACACGGACGATCAACTGCGGCTGCTCAAGCAGTTGATCGTGGAACAGAACCTCGATGAGAAACGCTGGCCAGCCCGCCAGCTTGCCGGGTTGATCGACCGCTGGAAGAACCGCGGCCTCAACCCGGAAGACCTCGATGCGGGGGAGAATGAAAGCTATGCTAACGGCAAGGGCCAGCAATTCTACCGCCTCTATCAGGACCGGCTGAAGGCACTGAATGCCTGCGATTTCGGCGATCTGATGCTCCACATGCTGAACATCTTCCGCAAGCACCGCGAGGTGCTGGAGCAATATCAGCAGCGCTTCAAATATATCATGGTGGACGAATATCAGGACACCAACGCCGTGCAGTATTTCTGGCTGCGCCTGCTCGCTCAGGCCCGGAAAAACATCTGCGTGGTGGGTGATGACGATCAGTCCATCTACTCATGGCGCGGCGCAGAAGTTGCCAATATCCTTCGGTTTGAAAAGGATTTTCCGGGCGCAAAAGTGATCCGGCTGGAACAGAATTACCGCTCCACGCCTGACATTCTGGGCGCCGCCTCCGGCCTGATCGCCGCCAATAGCGAGCGGCTGGGCAAGACTTTGTGGACCGAGCGCAACGGCGGGGACCGGGTGCGCGTGATCGGCGTGTGGGACGCGCCGGAAGAAGCGCGCCGGGTGGGCGAGGAGATCGAACGGCTGGAACGCGAAGGCGCCCCGCTGGATCAGATCGCCATCCTCGTGCGTGCGCAGTACCAGACGCGCGAATTTGAAGACCGCTTCATACAAATCGGCCTTAACTACAAGATTATCGGTGGTTTTCGTTTCTACGAACGCGCCGAAATTCGCGACGCGCTTGCCTATCTGCGGGTGATCGCCCAACCGCAGGACGATCTGGCGTTCGAGCGGATCTACAACCAGCCCAAGCGCGGCCTTGGCGCCAAGGCGCTGGAGGCGATGCACCGCCATGCCCGCGCGAGTGGCCTGCCCCTTGCCGCCGCCGCGCTCCAGCTTGCCGGGACGGACGAATTGCCCAAGCGCGCGGCGGGCACAATCGCCAGCCTGATGGCCAGCTTCATCCGCTGGCGCGAACTGGCAGAACAGACCAGCCCGGCAGAACTGCTGCGCACCGTGCTGGAAGAAACCGGCTATAATGCCATGCTTCAGGCGGAACGCAGCGCCGAGGCCTCCGGCCGGCTCGAGAACCTCTCCGAACTCGCTCGCGCGATGGAAGATTACGAGACTCTGGGGGACTTCCTAGAACATGTCAGTCTGGTGATGGACAATGACGCCAGCGACGATGGCGAAAAGGTCACCATCATGACCATGCATGCCGCCAAAGGGCTGGAATTCGACAATGTCTTCCTGCCCGGCTGGGAAGAAGGCGTATTCCCCTCTCAGCGGGCGCTGGATGAAGGCGGGCTTGCCAGTCTGGAGGAAGAGCGGCGGCTGGCCTATGTTGCCATCACCCGTGCGCGCAAGCGCTGCACGATCCTCCATGCGGCCAACCGGCGTATCTATGGCCAGTGGACCAGTTCGATCCCCAGCCGTTTCATCGAGGAATTGCCCGATACCCATATCGAGCAGGAAACGACGCTGTCGGGCGGCGCCTCGCTCTGGCGCGCGAACTGGTCCGAACGGGAAGATCCCTTCGCCCATGTCGCCCGCGACCGCCCTGCCCGCTCGCAAAATCGCGGCCCCGGCTGGCAACGTGCGATTTCGACCGGATATGATTCCACGCCCAAACGCCTTGCCGAACCGGGCCGCAGCGCCGCCAGCTATGCCGCCAAGCCACGAGGCGACATCGCCATCGGCGCGCGCGTGTTTCACGAGAAGTTCGGCTATGGCGAAGTGATCGGCCAGGAAGGCAACAAGCTGGAGATTGAATTCGAAACCACCGGCCGCAAGCGGGTGATCGACAGCTTCGTCACTCTCGCCTGACTCAATCTTCCTTGCCGACCACTACGCCGGAATACCAGGTGAACATCGGTGCCACGGATGCCCCGGAATATGGATCGGGGTTAATTTCACTGATGAAAAACGAATAACCGAACTCGTTTGCCGCAGGCCCGAAGAAGGCACCTTCGAAATTGCCCGTTGCGAAGTTCCGGCGGCTGCTCGAGACGAAGGAACCGCCGAATTCGGCAGCGTTGATCGTGCCTTCCCCCGTGAAGGTCGCGCCTCGGCCGGGCAGGCTGAGCAAGGTCGCCACCGTTCCGGCCGCAAAATCCGCGCTGAGAGTTGCTTCGCCCGTCATCCCGAAAGTGCGTGCCTTCACATAACCAAACTCGTAAATATCGCCCAACACGGCGCCCGTGTAAGTTGATGTCCCGATCTTGGGAACGTCCGCCTCGGGAGTAACAAGGCCAAACACCGCATAGGTGATCCTCGTGCGATCCAGCGCGAGGTCCGTGTGGCTCCACCTTGCATAGCTCGTATAGCTCAGCTCAACCGGCGCCTCTCCATTCGGAGCGGGGAAGATTGCGTTGCCATAGAGGCGCAGGCTGTCCAGCGTGCTCGTGCCGGAAACCTGGAAGCGATGTTCGTAACCGGGATAGTCGATATTGTCGCCAGCCGCGAAGGTCGCGCTGCTGGATGCATCCTGCACGGTATAGGTTTTCAGGACCGGGTCATACCGGACCGACATTTTTTCAGGCAATCCATATGCCCCGGAATCGGAGAACGAGGGATTGCTCACACTACCGATGCCCGTGCTGATAACGCCGCTATAGCCGATCAGGGACGTGAAGCCCGGGAACTCAGCCGCCTGCGAAAGCAGGGAAGTCGGGACAGGCGCCGGCGTAGGCGGCGGATTTGTGGGAGAGGGAGTCGGCGTTGATGGAGGAGTTGATGGAGGAGCGGGTGTCGGAGTTGATGGAGGAGCCGGTGTCGGCGTCGAATTGACCCCGCTACCGCCACAACCGGTCAATACGAGTGCGACGGACAATACCCAGCCGCCCGCAAGTAAATGTCCAACCGAGCGCTGCATCATGCCCCCAAAGCGATTCCCCAATCTGGCCGGATTAGACCGCCAAAGAGGGCATGCCGCTTAGGGATAGTGCGTAGGCACCTGAATTATTGTAGAAATCAGATTGCCGATACGTTCAGGAAGCCCGGGATCGGGCCGTTCCAGCCGCCATCGTCAGGCAGTTTGTCCTCGAACTTCGGGCGACGATCTTCGCCGCGGCGTTCGGGCTTCTGCTTCCGGCTATCCGAACGCTCGCCACGCTCTGCCCTGGGCTGACGTTCCTCGCGCGCGGGCTTGCGGGGTTCGCGCTCCTCGCGTTCGCGACCTTCACGCTCGCGGCTCTGCCGCTTCGGCTTTTCCGAGCGCGCGGGACGATCTTCTGCCTCCTCACCACCTTCGATAGTGAAGACAGGGATTTCCATCCCGGTCAGCTTTTCGACATTGGCGATCGCCTCCGCATCTTCGTCGCTGACGAAGGTGAAGGCGCGGCCCTTGGCCCCCGCGCGGCCGGTGCGGCCGATGCGGTGGACGTAATCGTCAGGATGCCAGGGCGTGTCGAAATTGAACACATGGCTCACGCCCTTCACGTCCAGCCCGCGGGCCGCGACGTCGGAAGCGCACAGGATGTTGATGTGCCCATCCTTGAACAGCTGCAGTTCGGCCAAACGCTGCGGCTGGTCCATGTCGCCATGGATTTCGCCCACGGCAAAGCCATGGCGCTTCAGGCTCTTGGCCAGTTCGCGCACCGTGGTCTTGCGGTTGGCGAAGATGATTGCGGTGCGCACATCGTCGGTCCGCAGCAGATGGCGCAGCGCCTCGCGCTTCTTGCGCGTGCTGACGAACACCTTGTGCTGGGCGATGTTGGTGTTGGTGGATGCCGGGCGGGCAACCTCGATATATTTCGGGTTGCTCAGGAACTTGTCCGCCAGCTTCTTGATCGGCGGCGGCATGGTGGCCGAAAACAGCAGTGTCTGCCGGTTGGGCGGCAGCTTGGAGCAGATCGTCTCGATATCCGGGATGAAGCCCATGTCGAGCATGCGATCCGCCTCGTCGATCACCAGCAGATCACAGCCGGTGAGCAGGATCTTGCCGCGTTCGAACAGGTCCATCAGGCGGCCCGGCGTAGCGATCAGCACGTCCACGCCTTCGTTCAGCGCCTTCACCTGATCGCCCATCTGCACGCCGCCGATCAGCAGAGCCATCTTGAGATCGTGGTTCTTGCCGTATTTCTCGAAATTCTCGGCCACCTGGGCAGCCAGTTCGCGCGTCGGCTCCAGGATCAGGCTGCGCGGCATCAGCGCGCGGCGGCGGCCGTGAGCGAGAATGTCGATCATCGGCAGCACGAAGCTGGCGGTCTTGCCGGTGCCAGTTTGCGCGATCGCGATCAGATCCTTCATCATCTGGATCTGCGGGATCGCCTGGGCCTGGATCGGCGTGGGCGCGTCATAGCCGGCGGATTCAACCGCTTGCAGCAATTCGTCAGACAGGCCGAGATCGGCGAATTTCATAGAATAGACAGTGTCCGGATTCGGCACGGGCTGCGAAATGCGCCCGGCGCTGGCGAAAGCAGCGCGCCCCAAGGCACACGGCAAACGCCGCGCCCTATGACGATACGGCAGGAAAAGTCAAGGAATTGGCGCCCCGGTCATCCGTCATTCACGAACTGCCACCAGCTGGCGGAACTGCTTGAGCGCGCATTTGCTGCCGGCGCGGGAATGAATCTTGTCACGCTTCACGCACAACATCCCGTCGCTGGTGCGCTGGACATAAAAGCCGGAATAGAAATCGCGTGCGCTGCAGGCCTTTTCCAGCGCGACGCTGATTACCTTGCGATCGCGCATGAACAGCAGCAGCCGGTCATCCGCCGTTGTCGCTACACCGGCAATCCCCTGCGCGGAGACACAGTCGCCGAACTTGCGTTCTTCCACATGGCTGGACTTCTTGCCCTGCGGCAACTGGGCCAGCAGATCGCTCTGATTGGCGATGGCGCGGGGGGAGATGCGGATCGTCACGCTCTGTTCGATGCGGACCTGCGCATTGTCCTGCGGGCCAAGGCTGTCATCCAGCGAGAGCGCCGGGGCGATGGCTGCGGCAGAGGATGCCAGCGGGCCGGCCACTTCGCCATCCTGCGCGGTAAGGCGCAGTTCCGGGCCGCCATGATCGGCGGGCGCATCGGCAAGCCCGGTGCCAAGCAGCAGGGCCAGCGGCGCAAAAAGGGCAGCGAAGCTGTTCATCAGAATTCGAACCTGGCGAGCGCCACATGCGCCCCGTCCCGCTTCTCTCCATAAGGCCGCCGCTTGAACATCGGCTTAACTCTTCGTTCGCAAGTTGCAAGCAGGCTGGCGGCGCGGCGGCCATCTGTGCCATAGGCGCCGCCATGAGCGAGACCTTCCTGACCGAAGCCGAGGCACTGCTCGGCCCGCGCGGCCTCACCCGCGATCCCGATCTGATGGAACCCTGGCTGACCGACTGGCGCGGCCGCTTCACTGGCGCCGCACTGGCCATGGCCTCCCCGGCCTCGACCGAAGACGTCTCCGCACTGGTCAAGCTGTGCGCCGCCCATTCCATCGTCATCGTGCCGCAGGGCGGGAACAGCGGCATGTGCGGCGGGGCGACCCCGGACAAGAGCGGCAAGGCCATCATCCTCTCCCTGCGGCGGATGCACGCGATCCGCTCCATCGACGAGGCATCGCGGCAGGCCGTGTGCGAGGCAGGCGTGATCCTGCAGACCTTCCACGAGGCGGTGGAGGCAAAGGGCCTGCGCTTCCCCCTGACACTGGGCGGCAAGGGATCGGCCACGATCGGCGGCCTGATTTCGACCAATGCCGGCGGCACGCAGGTGCTGCGCCACGGGTCCATGCGCGCGCAGGTGCTGGGGCTGGAAGCGGTGCTGGCCGACGGCAGCGTGTTCAGCGCCCTCACCCCGCTGAAGAAGGACAATCGCGGCTTCGACCTGAAGCAATTGCTGATCGGTTCGGAAGGCACGCTGGGGATCGTCACGGCCGCCACGCTGAAGCTGTCGCCCGGCCTTGCCGACCGGCTGGTGCTGTGGGCGGGCGTCACTTCGCTTACGGCGGCGCGGACTCTGCTGCTCCATTGCGAGGATGTCGCGGGCGATGCGCTGGAAGGCTTCGAAGTTATCGCCCAGTCCACCCTGAACGATGTGATCGACCATCTGCCCGGCTCGCGCCCTCCGCTGCAGGGCCAGCATGCCTGGCATGCCCTGATCGAGATCGTGGCCGAACGCGGCAACAGGCCCGATCTGCAGCAGCTGGCAGAAGACATGCTTGCTTCCGCCTTCGAGAAGGGCCTGCTGGAAGACGCGGTGATTTCCGCCAACGAAGCGCAGGCCGAAGCCTTCTGGCTGCTGCGCGATTCGATTGCCCCGGCAGAACGGGCGAAAGGCCCCGCCGTGCAGCACGACATCTCCGTGGCCGTGGAGAAGATGCCCGAATTCGTCGACACCGCCGTGCCCCTGCTCGAAGCGGCTTGGCCGGGCACGGAAGCGATCGCCTTCGGCCATCTGGGCGACGGCAATGTCCACTTCCACGTCATTGCCCCCAAGGGCGTCGATCCGCTGGCCTGGCAGGAAGGCGACGGGAAGAAGATCAGCGCGCAGGTCTATGGCCTTGTCACGGAATGGGACGGCTCGATCAGTGCCGAACACGGCATCGGACAGCTCAAGCGCGACGAACTGGGGCGGCTGGGAGACCCGGTTTCGCTGGCCATGATGCGCGCCGTGAAAGACGCGCTGGACCCTGCCGGCCTGCTCAATCCGGGTAAACTCGTGCCGCTTGCGCCGCCCCTTGCACCGCTGGGCGACAGGCCCTAAAGCCCCCGCTCGAACACCGCGGAAAATGCCGCTTTTTTGCAATTTTTTGACGTCGGAGAGATGCCAATGGCCACCGCGCCGAGCCCGAACCTGCCTCTGTTTTACCAGGATCTGATGCCGCTCAACCGGCGCGACCACGAAAAGTGGCGTTCGCGCCGCACGGATACCGCCGACTGGCTGATCGGCCAGCATGCGGTGCCGCTGACGGTGGACGAATTCGGCCCGGCCCAGCGCCATTTCCCGATCATCTTCTCGGCCGGCAACCGCCCGGTTCCGCTGGCGCTGTTCGGCCTTAACGAAGGCGTGAACGTCTATGTCGACGACAAGGGCGCGATCAGCAACGAGATCTACATTCCGGCCTATATCCGCCGCTATCCCTTCCTGCTCGCCAAGCTTGACCCGAACAGCGAGACGATGTCGCTCTGCTTCGACCCGTCGAGCAAGCTGCTGGGCGATTTCGAAGAAGGCGATACGCTGTTCGAAGGCGAGGAACCGGCCGATTTCACCAAGGGCGTGATGCAGTTCTGCGAACGCTTCGAGGAAGCCGGCTTCCGCACGCAGTCCTTCGTGGACGAACTGATCAAGCACGATCTGCTGATGGACGGCGAAGTCGCCATCACGCAGGACGGCCTCGACCAGCCCTACGTCTATCGCGGTTTCAAGATGATCAATCAGGAAAAGCTGCGTGACCTGCGCGGCGACATCCTGCGCACCTGGAACCAGAACGGCATGCTGGCGCTGATCTTCGCGCATATCCTGTCGCTGGATCTGCTGCGCGTGATCTTCGCCCGCCAGACCGCTCAGGGCAAAGGCCCCGGCGCAGGTGCACCGCAGGCCGTAAACTAAGTAGCTTCACGAAATTCCAGAAGAGAGGCGCCGGCGGGCTTGCAATTGGTCCGCAGGCGCCTATCTTTGGAATGTCCGGTTGCAGCTTCCCTCATGGCTCGACTGGATAAGTACGCGAGAGCGTACTTCCTCCCTGTACCTTGGCCACCTCGTGCACCTTGCACGAGGTGGTTTTTTATTGCCTGCCGCCGGAAGGCCCAGCCCTTGGGACGGGCCTATTCCCCCTTGGGAAGGGCCTATTCCGCAGCCTGAGCCAATTGCGCGCCCCGCCCCAATGCTGCCGTTTCGGCGGCCAGACGGCGCACCAGAGCCACCAGCGAAGTGACCATCGCCGCCATCGCTTCCACCGGCTCGGCCAGCCGCCGGTCCAGATAGGTGGAACGGCACACTTCCACCTGCACGGCGTGAATGCCCCTGCCCGGCGCGGCATGGCGGTCCAGCACATAGCCGCCCGCATAGGGCCGGTTGTGAGTCGCGATCCGGCGCTGCCGGTTCAACTCGTCAAAGGCGGCGGCGCACAGGGCGCCGTCACAGGTCGCGCCGAAACGGTCCCCCAGCACGATTTCCGGAGCAGGCTCCCCCGGCCCGCGCGGGCCGAGCGGCGGCATGGAATGCATATCCACCAGCAGGGCCGCGCCCCAGCGCGTGCGCAGGGCGGAAAGGCTGCCCGATATGGCTTCGTGATAGGGGCGGTGAACCCCTTCCAGCCGGGCTTCCAGCTCGGCCTCATCGAGGCGCGAGCGCCATAGCTCGCCCATCCCCGCCAGCCGCCGGGGCACCAGCCCCAGCCCGCTGCGCGCGCGGCGACTGACCCGTTCCCCCTGCCTGCCGGGCGGCGTGCCCAGCCGCAGCATGTCCCAATCCATCTCGTCCGGCGCGCGATTGAGGTCGATCATCGCACGCGGCGCATGGGCGATCAGCAGCGCGGCACCGGTTTCACGCGCCACTGCCGATGCCAGCAGATCGACATAGCGGTCTTCCAGCCGCAGCGACGCCTCGCCCGGATTGCGCAGCTGGCCGATCAGCGCGGGCGGATAGAGCCGCCCCGCATGGGGCACGGCCAGCAGCACGGGAATCGGTGAAGGTTCGTGGCTGGTCAGGGTGAAAGCCGGTTGGCCGGCGCAGCCGGGGATCGCCCCGCCCCTGAAGCCGCCCGATTCGCGCGTGATAGGATTGTCGCCCACGATCCCCACTTGCTGGCCCGGATCGCTAACCAAGTCAAAGGCGGCTGTCTCAAATGTGGCCAGCCGGGATTCCGCGAGAGATTATTAACGGCAAATGGGCTAAGGAGTTTCAACACCGGAAATCATAAGAAGGTACGGGTATGCGGCAAATCCTGCTGGCCGAAGACGAAGAGGCCATGCGCACCTATCTGGCGCGCGCACTGGAAAATGCAGGATACAAGGTTTCGGCGGTCGATCGCGGCACTGCCGCCATTCCCCTGCTCGAAACCGGCGAATACGATCTTTTGCTGTCGGACATCGTGATGCCGGAAATGGACGGGATCGAACTGGCCCAGCGCTGCGGCGAGATCAGCCCGCAGACCAAGGTGATGTTCATCACCGGATTCGCCGCCGTCACGCTGAAGGCCAATCGCGAAAGTCCGCGCGCCAACGTGCTTTCCAAGCCGTTCCACCTGCGCGACCTCGTGCTCGAGATCGAGCGCGTTTTCGAGGATCAGGCATCGGTAATGCTGTAAAAAACGAATAAAGCTGAAAAGCTTGTCCGCTACCCACTTGCAACCGGATCAAGGCGCCGCTAAACGGCCCGCCTGCCGGATGCTCCGGCGGACCGAATGGTGCGGGCGTATAGCTCAGTGGTAGAGCACTATGTTGACATCGTAGGGGTCGCAAGTTCAATCCTTGCTACGCCCACCATTCTGAAAAAGCGTCGCGAAAGCGGCGCTTTTTTCGTTTATAGGCCCAGTTCCTTGCGCCACGGCCGTGGCCTGCTAAGAGGCCCCTCATCCCATTTCTCTAGGCACAGGGGCCACTATGGCGAAGATCAAGGTCGCGAATCCCGTCGTCGAAATCGATGGCGACGAAATGACGCGGATCATCTGGCAATGGATCCGCGAAAGGCTGATCCAGCCCTATCTCGATATCGACCTGATCTATTACGATCTGTCGGTGCAGAAGCGTGACGAGACGGACGATCAGATCACCGTCGATGCCGCCAATGCCATCAAGGAACACGGCGTTGGCGTGAAATGCGCCACCATCACCCCCGATGAAGGCCGCGTTACGGAATTCGGCCTCAAGCAGATGTGGAAGAGCCCCAACGGCACCATCCGCAACATCCTGGGCGGCACGATCTTCCGCGAACCGATCGTTATTTCCAACGTCCCCCGCCTGATCCCGGGCTGGACCGATCCCATCGTGGTCGGCCGCCATGCCTTCGGCGACCAGTATCGCGCGACGGACTTCCTCGTTCCCGGCAAGGGCAAGCTGCGCCTGGTGTTCGAAGGTGAAGACGGCACGGTGATCGACCGCGAAGTGTTCAACTTCCCGTCCTCCGGCGTCGCCATGTCGATGTACAATCTCGACGATTCGATCCGCGATTTCGCCCGCGCCAGCATGAACTACGCGCTGAACCGCGGCTGGCCGCTCTACCTTTCCACCAAGAACACGATCATCAAGGCCTATGACGGCCGCTTCAAGGATCTGTTCCAGGAAGTGTATGAGAGCGAAGGCTTCAAGGCCAAGTTCGAAGACGCCAAGATCTGGTACGAACACCGCCTGATCGACGACATGGTCGCATCCGCGCTGAAGTGGAACGGCAAGTTCGTCTGGGCCTGCAAGAACTATGACGGCGACGTGCAGTCGGATCAGGTGGCGCAGGGCTTCGGCTCGCTCGGCCTGATGACCTCCGTGCTGATGACCCCCGACGGCAAGACCGTGGAAGCGGAAGCCGCCCACGGCACCGTCACCCGTCACTATCGCCAGCACGAACAGGGCAAGGCGACCAGCACCAACCCGATCGCCAGCATCTTCGCCTGGACGCGCGGCCTGATCTATCGCGGCCGTTTCGACAACACGCCCGACGTGGTGCGCTTCGCCGAAACGCTGGAAAAGGTCTGCATCGAAACCGTGGAAAGCGGCAAGATGACCAAGGATCTGGCCCTGCTGATCGGCCCGGACCAGCCGTGGATGACCACCGAGCAGTTCTTCGAAGCCATCGTGCAGAACCTCGAAACCGAAATGGCCAACTGGGCCTGATCGGACCTTTCCGGATCGGAAAAGAAAGAAGGCCGGGCCTGCATCATCGCAGGCCCGGCCTTTCCTTTTGCAATAAGCCGATGCGCCATGCCATCGCCTTGGCCCGGCAATCGTCAATCGCCACGCTCTCGCCGCACTGTATGCGCTTCCTCAAAAGATGCGTGAGGAAATCCCCATTTTGCGGCCGATAATAATCGAATTTAAGCTTTAAATATCAAATATTTATCATGCATTTTACAGCCTTTCTCCCAACTCGGAAGCACGGATTGCGGCCCCTCGGGAACACCCCGATTACGTGTAACATGTGTAACACCCCGGCGGCGGTCAGGCCGGCCGCAATGCCTGCTCGATCATCCTGCGCGCGATCTCCCGCTCACCCATGATCGTCAGATCCGCCCCGCAAGCGGCAAGGTGGCGTTCTTCCTCATCGCTATGGGCACGGGCAACGATCCGCAGCGCAGGGTTGATCGCCCGCGCCTGCTCCACGATCTGCCCGGCCTCGAAGCTCTGGGGAATCGCAACGAACAGCAACCGCGCCTCGCCCAGGTTTGCCCGTTCAAGCACCGCCGGCCCAGCGGCGTTCCCGCCGATCACGGTCACACTCTCCCCCGAGGCGGGCAGCCCGGCGAAATCGTCTTCCGCCTCGATCACGGTCATCCGCTCCCCTGCCTCGATCAGCTTCTCGCCGATCAGCGAACCGACCCGGCCATAGCCGATCAAAACAACATGCCCCTTGGCCACGGAAACCGCCGCCTGCGCTTCGGCCAGCGCCGTAGGTTCCGCCTTGCTCTCCCTGCGGGAAATCAGGCTGAACAGCAGCGGATTGATCAGGATCGAGAAGATCGCACCTGCCAGAATCAGATCGCGCGCCGCACCGGGGATCAATTCCAGCGAAGTGCCCAGCGTAGCCAGGATGAAGGAAAACTCGCCGATCTGCGCCAGGCTGGCCGCGATGGTCAGCGCGGTGCGATGCGGACGGCGGAAGGCACGCACGATCAGATAGGCGGCAATCGACTTGCCCAGCACAATAATCGCTACCGTGGCGATCAGCGCGAGCGGCCGTTCCACCACCACATGCGGGTTGAACAGCATGCCCACCGAAACGAAGAACAGCACCGCGAAGGCATCGCGCAGCGGCAGCGTCTCTTCCGCCGCCCGCTGGCTGAGCTGCGATTCGGACAGGATCATGCCCGCGAAGAACGCACCGAGCGCAAAGGAAACGCCGAACAGCGCCGCGGCGCCGAAGGCCACGCCGAGCGCGATGGCCAGCACAGCCAGCCGGAACAATTCGCGCGATCCGCTATGCGCCACTTCGTGCAGCAACCAGGGGATCGCGCGGCGGCCCACGATCAGCATGAAGGCAATGAAGGCGCCCACTTTCACCATCGTCAGGCCCAGCGCATTGCTGATACCCGCAATCGAACCGTCGCCAGCAGCCACTGCTGGCAGCAGCACCAACGCGAATACCATCACCAGATCTTCCACGATCAGCCAGCCGACCGCGATCTTGCCGCGCTCCGTCTCCAGCAGCCGGCGTTCCTGTAGGGCGCGCAGCAGCACCACCGTGCTGGCTACAGAGAGGGCCAGGCCGAAGACGATGCCGCCCGCCACGCCCCAACCGAGGAGCAATGCAAGCCCCGTGCCCAGCAGCATTGCCACCCCGATCTGCGCTACAGCACCCGGAATGGCCACCTTGCGCACCGCCATCAGCTCTTTCAGCGAAAAATGCAGCCCCACGCCGAACATCAGCAGGATCACGCCCAGTTCCGCCAGCTGATCGGCAAGATGCTGGTCGGCCACATAGCCGGGCGTGAACGGCCCGATCACCACCCCAGCCATCAGATAGCCGATCAGCGGCGGTAATTTCACCCTATGCGCCAGCGCCCCCAGCACGAATGCGAGAACAATCCCGCCAACAAGCGTGGCAATAAGCGGCGTGGCATGAGGCATGCGGCGTCAGGTTCCTTCTTTTCGCGATACCGAAAGTTAGAACAGAAAAAGCGCCGGCTGCGAAGGGCGCCGCCACAGATTTTTCCGCAATGCACCCGAACCGCGCCGATTCATTCGGACATGGAGGGTTTTGGCGCCGATCCGTGGGTGACAATCCCTTCGCGCCTGCAATAAGCTTTCATTATGGCACATGGCGATTTCACCTCCACCTTCCTGTCCGATGCGCTGGTGATCCTCGGCGCGGCGGGACTGGTGATCCCGATCTTCGCCCGCTTCCGTATCACGCCGGTCATCGGCTTCATCCTGGTCGGCGTGTTGGTCGGCCCCTATGGGTTGGGCAAGCTCGTCTACAGCTATGACTGGCTTGGCTACGTCACCATAACCGATCCCGAAGGGCTGGACCCCTTTGCCGAATTCGGCATCATCCTGCTGCTGTTCACTATCGGACTGGAACTGAGCTTCAACCGGCTGTGGGAGATGCGAAAGCTCGTCTTCGGGCTGGGCGCGCTCGAACTGACGGTTATTGCCTGCCTGCTCACGGCCTTCCTCGCCATGCTCGGCCAGTACTGGACCGGCGCGCTAGGGCTTGGCCTTGCCCTCGCCCTATCCTCCACCGCGCTGGTGCTGCAGATTTCCGGCACGCAATCACCCGTTGGGCGCGCGGCGCTGGCCATGCTGCTGTTCGAGGATATTGCGATCGTCCCGATCATCTTCCTGCTCGGCGCGCTCGCGCCCTATGCCGCGAGCGACGGGGCAGAAGGACTGGTTACCACACTGTGGCAGGGTGCGCTGGTGGTCGGAGCGTTATTGCTCCTCGGACGTCTAGCGCTGCCCCCGCTATTCGCACAGGCCGCCCGCACTAAAAGCCCGGAACTGTTCCTTGCCGCCAGCCTGCTGGTGGTGATCGGCGCCAGCCTCGCCACAGCCGCGACAGGCCTCTCCCCGATCGTCGGTGCGCTGATTGCCGGGCTGCTGATTGCGGAGACCGAATATCACTCCGAAGTCGAACAGATCACCGAACCATTCAAGGGCCTCGCCCTTGGTGTGTTCCTGATCACCGTCGGCATGGGGATCGATCTCACCACCATCTGGGCCAATCTCGGCCCGATCGCGCTGGCCGTCGTGGGTGTGCTGACCCTGAAGGCCATCGTCACCGGCGTGCTGCTGCGGCTGATGGGCGCGCGGCCAGGCACGGCGACCGAGACCGGCATACTCATGGCCAGTCCTTCGGAAACCACCCTGATCGTGCTCGCCGCCGCCACCCAGGCCCTGCTGATCCAGCCCGGCACGGCGCAGTTCTGGCAGATCGTGACGGCCATCGGCCTCACCGTCACCCCGCTGCTGGCGCGACTGGGCCGAATGATCGGGCGACGCGTCGATCCCACTCCCGCTTTGGAAGATGTCTCTTCCCGGCCGGGCGAGCCGCATGTGATCGTGGTCGGTTTCGGCCGCGTCGGGCGTCTGGTTGCCGATATGCTTACGCGCCACGGCAAGCCCTATATCGGGGTGGACGGTGACACTGATCTTGTCGAACGGGCGCGGCGTGACGGCTATGCCGTGACTTTCGGCGATGCAGCCCGCATCAAGGTGCTGGAACGGTTGGGCGTTGCGACCGCGCCCGCAGTAGTCCTCACCATGGACGAGCCGGTGTTGGCCCAGCGCCTGGTGCGCAAATTGCGTCAGGCCTATCCGAACCTGCTGATTATCTCCCGCGCGCGCGACATCGAACATGCCGCCCTGCTCTATCGCAGCGGCGCCACTCATGCCGTGCCCGAAACGCTGGAAAGCTCGCTCCAGCTATCGGAGGCCGTGCTGGTCGATCTGGGCGTCGCCATGGGCCCGGTGATCGCCTCCATCCATGAAAAGCGCGACGAATATCGAGAAAAGATTCAGACCGACGGTGCGCTGGACCATAAGCCGAAACTCAGGACCAGTACGTCCGAGAGCTGAGCTAGCCAGTCAGTTGGAGGCACTTTCTTCGCTGCGGGCTACTGCCAGGCCGAATGGTTGCCTGATCGGGCGAATTACACCAAGTTCTGCGGAGTAGTCGCCTTCGACGAGAGCCGCGCGAAACTTCCTGCCCCTCGGCGTCAGACGAAAATGTTGGCCGACTTCGGTGATGCCGCCGGCGGAATCGGTATATTCAACAGAACCTTCGAAGACGAAGCTGTCCCCGTCGCGCTGCAACTCAGCAACGATAGTTTCGTTGCACCAGCCTTCGCACAGCACATATTCGACAAAGTGGCGACCGGATTCCTCGTAAAATCGCAATTCAAGCCCGCCGAGATCACCGGTTTCCCGCGACATGCGGACATTGCCAAAAATGCCTGACGGCCAAGGAGAAACCCCGGCCGAAAGCGGCACAGCGATAAGGGCGAGCGTAGCCACAGGCCACGCTGCCCTCAGTCTCATGCCGCGACAGATTCCAGGGCAGCCTTCACCGCCGCAATCGCGTCCGCCGCCTTGGCGCCATCGGGCCCGCCGCCCTGCGCCATATCGGCGCGGCCGCCGCCGCCCTTGCCACCCAGCGCTTCCACGCCTGCACGCACCAGCGTTACGGCATCGAACTTGCCGGTGAGATCGTCAGTCACCGCAGCGGCAATCGCAGCCCGGCCTTCATTGACGGCAACGATGGCCGCGATGCCAGAACCCATGCGCTTCTTCGCTTCGTCGAGAAGCCCGCGCAATTCCTTGGCGTCCAGCCCTTCGATGACCTGACCGGAGAATTTCACTCCGCCCACTTCCTCGTCCGCTGCAGCAGGCGCGGCCCCGCCGCCACCGCCCAACGCGAGGGCACGCTTGGCTTCCGCCAGTTCCTTCTCGAGGCGCTTGCGCTCGTCCACCAATGCGGCAACGCGGGCTTCTACCTCTTCAGGCGAGGTCTTGAGCGTGCCCGCCACAGTCTTCAGTGTTTCCTCGCGGCCAACCAGCCACTGGCGCGCAGCCTCGCCGGTCAGTGCCTCGATACGGCGCACACCGGAAGATACGGCGCTTTCCGAAACGATGCGGAACACGCCAATATCGCCTGTGGCGCGCACATGGGTGCCGCCGCACAGTTCGACGGAATAATTGCGGCCCGTATCGGCAGCTGTATGCCCCATCGAAAGGACGCGCACCTCGTCGCCATATTTCTCGCCGAACAGCGCCATGGCGCCTGCCGCGATGGCATCGTCCGGCGTCATCAGACGCGTGGTAACGGGATCGTTGTGGCGGATCTCGGCATTCACTTCGGCTTCGATCAGCGCGATTTCCTCGGTACTGAGCGCCTTGGTATGCGAGAAGTCGAAACGCAGACGATCAGCCGCGACCATCGAACCCTTCTGGGTGACATGGTCGCCCAGATGGTTGCGCAGCGCCGCGTGCAGCAGGTGCGTGGCCGAGTGGTTCGAGCGGATGGCATCGCGGCGAGCAACGTCCACGTCGAGGCGGACCGTATCGCCCACTTTCACCGTGCCGCTTTCCACCTTGCCGCGCATGGCATGCAGGCGACCGAGCGGCTTGGAAGTGTCCGCGATGGTGATCGCAAGGCCGCCCGGGCCGGAGATCGTGCCTGCATCGCCGACCTGACCACCGCTTTCGCCATAGAAGGGCGTCTGGTTGGTCAGCACGATCACATCCGTGCCAGCATCGGCGGACTGGACTTCCTTGCCATCTGCCACCAGCGCCACGACCTGGCCTTCACCGCTGGTCGAGACATAGCCGGTGAATTCGCTGGCGCCTTCACGCTCGGCAATATCGAACCACACTTCCTCGTCCGCAGCAGCGCCGGAGCCCTTCCAGGCGGCGCGCGCAGCAGCCTTCTGACGGGCCATGGCGGCATCGAAGCCGGCCTTGTCCACGCCGATGCCGCGCGAACGCAGCGCGTCTTCGGTCAGGTCATAAGGGAAGCCGAAAGTGTCATAGAGCTTGAAGGCCGTCTCGCCCGGAAGCTCCGACCCTTCGCCCAGATCACCGGTTTCTTCTTCCAGCAGGCGCAGGCCCTTGTCGAGCGTCTGGCGAAAGCGCGTTTCCTCACGCTCCAGCGTTTCCTCAATCAGGCTCTGGGCGCGGGTCAGTTCGGGATAGGCCTGGCCCATTTCCGTGACCAGCGCAGGCACCAGACGGTGCATCAGCGGTTCGGCTGCGCCCAGCAGGTGCGCATGGCGCATGGCCCGGCGCATGATGCGGCGCAGCACATAACCGCGACCTTCATTGGAAGGCAGCACGCCATCGGCGATCAGGAAGCTGGTGGAACGCAGGTGATCCGCAATCACGCGATGGCTGGCCGTGTGATCGCCTTCAGCCTTCACCTTGGTGAGTTCGACCGACTGGTTGATCAGCGCCTGGAACGTGTCCGTCTCGAACACGGAATGCACGCCCTGCATCACGGTTGAGATACGTTCCAGCCCCATGCCGGTATCGATGCTGGGGCGCGGCAGATCGCCGATGATCTGATCGGCTTCCTGCATGTGCTGCATGAAGACGAGGTTCCAGATTTCGACGAAGCGATCGCCGTCTTCCTCGGGCGATCCCGGAGGGCCGCCCCAGATTTCCGGGCCGTGATCCCAGAAGATTTCAGAACAGGGACCGCAGGGGCCGTCCGAGCCCATAGCCCAGAAATTATCCTTGGTGGCGATGCGGATGATCCGCTCGTCTGGCAGGCCGGCGATCTTCTTCCAGAGATTCCAGGCCTCGTCATCCGTGTGATAAACGGTGACCGACAGGCGATCCTTCGACAGCCCGAACTCGCCCGTGACGAGGTTCCAGGCCAGCTCGATCGCACGTTCCTTGAAGTAATCACCGAAGGAGAAGTTACCCAGCATCTCGAACAGGGTGAGGTGGCGGGCAGTATAGCCGACATTGTCGAGATCGTTGTGCTTGCCCCCGGCGCGCACGCATTTCTGCGAGCTGGCCGCACGCGGCGCAGGCGGAGTTTCGAGCCCGGTAAAGACGTTCTTGAACGGAACCATGCCCGCATTGACGAACATCAGTGTAGGGTCGTTATACGGCACAAGCGGTGCCGAAGGCATGACCTGATGCCCGTTGGCCCCGAAATAATCGAGAAATGTGCGGCGGATATCGTTCGACGAGTTCATGGCTCGCAACTAGGATGTGCGAAAGCGAAAGCCAAGCCCGAGATGCATGGCCGAATGCCGCTTTTGCGCCAAATCCGGACCGGCGCAGCCAATAGCGGCTTTATTTGCGCTTCGCTGTGACGATCCAGGCTCCGGCGGCAAAGGCGATGATACCATCTATTTCTCGCGAGGCGACGAAGCTGCGCAGCTTCTGGCGGAACGCTGATTGTACTTCTTCGGTCATAGCGGCCATTGCGGTGGCGACAGGGCCGATGGTGGAGAAATAGGCAACCGCGTCGCTGACAGGATCTTCCCCCATTCCCACGACCATGGCGAAATCGAAGGGATCGAGATGGACATCCTCCCAGCCCGACGAGGCAAGGATGCGTTTCACCCGATCGGGATCGGCAAAGGCCATCGGCCCGGGTGCTTCGGGATCGGGCGGAATAGGAGGCGGTGGAAGCAGGCTGCCGACCGCCGTGAAAATCTCGTTCACTGCCGGCGAGCGGAAGCAGGAGAACAGCAGGCCGGCGCCGGGCGCGGCAATGGAGGCCATATGGGCAAAGGCAGCGACCGGATCGGCAAAGAACATTACGCCATGGCGCGAAATCAGCAGATCGGGCCGGAAATCACCCAACGGCACCCAGCGCGAAGCATCGCCAAGTGCAAATGCCGCATTGGACAGGTTGCGCCCGCGATCGCGCGCGACTTCAATAAGCTGGGGCGAAATATCGACGCCCATGACATCGACAGTGGGCCGTCCACGGGCAATGGCGAGCGACAATTCCCCCGCTCCGCAACCGACATCCAACACACTGGCGAAAGTGAAATCGCGCGTTGAACGCAGCAGCCTTTCGGTCAGCCCGCCCCAGCTACGGTCGGTCCGGCGCCATTCGGCGGCCCAGCTACTGCCGGCCTGCCCTTCCCAATCCATCACCCTCGACATGCTGTCCGCACCTTCCGTTGCCCCAACGAATTCGCGTTGAGTATTTCAGGCTAAACCCTCTGTGCGCTTGCGCCAAGCGGCGACACGAAAAAGCCGGCTCGAGCCCCGTCAGGGAAACTCGCGCCGGCTTCGTTCTCGCAAACGCCACAGTACGCGGCGCTTCTTGAGGATCAGTCTTCGGAGTCCGCGTCCGGCCCCGTCATCATCTCCTCGGCAACCTCGTCGGTCCGGCCGCGAATGGCGGCTTCCAACCGGTCGCAAATCTCGGGATTTTCCTTCAGATAGGTCTTGGCGTTTTCGCGGCCCTGACCGATCCGGATGCTGTCATAGCTGAACCACGAACCGGACTTCTCGACGAGGCCAACCTTCACACCGAGATCGAGAATCTCACCAATCTTGGAAATGCCTTCGCCATACATGATGTCGAATTCCACCTGCTTGAACGGCGGGGCGACCTTGTTCTTCACTACCTTTACGCGTGTGGCGTTGCCGACAATTTCCTCGCGATCCTTGATTGCACCGGTGCGGCGAATGTCGAGACGGACCGAAGCGTAGAACTTGAGCGCATTACCGCCGGTCGTGGTTTCCGGATTGCCGTACATCACGCCGATCTTCATGCGCAGCTGGTTGATGAAGATCACCATGCAGCGCGAGCGGCTGATCGAGCCGGTAAGCTTGCGCAGGGATTGCGACATGAGGCGGGCCTGCAGGCCGACATGGCTGTCGCCCATCTCACCCTCGATTTCGGCCCGGGGAACCAGCGCCGCAACCGAATCGACCACCAGCACGTCGATCGCATTGGAGCGCACCAGCGTGTCGGTGATTTCCAGCGCCTGCTCGCCCGTGTCGGGCTGCGAGACGATCAGTTCATCGATGTTGACGCCCAGTTTCTTGGCATAGACCGGATCGAGCGCATGTTCGGCATCGATGAAGGCCGCAGTGCCGCCGGATTTCTGCGCTTCGGCAATAACGTGAAGCGCCAGCGTGGTCTTGCCCGAGCTTTCCGGGCCATAGACTTCGATCACGCGGCCGCGCGGCAGGCCGCCGACGCCAAGAGCGATATCGAGACCGAGCGAACCGGTGGAAATGGCTTCCACCTGCATCGCTTCCTTCGAGCCCAGCTTCATTGCCGAACCCTTGCCGAAAGCACGGTCGATCTGTGCGAGAGCGGCGTCCAGCGCCTTCTGACGGTCCATAGTATCCTTATCCACGAGCTTCAGTTGCGTCGCCATCGAGGGCCTCCGTCAGTGCCTAGAGCCAAGACCGGAAAGGTCAACCGACGGAAGGTGTATCGCATTTGTTCTCATGGAACAAGAGTGGAACGAATTTTTTTCGTCACTCCGAAAACCGGCGGTTTTCTGCCAGTTCAGTCATCCTCATCTTCAGCGGAACGCACTTCCCAGTCAATGTTGACGGATGCACCAGCGGGAATCGTCCGCTCGATCACCCACTGGCCGTCCTTCACGGACATGCCCTTCACCTTCTTGCGCACGCCCCAGTCTGCCGGGCGGCCGAGTTCAACGCGCGCCTTGATCGGATGACGATTGGCGTTGGTGAGGGTGGCGCGGGTGGGAAGCCAGGGATTGCCCTCATCGCCAGGCTCGGCCTCGGTCTGCCGGACACAGAGGGCGAAGGCGTTAGGGCTTTCGCCCAGCGCAATCTCTACGTCCTGCCCTTCCGCATAGTCTCGCAGGGTCTCCTCCCCAACCAACAAATCTCCGGCCGAGGACGGCTCAAACAAGGTAACTCCGCCCATCGGCAAGGCTACGCCCAGTCCGTGCTTCTTGTCGTTCTTCGTCTTGAGCACGCGGCGCAGGGCCTGCGGATCGCTGGAATTATTCCACGGTGAGCAAGAGGCACGATATTCCAATTCGCCCTGCACTGCGTCCTTGTCGAGGAATGCGACCTGCTTCATCGACTTCGAAGCGACCGTTACCCGTTCGGGCACGCGATAGAGCTTGAGATCGCCAAGAGCCTCTTCGGTGGCGACCATGGCGACCGGAGACGCCATCGACTGCGCTACCCGGAATGATCCTGTCACCACGATTTCAGCATCTGCTTCCATCATCATTGGTGCAGGAGGCGGCGGCGGTGGCGGATATGGATAGTTCTCCGGCGAACCTTCCGCCGTGCTGCCAAGCGGATAGCAGGTCAAAAACAGGCCCCTGCCCCGCGGCGGATCGGAGAGGCCCTGAAAATCGCTTTCCACGTTGAGCTTGCCCGCCACTACCAGCAGCGTGGCATCTTCGAAGCTCTGACCATTGTCGTTCACCAACGTGAGCCAGGACCGCAGGCGCAGCTTCTCCTTGCCCACGGGCGCCTTGTCCTCGAACGTGCCGACATAATGGGCCTGCCAGTCGAAGCCCCAGGCAATGTAGGTGAGCTGGACCTGATAAGTGCCGCCACTCGCATCGCGTGTGTCGATACTGAACACCGGTTGGGCCGAAAGGCCATCGGGCACGCTGTCGAAGGTCAGCTTTTCGGGCATTCCGGCGCAACGCACCGCTTCGTAGCCCTGCGCGGTTTGGAGGACGAGGCCGCCATCGGCCCGAGTGCGCACCACGGCGCTCTCCGCCGACTGAGCCCCGGTTGCCGGATTGGTGCGCGTAATCGTGACCCGGTTGCCCAAAGTCCCGTCCACCAGAGCGGCGGGGGAAAGCAGGTCCGCATTGCGGTTTTTCTCGATCGTTCCGCCCGGCAGGCCGGTGACGATGGCGCTGACCGCGACCATGCCTTCGGCCACGCCCTCGAAGCGGATGGTCGATTCGCCCGGAGGGAGCGTGACGGTGCGTGTCTCGTTGATCATTGCAAAGCCTCGCGGCCAATTGCGATTGATCTGGTCATCCGGCCCGCGATCGGGGTCGCGATAGAGCGTGACAGACACTGCGCTGGGAGCCGAAGCCATCACAGCTTCGCGCGCAGCTGCCGGAGCGGCCCAGGCCATTGAGAGCAAGGCCGCGGCCAGCGTCAGGGTGGGAAAGGCGGCGCGCGCCATGCCGGGCCTCAGTAACGCGTTTCGTAAGTGACCCGGACGACCCGTTCGCCATTGGCAGGAACAGGCACAGTCCATTTGCGGCGGTCGGCGTTGAGCTGTTCGCCCGGCACATCCTCGCTCACGATGCGGAAGTCACGGCCCCACCAGCCATAGTCGAGCCCGTTCTGATAGAGATCGACATTCACCGGCTGCGATTTCGCATTGGTGAGAGTGTAGCGCATGGTGGTGCGGTAATAGGTCACGGGGCGTTCGGCCTCGCCCTGCACCACGCTGCCATCTTCCTTGATCACCCGCCAGCGCGCGGATTTTTCCCATTCCGCGCCGGTAATCTTCTCGCGCTTTTCGACTTCGGACTTCACGAAGATGTCGAAGGCATCGCCGGTCTTCAAGGTCAACTCGCTGCCCATCGGCGTGTGACCGATCTGGTTCTCACCGATGAATTGCGGCGTGCCCTTGCTGTCGCGCTGATAGAAGCGGACTATGCCTGCCGGCAGCGCATCGCCCAGCCCGCCCTGCTTCGAGGAGGAAAAGGCAATCTGGCTCGACACATTGCGCGGATCGCTGTCGCTCTGCAGCCAGCCCACTTCGAAACCATAGACCTTGCGCGCGGGCACGGCTTGCACATCAAGGAAGCTGACCTGCTTGGTCTGATTATTGGCAATCGTGGTGCGCCCGTCGATCGGGTAGATGTAATAATCGCCCAATTGCTCGCGGTCAGCCGTCTCGGTGCCCGGAACGAAGGAGCCTCGTGGCGGTGAAACCGGGCGCACCGAGTTGTAGCGCGGGTTGTATCCGCTGCTGACGGAAGTGGGGCTGCCTGCCACCAGTAAGGTCTTGGCATTGTCGAAAGTGGTGCCGGTGCTGTTGGTCAGCGTCACCCAGCCCTGCACGTCCACTGTGCCCTTGCCCTCGTCATAGAGAGCCACATAGTCGGACGACCAGCCGAGGCCGGGCGTAAGATAGCGGATCGAAGCCGGGCGATTGCCGGCGCGGCTGCTGTCGACAGTAACGGACAGAGTCGGGCGAGCGCGCAGGTTCGGCGGCACGCCGTCGAAGATCACGCGCACCGGCAGGTCATCGTCGCGCAGCACCTCGATCCGGTCACCGATGCGGATCACCACGCCTCCTGCGGTGGAAAGGACCGTCGCCCGCTCGCGCGTTTCCTGTCCGGTGGCCGGATTGGTGCGCAGCAGAGTGACGGTCTGGCCGATGGCCTTTTCCATCAGCTTGGTGGGGGTGAGCAGGTCGAAATCGAAATTCTGTTCGACGATGCCGGTATCCGCTGCCGAAAAGCTGAGCGTTTCGGGCCGGATCATGGCCGACACATCCGGAAACTCGATCCGGCTGCGGCCATTGGCGATGGGGAGCTGGCGCACATCCTGCACCAGCGCCTGGCCGTTATTATAAATGGTGACGGAGACATCGCCCTGGGCGCTTGCCCCCTGGGCGGCGGCCGTCTGGGCCGTGGCTGGCTGTTGCACAACGATAAGCGCGCCCGAAAGCGCAGTGGCAGTGGCGGCAATACGGGCGAAGTTGCGGATCATGATCTGACCTACTCCCAAAGATACGGGTCCATACCCTTGACGGAGAGGTTTGCGCCGCGCCTGTTACCCTTCGATGAACGGAGGCATAGGGGCGGCGACTTGCGTCACAGCCGGTAACAATACCCCTGCCGGTAACGAAGCAGGCCTTTTACCCGCGCGGGGCGCTCAGCACCTCGGCCACCTTGTTGGCGATCTGCTGCACCGAAAAAGGCTTGGGAATGAAGTGCATATCTTCCAGGTCGATTTCGTTGCGGAGCTGTTCCTCCGCATAGCCGGACATGAACAGCACCGGCAGTTGCGGGGCGATCCGACGCAATTCGCGGGCCATTGCCGGGCCATCCATGGTCGGCATGACCACGTCACTCACCACAAGGTCGAACTCGCCCCCGCCACGCACCTTTTCCAGGCCTTCCTCGCCATCGCTGGCCGTGGTAACGATGTAGCCCTGCCGGGTCAGCGCCCGTTCGGCCACGGCGCGTACCATATCCTCGTCTTCCACCAGCAAGATGCGTCCGCCACCGGACCAGCTGGAGGAAACTTCCTTCTCCGCTTTCACCGCGACAGGCTCGTCCGAATGATAGACCGGCAGATAGATCGTGAAACGCGCGCCACGGATAGAGCCATTTTCTGCCGCGACATTGTCCGCGAAGATGAACCCACCCGACTGCTTGACGATGCCATAGACGGTGGAAAGGCCAAGGCCGGTGCCCTTGCCCATTTCCTTGGTAGTGAAGAACGGATCGAAGATCTTAGCGAGATGCTCGGACGGAATACCGCCCCCGGTATCTTCCACGATCAGCACCGTATAATCGCCCACCGGGAGAATCTCGCTGCTCATGCGGCGGATATCTGATGAAGCGATACGGCGCGTGGCCATGGTCAGGCGGCCGGTTCCATCGCCGCGTGAGTGGATCGCATCGCGCGCATTGACGGCCAGATTGACGATCACCTGTTCCAACTGCTGCGGATCGGCGCGGACAGGGCCGAGGTTGCGATCGTGATGGACGCGAAATTCGATCTTTTCCCCCATCAGGCGCTTCAGCAACTGGCTGACTTCGGCCACCACATCGGGCACTTGCAGCACTTGCGGGCGCAAGGTCTGCTGGCGCGAAAAGGCGAGCAACTGCCGCGTCAGGCTGGCTGCACGGTTCGAATTCGCCTTGATCTGCTGGATGTCGTCATAATCGCTGTCGCCCGGCGTGTGGCGCAACAGCATGAGATCGCAATAGCCGATGATGGCCGTCAGCACATTGTTGAAATCATGCGCCACGCCGCCGGCGAGCTGGCCCACAGCCTGCATCTTGGTAGCCTGCGCGATCTGGCGCTTCAGGCGCGTTTCCTCAGTCGTATCGGCAAGGCTGAGCAGCACGGCCGGCTCCCCCAGTCCGCGCACGCCAGCGATGCCGAGCGAGACCGGATCGTCCGGATTGTGCTTCAGGCGCACTGCCATGTCCGTGCTGGACGCCGAACCCTGGCCGAAGCGGCGCACAGCATCCACCAGCGCGGCCTTGTCTTCCTTCACCACCAGATCGGAAGGATAGGGCACCAGATCGCGCCCATCTATACCCGCCGCACGCATGAAGGCGGGATTGGCGAACAGGAAATGGCCATCGCGATCGGTCATGGCGAGGCCGAGCGGCAATTGTTCGAGCAGCGCCTGCAATTGCGGCGTGCCGGTCTGAGCTTCCGAGCCCCAGGCACTGCCTATGCCCACCCCGGCCTCCAGCAGCAACATCAGCGATGGCGCCTTGTCGGCCGACGCCTCGCTCGCGCCCGGATCGACCAGCGGCACATGCACAAGCGTTTGCGGCGTGCCCTTGCGCCCCTCACGGGAGAAATAGATCCGGTCGCGCTCGTCGCTACGCAGCAGGGCGGCGAAATCCTGCCCGACCAGTGTGGCAGCAGGATCGCCTGCAGCGCGCACTGCAAAGCCTTCGCTTACCGTTCGGACAATGCCGTCATGGCCGACAAGAGCCGCCTCGATCCCCGCCTGCGACAGCACGCGGCCGAACGGCCCGGCAATGCGCCCGCCGATTTCCGCCAGTGGATCGCTGCGCTGCAGCGGCTCGAACCGCCAGACAAGGTAATCGTCCCCCCGCCCTGCGCGGGCAGCACTGACCTTCCAGCCTTTGCCCTCGATCTCCAGCGAGTCGAGCGCGGCAGCACCGTCGCGCCAGGCACCACGGGCAGTGCGCGTCAGCATCTCCACCGCACTATCGGCAAAGGGCATGGCAGGCGGTGCATTATCCGTGCCGAAATTGGCCACGAATTCGGAATTGGCGCAGGTAAGGCGGCTTGCCCGGTCGGTAATGGCAACGGCCACGCCGGCTTGTTCGATTGCCGTCACCGTGACGGACCAGTCTGGCAGTGTGCCGCTTGCCGCGACCGGCGCGGTGCGCGTGCGCGTCAAAAACCAGGCCAGTGTGCCCAGCACTGCCAGTGCGCCGACATAGGCGATCATGACCGATGCTTCGCCGGTGACGATCCAGATCAGGATGGCGCTGATAACCAGCGCCGCCGCTACCAGCGCGGCTCCGTTCCCTGCTGTGCCGCCCAGCCGCCGCTGCGCAATATCGGCGGCGCGGCTCATTCTGCCGGGCTGAAATCGCCGGAAGCGCTGCTGCCGGTGCCATTGGCGAGCCGGTGGCGCCGCCTGCGGGCAACCATGTTGCGCCAGATAAAGGAGGTCATGAGATAGCCGATCGCAGCCGCAACCACCGAGATGACGAGCAGCCCGATCAGCAGGGCCGGGGCCGCGTCGGACAGCAGCCACCTGCTCCAGTCGCCGACGGACGCGCCATGTTCGTAAAGGCTCATGAAGGTCGCAAGGTCGGCGTGGAAGCCGAGGCCAGAGCCGATATAGAGCGATCCGGCCAGAATGAATGGCGTCGTCGCCGGGTTGGACAGGAAGGTCATCCCCGCAGCGAGCGGGATATTGCCACGGAACGGCACGCACATCAGCGCCGCACCGACGATCTGTACGCCCGGAATAAGCGCGAAGATGCCTACCAGCAGGCCGATGGCCACGCCGCGCGGCACCGACCGGCGGGTTAGCCGAAACAGCTCGGTCCGCCGCGCGAGCGGACGGATCAGCCTGATTTCCTCAAGCTGTTCCCGGCTGGGAATCTGCCGCTTGATCCAGTCGGCCAGCGCAGTCTTTGATCGGGTGGCGTTCATCTGGCCTTGCATATCGGTATCGCCGCCCTGTGCGGCAAGGACTATCCTATACCGGAATTGGGCAAAACGACGGGTGAACGCCTTTCGCGCGCAAGTCCCGGCAGGGCAAGTCCCAAACAGCGGAAAATCGCTGTCCGCGCGCCAGATGAAATCAGCAATGCGACAAGTGTTGCCCCGCTGCCGCAATTCGCGGGCCAAAGCGGCCTTTTCGGACCCCGTTCAGCCCTTGTCCCGCATCAGCCTGGCCTTGTCGCGCTTCCAGTCGCGTTCCTTGATGCTGGCGCGCTTGTCGTGAGTCTGCTTGCCCTTGGCCAGCGCCAGTTCAACCTTCGCCCGCCCGCGCGAATTGAAGTAAACCATCAGCGGCACTAGCGTCATGCCCTTGCGCTCAACCGCACCCAGCAGCTTTTCAATCTCACGGGCATGCAGCAGCAGCTTGCGCGGGCGTTTGGGTTCGTGATTGAAGCGATTGCCGTGGCTGAATTCGGGGATGTTGGCATTGACGAGGAATGCCTGGCCATCGCGGATTTCGGCATAGCTTTCGGCAATGGAGCCTTCGCCACCACGCAGGCTCTTCACCTCGGTTCCGGTCAGCGCGATCCCGGCCTCATACGTATCCTCGATATGATAATCGAATCGCGCGCGACGGTTCTCCGCGACGATCTTCTTCTTGTCGAACGTAGTTGGTTTGGGCCGTGCCATGATGAGGCGCCATGTAGGGGCAGCGGGGCAAAAGGAAAAGGTGAGACTTTTTCCGTGGACGTCCTTACTTGCCCTGCCGCCCGATCCACTCCATCGTCGGGCCAGAAAAGGGGGCGCATCAATGGGTTGGCACAAAAACATCAAACGCTTGCGGCTTGCCGTGAGCGGAGCAGTCGCAGCTTGCCTGCTGGTGGCGCAGCCTGCGCTGACGCAGGATATTCCCCCGATCGAAGCCTATGGCGAGCTGCCTTCAGTGGAAACCGCAGCAATTTCCGCAAGCGGGGAACGCATCGCAATCGTCACCACCTATGGTCATGAGCGACTTCTGCTGATCGTCGATTCCTCGATGAACCTGCTGCGCCAGGTCAGAGTGCAGGACGCCAAGCTGCGCGATCTCGAATGGGTCGGCGACGAAGCGGTTCTGGTCGTCACCAGCGAAACGGAAGACCTACCCATCGGGTACACGACCGATTCCTATGAAGCCTTCAGTGCCATCACCGTGCCGGTGGACAGCAAGAAGGAAATTCAGGTGGTCTTTGCCGGAAACAGGGGTGTCGTCACCTCGATTTTCGGGAATTACGGCGTCCGCAAGGTGGACGGGCAGTGGCGCGGCTATTTCGGCGGGATCCAGCTTGCGCGTTCGCTCGATCTCGGATTCGTGCTTTCGGGCACGGATATCTCGCTGATGGAAGTCGATCTGCTCAAGAACTCCGCCCGCAAGGCGGCCAGCCCTCCATCGACCGACGTGTCGCGCGAATGGCTGGTCGATGCCGGCGGCAAGGTGGCGGCACGCTTCGACCTGCAGAGCGACACCGGGCGGTGGCAATTGTTCGGCAGTGGCGGAAAAGCGCTGGCCAGCGGTCTTCAGCCAGAAGGTTACGCTGGCCTGATCGGCCTCAGCTTTGACGGCAAGGGCGTGATCTACAGCGTCAGGAAAGATGGCCAGACAGTCTGGTACGAACGAAAGCTGGACGGCAGCGGTGAGCCCAAGGAAGTGTTCGAGGATGTCGGGGTCAGGATGACCTATTTCGACCGGCATAGCCCGCGTATCCTCGGCATTTTGCCGCGCGGCTCCGGCCAGAAGCCCGAATTCTTCGACCCCGTCTGGAACGAGCGCGCCCAGAAAGTCGCCCGTGCCTTTTCCAAATTCGATTTCTCGATCGAAGGCTGGAATGACACCTTCACTCAGGTGCTGGTGCGCACCAGCGGCACTGGAGACAGCGGCACCTGGTATCTGGTGGACATCGATCAACTCCGCGCCGAAGCCATCGGCCGTGAACGCCCCGCTATCGGGTCAGACCAGGTCGGCCCCGTATCGGTCTTCGCTTACAAGGCTCAGGACGGGCTGGAGATGGACGGCATCCTGACGGTCCCACCGGGACGTGAGGCGAAATCATTGCCGGTGGTAGTCTTCCCTCACGGCGGGCCCGCAGGCTTCGACCGCGCTGAATTCGACTGGTGGGCGCAGGCCTTCGCATCACGCGGCTATGCTGTGTTCCAGCCCAACTTCCGAGGATCGACCCATAGGGAGGCCGCCTTCCGCAATGCCGGTTATGGCGAATGGGGCCGCAAGATGCAGACCGACCTTTCGGACGGGCTGGCCTCATTGGCCAACGCAGGCATCGTCGATCCTAAGCGCGCCTGCATCATGGGGGCCAGCTATGGCGGCTACGCCGCGCTGGCTGGCGTTACGGTGCAGAACGGGCTTTATCGTTGCGCCGTATCGGTGGCCGGCGTTTCCGACCCCAGGCAGATGTACAACACCGAAGTGCGCGAGAGCGGAAACAGCAATGTCCTGCGCGAAGCGCTGAAGATGGAACTGGGTAGCAAATCCGATCTCGATCAGGTCTCTCCCCGCCGCCTTGCGGGCAAGGCCGATGCGCCGATCCTGCTGATCCATGGCCGTGACGACACAGTGGTCGCCTTCGAACAGAGCACGAAAATGGCCGACGCCCTGAAAGACGCTGGCAAGCCGTACAAGTTCGTCCAACTGGCGGGGGAGGATCACTGGCTGTCCCGTTCGGAAACCCGCAAGCAGATGCTGGCGGAAGCCCTGGCATTCGTGCAGGAACACAACCCGGCGAATTGACCGGGAGAGGAAAGGCAATGGAAGCCGCCGATATTCTCGCAAATGTGCGGGAACTGACGCCCGCCATCATGGAGCGATCGGGCGAGATCGAGCAATTGCGCCGCTTGCCCGGCGACCTGGTGGCGCAGTTGAGGCAGGCTGGCGTGTTCCGCATGGCCCGTTCCCGCGCCAAGGGCGGCCCGCAGATGAGCCTGCCGCAACAGCTGCGCGTGATCGAGGAACTGGCCTATGCCGATTCATCGGTCGGCTGGTGCGTGAAGATCGGGGCGGATAGCGGGTTGATCGCCGAATATCTCCCGCCCGATATTTCCGCCGAATTACTGCCCTCCCCGGATTCAATCACCGCAGGCCAGTTCACGGCCGGGCGCGGCAGACTGGACCGGGTGGACGGCGGCTATCTGCTGACCGGACGATTCCCTTTCGGCAGCATTTCCGGCCATGCCGACGTGATCATGAGCGGAGCCATCGTTCATGTGGATGGCGCGCCCGCCATCGGGCCAAACGGAATGCCCGAGACCCGGCTCGCCTTCGCGCCTGCCGGTGAATATGTGCTGGAAGATACCTGGCACACGCATGGCCTGCGCGGCACGGGCAGCAACCATTATCGGGCAGAAGGCATCTTCATTCCCGAAGGCCAGGCCATGCTGATCGACGATGCGCTGTTCGCCGGGCGCGAGACGCTCTATTCCTCCGGCTTCAACTGGGTGACGACCATGGCAGCCGTGCCGCTGGGCGTCATGCGCCGGGCGATGGATGAAACGAAGGCACTGATAGGCCAGCGAATGGGTGGCGTTCCGCCTCGACCGATGGCGGAACTGACCCATGTGCGCGAAGCCATCGCACAGGCCGAGATGGCGCGCGCTTCCGCCGAAGCCTTCCTCTATTCCGCCGCCGACGCTTTCTGGTCAGAGCTGGAGCGCGGCGCCCCTTCAGTCGAGACAAAGGGGCGGCTGGCGCTATCCAACGTCAATGCCTGCCGCACAAGTGCGGATGTCACGCGGATGCTGTTCGACCTGATCGGCGCGAATGTAATCTTCGAAGGTTCGGTGATCGAACGGTTGACCCGCGATGCGCTGACCCTGCGCCAGCACATGATCGTCTCACCTGCCCATCTGGAGCATTACGGGGCGATGATACTGGGCAAGCCTCACCCCTCACCGCTCTACTGAGCTTGGACCGGTGCTCAGGCCACCTGGGCCTGATCGGCTCCGTTGGGCAGTTCGACGCCCGGCTTGGCTTTGCCGAAGAGATAGCCCTGCCCTTGCCCGCAGCCTTCTTCGCGCAGGCAGGCCAGCACGTCCTCGCGCTCCACGCCTTCGGCCGTCACAGTCAGGCCCAGCGAGCGGCCAAGGCTGATGATGGCCCGCACCACGGCGCGCGATTCCGGCTCTTTCGCCAGTTGCAGCACGAAGCTCTTGTCGATCTTGATCTTGGTGAAAGGGTAATGGAGCAGATAGCTGAGCGAGCTGTAGCCCGTACCGAAATCGTCCATCGAAATGCCGATACCCATCTCGCGAATGCGCTTGATGAGCGTGGAGGTCTGCTCGCCCTGTTCGATCAGCACGGCCTCGGTGATTTCCAGTTCCAGCCGCGAAGGTTCGAGGCCTGACCAGGCGAGCGCTTGTAGTACGGAATTGAGCAGATGACCGTTGCGGAACTGCAGCGGCGAGACATTCACTGCCAGCTTGTGGTGCGAAGGCCATTTGGCCGCTTCGACGCACGCGGTGCGCAGCACCTGCTGGCCGACAATGTCGATCAGGCCCATTTCCTCGGCCAGCGGGATGAAGATTTCCGGCGAGACGGAACCGCGCTCGGCATGGTTCCAGCGCAACAGCGCCTCATAGCCGTCGACCTCTTCGGTATCGAGGTCGATCAGCGGCTGGTAATAGACTTCCAACTCGCCCTTCAGCACCGCGTCGCGGAAATCGTTTTCCAGCCGGGTGCGTTCCTGCGCGGCAATATCCATTGCCGGTTCGAACTGGCGCACCGTGCCGCGCGCACCGGATTTGGCCGCATAAAGCGCCAGATCGGCATAACGCTGCAAAGTCTCGGCATCGCAACTATCACGCGGGGCGCAGGCAAGACCGATGGTCGCGCCAATGCGCAGCACATTCTCGCCGATGAAGAAGGCCTTGGAAATCTCCGCAATGATCGTGCGGCAGGTTTCCATCACCACTTCTTCAGACAGACCGGGGAACAGGATCGCGAATTCATCGCCGCCCAGCCGGCAAAGAAGCGCCCCTTCGGGCACAAGGCCCGACATGCGCCGCGCCGCTTCTGCCAGCAGAGCATCGCCCGGCTGGTGGCCATAGGTATCGTTGACATCCTTGAAATGGTCGAGATCGACCATCGCCAGGGTGAACCAGTTTTCTTCCGTCGCGGTTGCGAGATGGGAATTCAGATATTCGCGGCACTGCACGCGATTGGCCAGCCCGGTAAGCTCATCATGCCGGGCCATATAGGCCATGCGCGCCTCCGCCCGGCGGCGCTCCGTAACGTCGAAGACCGACAGGATCGTCGCTGCGCCGTCCCCCAGCATGGTCTGGCGCGTGAACAGCACGGATTCCAGCCGCGATCCGTCTGCCGCATATTGCTGCCAGAAGCGGTCCTTTTCCGAATGTTCGGCCACCAGCATCTCGCGCGCGGCGGCCCATTCATCCGCCGCAAACAGGCGTTCAGCCGGAAGCCCGGCAAATGCCTTGCGGTCATAGCCGAAATGGCAGGCCGCCGCGTCATTGGCGCGCAGGATCGTCTCGGTCCGCGGATCATAGACCAGCAGCGGTACGGGATTATCCTCGAACAGCAGGCGGAAACCCTGTTCGCGCCGCTTCATGTCGGTCACATCCACACGCAGGCCGATCGTGCCGCCGTCGGCGGTGCGGCGTTCCTCGATCAGGATCGTCTGTCCGCTGGAAAGGCACTGTTCATGGCGAGTGCCTGCACCGGGATTCTCGATCAGGTCGAGACGGTCGGCAATCCACTCTTCTTCGCGGCCCAAAGCCTCGGGATAGTCGCCGCGCTGCACGCCGATCCGCAAGGTGTCTGCAAGCCGCGCGCCTTCCTTCAGAAGGTCAGCCGATTTCGCGTAGATCTTGGCGTATTCCTGATTCCACAGGATGTAGCGGCCATCCGCATCGAGGAACACGATCCCCTCAGGCAGGACGTCAATCGCTTCCCGCAGGCGCTTTTCGGCAAGAGCAGCAGCTTCCTTGGCCGCCCGCAAAGCCTCGCGTTCGTCCACAAGGCCCGAAGCCCCAGCCGAAAACCCATCCTTTACGCCGTGCATTGTCCGCCTCTTCGCAACCCGTGCGCTTTGGCGGGATTGTTACCCGTTTAACGGTTAATAATTTGTGCAACGCACAAGAAGCGAAGCGGGCTTTTTCAGCAGGATAAGGGACAATCCTGAGGGATCAGACCAGTCCGGCATGCTCCAGCGCCGCGTCCACCGCCTTGCGTGCTTCCGCACTGCATGGAACGATCGGCAGACGCACACTGTCATTCAGGAAATCGTGAACCCGGCTGAGCGCATACTTGGCCGGCGACGGCGACGCATCGGAGAACATGGCGTAATGCAGCGGATAGAGCTTGTCGTTCAGCTCGCGCGCCTTCTGCAGGTCATTCGCGGCAATCGCAGCCTGAAAGTCGGCGCACAGGCGCGGTGCGACATTGGCGGTCACCGAAATGCAGCCCACCCCGCCTGCCGCACTGTGCGACAGCCACAGCTCGTCATCGCCGCAAAGCTGGACGAAACCGTTGCCCTTGATGCCCATGCGGTGATCGGTCACGCGCGAAAGGTCGCCGCTGGCATCCTTGATGCCCACCATCCGCTCGGGATAGCGGTTCACCAGTTCGCACACGGTTTCCGGCTTGAGGTCGGTCACGGTGCGGCCCGGCACGTTATAGAGGATGATTGGCAGATCGCTGTTTTCAGCAAGGTAGCTGTAATGCGCGATCAGGCCCGCCTGGCTCGGCCGGTTATAGTAAGGCGCAACGCACAGGCCCGCCTTTGCGCCGCACTTCTTGGAAAAATTCATGTGCAGCAGCGCGTTCTTGGTGTCGTTGCTGCCGCAGCCGGCAATCACGGGAACGCGGCCGGCGGCCTGTTCCACGCAGACTTCAATCACGCGGTGATGCTCTGCGTTGGATAGAGTGGAGGCTTCGCCCGTCGTCCCGCAAGGAACAAGGCCGGAAGAACCGTTCTCGATCTGCCAGTCGACGAGGCGACGGAAACCCTCTTCATCGAACGACCCGTCGCGGAATGGGGTCACCAGGGCCGGGATGGAACCGGAAAACATCGACTTCGCCTCTCGTCTTGCCCAATTTTCTTAATCGGGTACCGTCTGGCGACCATGCCAGGGGATTCACGTTCAGCGCCTGATAAGGAGGCAATGCCCACGATGTCCAGCATGCTTCGCATGTCCTCCATCGCACTGCTCGCAAGTTCTTTCCTCAGCGCGTCTGCGCCTGTGGCCGCGGAAGACGCTGCCGACTGGGATCGCGCCCGCGCCCAGCTTGTCGCCACGCAGCCCGGCCCGATGGCCCAGGCGATTGACCGTTGGCAGCAGCTGACTGCCAGTTCGCGCTTCACATTCGATGATTATGCCGGCTTCATCCTCACCAATCCGGGCTTCCCGGATGAAGGCAAGCTGCGCTCCTATGCGGAAGCCAAACTGGCCACCGATCCGGTCGACCAGTCCCGCCTGATCGCCTTTTTCGACCGCTATCCACCCCAGACCAATCCGGCGCGTGCGCAATATGCTCTGGCGCTTAATGCTGCCGGGCGGGGCGAAGCGGCGGAGGCGGCGCGCGCGGCATGGCGCGGCGGTTCGATGAGCCAGCTTGCCGAAACGACTCTCGCCGCGATCTATGGCGCGCGATTCACCGCGCAGGATCAGGACGCGCGCATGGATGCGCTGTTGTGGGCGCGGGACACCGATGCCGCCGCGCGGCAACTGGGCCGCACCTCCCCCTCCCGGCAGGCGGTTTTCCGCGCCCGGCTCACCGCCGCACAAGGCATCGATCCGAGTGCGTTCGACCTGCCCGGCGGGCGGATCGAGGCGCTGAAAGACCCTGGCTATGTGTTCAATGTGGTGCGCCAGCTGCGCAAGGGCGGACGCACGCCCGATGCAGTGAACCTGCTTGCCACGCGGCCAATGCTCGCCACGCTCCCGCTGGACCGGGATGCTTGGGTGGAAGAGCTGTTGACGACGGCAAAGGCCGGCGGTGCCCGCGCTGCCCAACGCATCGCTGCCTCCATCGATGACGGTTTTGCGCCTGGCGAGGATATCTCCGACCTCTCCTATGGCCTGCGTGACGATTACACCTCGCTGATGTGGCTTGGCGGAACAAAGGCGCTGTGGGAGCTGAACGAGCCTGCCAGCGCCGCCCCGCTGTTCTACCGCTATGGCGCGGCTGCCCGCACGCCCTACACCCGCTCGAAAGGGTTCTACTGGGCCGGACTATCCGCCACTCGTGCGGGCGATACAGCATCCGCAAAGCGCTATTTCGAACAGGCCGCGATCTATCCCGACAGGTTCTATGGCATGCTGGCGCGTGAAAGGCTGGGCCTGCCCATGCCTGACCTTACTCAGGGTCCGCTGCTGAATGCCGACCCGTCAAAACGCGCCGAGTTCCTTTCCCGGCCACTGACCCGTGCCGTGCGCGAAGTGGCGCGCGATGCGCCATGGTCGGTCGGCATCCGCTTCTACCGCGCGATTGCCGGGCAGGCGGAAAGCCGGGAAGATCTGCTACTGGTGGCAGAACTTGCACGCGACATCGGCCGGCGCGATCTGGCAGTGATCCTTGGGGACGAGGCAGCCGCACGCGGCAACTCCGATTTCACGGCCCTCGCCTTCCCCACAGTTCCCACGCCCGCGGCAACCGACTGGACGATGATCCACGCGATCAGCCGGCAGGAAAGCCAGTTCGCCCAGAACGCGGTCAGCCATGCCGGTGCACGTGGGCTGATGCAGCTCATGCCGGGCACCGCGCGCGAACAGGCGGGCAAGCTGGGGATCGAATATCTCTCCGCCTCGCTGGTCGATAATCCTGAATATAATCTCCGCCTTGGCGAAGGATATATCCGCCGCATGCTGGATTATTACGGCGGCAGCTATCCCTTGGCGGTTGCGGCCTATAATGCCGGTCCGGGCAATGTGAACAAATGGCTCAAGGCCAATGGCGATCCGCGCACCGGTTCCATCAGCTGGATCGACTGGATCGAGAAAATCCCGATCTACGAGACCAAGAACTATGTCCAGCGCGTGCTGGAAAACGCAGTGGTCTACGAAGCGATGAATCCCGGCAAGGCCAGCCTTGGCCGCCCGCGCGGGATCAGCCAGTTTCTGGGCAAATCGACTCCGGGCTGAACGCGGCGGGAAGCACAGCCCGTCTCTCAGCTTTTGCGACGAACCGTTTGATTTCCGGGCAAACGGAGCTGTTAGCGCGGCAGGTTACAGAGACATCGCCGGGGCAATCGCATATTATTTGATCGTGACCGGGGTGCTTTAACCAGTTCCATCAGGCCACGATAAACCAGCCCCTGCGAGGGTCTGACAAGCGGCACGAAAGCCGCAAAATGCACGATTTTTCGGAAGAGGTAAGCACCGCTGCCCGCGGGGCAGCGCGGCTGCGCGTGATCGGCTTAGCCAGAAGGAGGCTGCGATGAGCAGAATGAAAATCGCGGGATTGTCACTCGGGTTGGCAGCCACGCTCGCCTTATCGGCGCAACCGGCCATGGCTGCGCCGCAAACGAGGTCGGCCGCATCCCTTCCCAGCCGGCCCTATGTCTCCACTCAGAGCTTTGGTTCCGTGGGGCGTCAGCCTGCCGTGATCGGCGGCAATCAAGGCCGCCAGGGATCAGGCCTGTTCGGCGGCGGGATGGGCAACGGTTTTGGTGGCGGCGGCTTTTTCCCCCTTCCACTTCCCCAACGGCTTATCGACCGGCTGGAGAACTTCTTCCTGCGCGCCGGGATCGACAATCCCGGCCTGTGTCGGGTGTTCGATTTCAGCTTCTGCGACGATAATGACAGCCCCGGCTGATCGACGCTGATCTGCAGGGCCGGGCTTGGATGGAAGGTGTGACCTGGGCTAAGGCCCGGCCAATGGACCCGCGCACCAATCCAATCACTCCGTCCGGCCTTGCAGCACTCAAGGCGCGTTACGACCACCTGCTGGGCACCGAACGGCCCGCCATCGTGGAGATCGTGAGCTGGGCCGCCGGCAATGGCGACCGCAGTGAAAATGGCGATTACCTTTATGGCCGCAAGCGGATGCGCGAGATCGACCGCGAACTGGCTTTCCTCGCTCGGCGGATGAAATCCTCGCGGGTGATCGAACCTTCCGAACAATCGGATAAAAGCCGCGCCTGGTTCGGCGCGACCGTCACCATTGCCGATGAGGATGACGAGGAACGTACGTTGACGTTGGTCGGCGATGACGAGCAAGACCCCTCCGCCGGAAAGATCGGGTGGAGCGCCCCCATCGCCCGCGCCCTGCGCGGCGCTTCCGTGGGCGATTTGCGCCGCGTGCGCCTGCCGGGCGGGGAAAAGGAATGGGAAGTGGTGGAGATTTCCTATCCCGAAGAAAGGGCGGCCTGACCATGGCCGAGATCGTCAATCTGCGCATGGCCCGCAAGGCCAAGGCGCGCACGGGGAAGGCCGATCAGGCCGCAGCCAATCGCGCGAAATTCGGCCAGACCAAGGCGGAGAAATCCATTCAGCGCGATGAAGCGGAACGAGCCGGGCGAGCGCTGGACGGCGCAAAGCTGGAGCGCGACTGATGCGTACCACTTATGAAGAGGCGACCGTTCGCCTCTATCACCTGAGCGACGCCATGGAAGGCGGCGCGGCGGAAACCCTGTTCTACGGCCCGCTGGCAGAAGCCATGCGCATCGCCGCCGCTCAACCCGAAGAAGTGCAGGAGGGCCTGTTCATCGCCACGGATAACGATGTGGTGGCTTGGCTGGACCTGATCGAGGGATAGGGCATCCGCTGAAGTCACTTGCGGCTGCAAGGTCATATTCTGACACCGGCTTGTCGGGCACGGCTACGCCTAGCTAAAGCCTGCCAGTCGTAAATACAGCAACATTGCGGGCTTTCTCACAGCGTGGCATGCCGCTTCACCGTGAGGATGAATACGCAATGCAGGCAATTAAGTTTGACAAGCCAGCTGTGGGATATGCCGCGCTGCCCGATCCGGCCAACTTTGAAACCTTTGTACCGTTCTTGAACGGTGTGTTCAGCCAATGGCATTTTACGCCTTTCAACCTTCATGATCAGTCCTTCGTTACTGCTGAGCAATGGATGATGTTCGCGAAAGCAAATCTGTTTGGCGATCTGGAGATTGCTCAACAAATTCTGGCGAGCCCCGATCCGAGCACGCAAAAACGATTGGGTCAGATGGTTTCAGGCTTCCAGCACGAGAAGTGGAACGAGTGGAAGATCGATATCGTCTATCGTGGGAACATAGCGAAGTTTGGCCAGAATGCAGGAGCACTCAGGCAACTTCGAAATACCGGTAAGGCGATGTTGGTTGAGGCAAACCCACGGGATTGGATCTGGGGTGTTGGCCGCGAGGTCAATGATCCGCTTGGGCACTCTCCCGACCGATGGCGAGGCCAAAACCTCTTGGGGCTGATCCTGACCAAGGTACGGGATGATCTTTTCGCAGCGCCTGCTTAGGATGTACGCCAACCACTCTAGAGCTTAGGATGGATGCTGAAACGAGTTCAGCATGACGGGTTGGGAAGATCGCAGATTCTCGTTCCATTTCCGCCAAAGCGCTAAGAATCCCTGCTCCCTGGCGTTCGACAAGCTAAGGACGAACGTAGTGGAAGGGGGAAGAGAGCGCTGCCCTCCCCCCCCTCGTATCACTCACCCGTCCGTTTCATCAGCCGCAACTGGCTTGGCTGCGCCTTTCGTCTTGGCCGGCTTCACTTCCGAAGCCACGACCGCTGTGCGGCTGGCCGGAACAGGCACTTCCGCCTCTGCCGGTCCCTTCACCAGTCCATTCAGCGAACTGCCATCCAGCCCGAGTTCCTTCATCAGCCCGTCCAGCACCGGGGCCTGCGCGCGATAGGCGAGTGCGGCGGCGACTGCGTCATTCGCCAGATTTCCGCTGCCGCCGCCCGCCGCAGGGGCTGCCGTGCTGCTACCCCCGGCCTTCTGGGTAAGCCCGTCCACCTGCACGATCTTGATCGATTCGATGGCTTCCATCGGCTTGGCGCTTTCGCGCACCAGCTCGGGCAGAACCTTGAGCAGGGCGAGCTTGGTCTGGAGCGAAATCTGATCCATCGAGAGCAGATTGGCCGCTTCGTTCACGGCGCGCTGGCCCGCTGCCTCCACTTCGAACCGCACCCGGTCCGCCTCGGCGCGCAGCTTTTCGGCATCGGCCTGACCTTCCGCCTCGCGGCGCAGGGCCTCGGCGCGGTTGGTTGCGGCATCGCGTTCCGCCTCGGCCTGCACCTTGATGCGGATCGCCTCGCGCTCGGCCGCCTTGGCCGCCTCGATCAGTTCGATGCGCTTGTCACGCTCGGCCACTTCGGTCTCGCGCGCGGTCACCACGCCTTCTTCGGCGGCAACGGCCTTGGCACGAGCTTCGTCCGCCTCGGCGCGGGCCTGGCTTTCCTCGCGGCTCTTGTTCTGGACCGCGATCTGCTGTTCCTGCCGCGCGATTTCGAGCGCCTGGGTCTGAGCGATACGGGATTGTTCGACCGAGCGATCGGCATCGATCTGGTTGGAATCGATCGCACGCTTGGCCTCGATCCGCGCGGCTTCCGCTTCCTGATTGCGCTCGGCCTGCTGGCGGGCGATTTCCGCCGCCTGTTCGGCGCGGCGCATTTCCACTTCGCGTTCCTGCTCCAGCCGGGCAAATTCATTGTCGCGGCTGATCTCGAAACTGCGCTTGGCCGCTTCCAGATTCTTCGTCTCGATCTGAACGCGCGTATCCTGCTCGATGTCGTTACGGGCCTTCTTGCGCAGTTCGATCTGCTCGGTCAGCTTGGTCAGACCCTCGGCGTCAAAAGCGTTATTGGCGTTGAAATGCTCGATGCTCGTCTGGTCGAGGCCGGTGAGCGAGACCGATTCCAGTTCCAGACCGTTCATGGCCAGATCGTTGGAAGAAACCTGCTGCACCTTCTGCACGAATTCCGCCCGCTGTTCGTGCAATTCGTTCATCGTCATGCCTGCCGCGACCGAGCGCAGAGCGTCGACGAACTTGCCTTCCACCAGATCCTTCAGCGCATCCGGGATCATGGTGCGCTGGCCCAAGGTCTGTGCGGCCATGGCGATGGAACCGGCATCCGGGCGCACGCGGACATAGAATTCCGCCTTCACGTCGATCCGCAGGCGGTCGAGCGTGATCAGCGCGTCCTGGTTCTTGCGTTCCACCGCCAGCCGCACGGTGTTCATGTTCACCGGCATGGTTTCATGCAGCACGGGCAGCACCAGCGCGCCGCCATTCATGATCACCTTTTCCCCGCCAAAGCCCGTGCGCACGAAGCTCACTTCCTTGGTGGCGCGGCGATACAGCTTGGTGATCGTCAGGCCGATGATGAGGACGACGAGAAAGCCCGATCCTCCCCAGATGCCGACTTCGATCAGATTATCCATCCCAATACTCCCGTAATTCAGTCGGCAGGCGCCAGCCGGCGATCCTGCAAGGCTATGCCGTAAAATGTTTCACCCTCGCGGCGGACGAGCAGCACTTCCTCGCCCTCCCCGATCTCGGCGCCATCTTCGTGGGGAACGACCATCACGTGATGGGGATGATCGTGAATGTCGCGCACCTGCGCGCGGGCAGGCGAACCGGCCCGCGACTTGCCGGTGACGATCCGGGCACGGCGACCCACGAGGCTGTCCAGAGTGACGGCGCTCGTCTCGTCACGCGGAAGGATCCGGGCGAGCGGGCGCGAGACCAGTCCGGTTACCGGCAATGCGGGCACCACGGTAAGGGCCGCGGCCAGCCAGCGGTCCAGCGGTGCGCCCAGCAGGCCCTGCGCCAGCGACTGGATGCCAACACCCAGCCCCGCGAACAGGAACAGGAAGAGCGCCAGCCAGACAGTGAACGGCACCCGGCCGATCCCGAACAGCGACAGCAGCCCTTCGACAAAGCCGAGATCGCCGTCGCCATCCAGATCGGCGTCGAAGCCCGCCTCGCTGTCGAAATCCAGCGCGCCGAACAGCTGCGCCAGCGCCAGCAGCAGCATTACCGCCAGTGCCGCCATGAATGGCAGATTGTGGTCTGCAAGTAGGTTCATGCCGAACCCCTCGCCGCAAATCCGGACATTTCCCCCCTCCGAATCGTCACCCCGAGCGGGCGGCTGGCGGCATTGAACCGGCACGGGGGCGAAGAATCCAGCATAACCGGATGAGCCGCCGCCGAATTCCGTACCGATACGGATAAGTCCTTATCGCCCCGCACCTTGCCGCAGGAACCGCATTGCCGCCTGCCCTCCGGATGGTAGGAAGCGGCCATGCGCTTGCGATTGCCTGTCCTTCTGCCCGCCCTTGCCGCTGGCCTGCTTGCCGCCCCTCTGGCGGCGAAGGACAGCCTTGGCGTGTTTTCCGATTGGGGCGCCTTTCGCGATCCGCAGACCCCGCGCTGCTATGCCATCGCCATGGCCCTGAACTCAGGCGCAGCACATGATTACCAGCCCTTCGCCAGCGTCGGCACATGGCCGAAGCGGCAGTTGCGCAACCAGATCCATTTCCGCCTGTCCCGCAATGTCAGCCCGGCGAGCAAGATCGTGCTGACGGTGGGCCGGGGCACCGCTTTCGAGCTTACCGGCGGCGGCGGGGATGCCTGGGCACAGGATCGCAAGATGGATGCCGCTATCATCGCCGCCATGCGCTCTGCCGGGGGGATGACGCTGACCGCGCGCGATCGCAACGGAGCCAGCTTTACGGACCGCTATAGCCTGTCGGGAGCAGCCACCGCGATGGATGCGGCCACCGTGGGCTGCGCGAAACTGCGTTAGGCCGCTTTCGCCCGACCATGCGAAACGGGCCGGGATTGCTCCCGGCCCGCGGCATGTGCGCTTCCGTGCTGATCCGAAATATCAGAAGCGCACGCCAAGGCCCGCAACAACCTGATGCCGGTCGAGATCGACATCGAAGCGATCGCTCTCCAGTCCGCTCGGAGCCTCGGCCTCGCCTTTCGCGTAATTGGAATAACGATATTCGCCCTTGAGGAAGACGTTCTTCGTCAGGGCGAATTCCGCGCCTGCGCCAAGGCGCCAGCCGTCCAGATCCACGTCGGTTTCCGTGTCCGTCGTATTGTCGGTGGCGAGGACATTGAAGCGGGTATTGGTGTAGCCGCCCTTGGCATAGACCATGGCCGAAGGCCCGATGGGCACACCCACGCGGACGCCTGCATAAAGGTCTCGCCCGGCATCGGCATTGGCCACGCCGAAGCCCGAGAAGGCCGCCGTGTCATATTCGGTGCTGGCCTGCGATTCCATCCACTCGCCTTCGACGCCCAGGATCACGCCGCCGGCATTGAAATCATAGCCTACGCCGACACCGTAGGTAACGTCGTCGATCGACTGGTCGAGATCGTCGGCATTATCGATATCCTCGGTGCTGCCGGGCCGCACGCTGTCATAACCGACCAGACCTTCGAGGCGGAATCCGGTGAAGGCATCGGTCTGTTCCTGGGCGGCGGCAGGGGCGGCAATCGCCGCTGCGGTGCCGGTAGCGATGAGGAAAAACGTCTTCTTCATGGGTTCACTCCCTTGCTTTTCACGCGGCGGGTCTGCCGCGCTTCTTGTTGGGTGAGACCGAAAATGCCCTCGCCAGATGAACCTGAGGCAACAAAATTATTGTTGTAATTCAGCCACATCGTCCTGTGGTTGAACTGTGCTTCTCAGGCGGCGAGATGCCCGGAACGCCCTGCCGCCAGCGCCCTTTGCGCGCGACGAAACTCCCCCTATATGCGGCGCATTGTGACAGACACTCCGCTTATCCCGATCCCCGGTCAGTTTGACCCGGTTCCCGTCGCGCGCGACATCACGCCGCGCGAGGATGGCCGTATCGACCTGATCGGCTTGCCCAAGGCCCGCATTGCCGAACTCTTCGCCGAGGCCGGACTCGATGCGAAACAGGCAAAGCTGCGCGCCAAGCAGGTATTCCACTGGCTCTACCATCGCGGTGTGACCGAGTTCGAGGCGATGACCGACATCGCCAAGACCATGCGCCCCTGGCTGACCGAGCGGTTCGTGATCGGCCGTCCGCAGATCGTGGAAGCCCAGCATTCGACCGACGGCACCCGCAAATGGCTGTTGCGCACGGCGGACGGGCACGATTTCGAAATGGTGTTCATCCCCGATGCGGATCGCGGCACTCTGTGCGTATCCAGCCAGGTGGGCTGCACGCTCAATTGCCGCTTCTGCCACACCGGCACCATGCGGCTGGTGCGCAACCTCACGCCGGGCGAGATCGTGGGTCAGGTCATGCTGGCGCGCGATGCGCTGGGCGAATGGCCCAAGGGTGCGAACGACCTGCGCATGGCCACCATGGCCGGCCTCGATTATGACGAGGACAGCGACGAAGGCGAAAGCAGCTACACCTCCGACGGGCGCCTGCTGACCAACATCGTGATGATGGGCATGGGCGAGCCGCTGTATAATTTCGATAATGTGCGTGATGCGCTGCGTCTGGTGATGGATGGCGACGGGCTGGCCCTGTCCAAGCGCCGCATCACCCTTTCCACCAGCGGCGTGGTGCCGATGATGGAACGCTGCGGCGAGGAAATCGGCGTGAACCTTGCCGTCTCGCTCCATGCGGTAAGCAAGGAAATCCGCGACGAAATCGTGCCGATCAATCGCAAATACGGGATCGAGGAACTGCTGCAGGCCTGTTCCGACTATCCCGGCGCTTCCAATGCCCGGCGCATCACCTTTGAATATGTGATGCTGAAGGACAAGAACGACAGCGACGAAGACGCGCATGAACTGGTGCGCCTCATCAAGCAGTATAAGCTGCCCGCCAAGGTGAACCTGATCCCGTTCAACCCCTGGCCGGGCGCGCCCTATGAATGTTCCTCGCCGGAACGGGTGCGGGCCTTTTCCAACATCGTATTCGAAGCGGGCATTTCCGCCCCCGTGCGCACGCCGCGCGGGCGCGACATCGATGCCGCCTGCGGTCAGCTGAAAACCGCCGCCGAGAAGAAGAGCCGCGCCGAACTGGACCGGCTCGCGGCGGAAAAACAGGCCGCACTGGAAGCGGATTTTCCGCAAGGATAATCGTCATTGCGAGGGCCAGCGGCCCGAAGCAATCCAGGGCCCAACGCGTTACGCTCTGGATTGCTTCGCTACGCTCGCAATGACGAAGTGATCTGAAGTAAAGCTGCCGCTATCTTGCGTGACAGGGCGGAAACCCCGCCCTATCCCTGCGCCATGCCCTATATCTATCTGCTGATCGCCATCGTGGCGGAAGTCATCGCCACAACGCTGCTCAAGGCGGCAGACGGCTTTTCGAAACCCCTGCCAACCATCGGCTCGGTGATCGGCTATGCCATTGCCTTCTATTTCCTGTCGCTCACGCTGCGCACTGTGCCCACAGGGGTCGCCTATGCGATCTGGTCCGGCGTGGGGATCGTGCTGATCACCACCGTGGCATGGCTGCTTCAGGGCCAGAAGCTCGACAGCCCGGCCCTGATCGGCATGGGCCTGATCACAGCCGGCGTCATCGTGATGAACGTGTTTTCGAAAACCGCCGCGCACTGAACCGGCGCAGGTGCATCAATCCTCGTCGCATTCCGCATCGAATTTCGCGCGCGCATCCGCGATGGCTTCGCGATTGGTCACGGCCCAGGCGCCCAGCGCCTTCACCGGGCATTTGAGCGAATGGCCAAGCGGTGTGAGCGAATAATCCACCCGCGGCGGAATGCTGGGTGTGACCGCGCGGCTCACCAGCCCATCCCGCTCCAGCCCGCGCAGGGTGCGGGTCAGCATGCGCTGGGAAATCCCGTCAATCGCGCGGCGCAATTGGTTGAAGCGCACCGGCCCTTCATCGAGGCACATCACCACCTGCATTGACCATTTGTCGCCCACGCGGCTGAGCACTTCGGTAACGGTCCGGCAGGCGCCGCTATGCGGCACGTCGAGGGCGACGAAGGCCTCCATGGGAACATCGATGTTCCTATCGGACAATAAAGTGCCTTCTTGCGCGAGAGTGGTAGTAGTTTCCATATGGCCCTTGGTTATCGTTTGTTACCGGAGAATTCCAGATGAAGATTCTGCATATCGACAGCGCCACGACCGGCCCGAACTCGGTCAGCCGCGAACTTACCAAGGCGATCGTCGATCATTTCACGGCCAAGAATCCCGGTGCTGAAGTCTCGGTTCTGGACCTCGAATCGAACCCGTTGCCGCACCTCACCAATGTGACCACCGGCGCCATCCGCATGCCGGCTGAAGCGCATACCCCCGAAATGGCTGCTGCCTTCCCCGCCGAACGTGCAGTGCTGGACCAGTTCCTGGCTTCCGACGTGGTGGTGATCGGCGCGCCGATGTATAACTTCACCATTCCCAGCTCGCTCAAGGCATGGCTTGACCGTCTCGGCGTGCCGGGTGTGACCTTCAGCTATTCCGAAGCCGGCCCCCAGGGCCTTGCCGGCGGCCGCAGGGTGATCGTCGCTTCCTCGCGCGGCGGGGAATATGGTTTCGACGGCCCGATGGAGCATCAGGAAACCTACCTGCGCGACATGTTCGGCTTCATCGGCGTCGACAATGTCGAATTCATCCGCGCCGACAAGATCGGCTACGGCCCGGAAGTCCGCGCGGCTTCGATTGCAGCAGCCAAGGAAGAGATCGCGAAGCTCTGATCTCTCTTCGTCATTGCGAGGAGGCGAAGCCTGCGAAGCAATCCAGGGTCCGGACATAACGGCCCTGGATTACCGCGCGACCTGCGGTCGCTCGCAATGACGACTATCCGAATGAGGGCACCACGCCCCCGCTGGAAATCGTGGCCACCCTGCCCCCGACCCACACCGCATTGTTCTTGTCCACCGAGCAGAACACTCGCCCATCGGCGCCCACCATCCGGCCCTGCGCCGCGACATAGCTTTCCCGCGCGAGGCCGGTGCCGAACAGATACATGGCCGCTGCCGCGTTGAAGCTGCCGGTCACCGGGTCTTCCACCAGCAGTCCCTTGTCGTTGACGAAGAAGGCGCGGATTTCCCACGCGGCGTCAGATCCTTCGGCACAGGGTCCCGCCAGGCCAATGTCGGTCGGCACAGGCGCGCGCGACAAAGGCTTGGCCGCCAGCACATCCTCTGCCGAGCGCAGGCGCAGCATCTTCCAGCCGGGGCCGTTATCGGCATGGACGGCGGAGACGATGGCACCTTCTTCTACTCCGGCAATCCGCGCGGCTTCGGCGCGTTCTTCCGCGCTGAGTTCTCCGCCCTTCAGCAGCGGCGGTGCGCAGAAGGACAGCATCGCGCCGTCCTGCTTCACTTCAACCAGCCCCACGCCGCATTCCTGCACCACCACGCCATCCCGGCCCGGCTTGCCGCCTGCTTCCAGCCACGCATGGCACGTGCCCAGAGTGGGATGCCCGGCAAAGGGCAATTCGCCTGCCGGATAGAATATCCGCACCCGGTAATCCGCCGCCGGATCGGTGGGCGGCAGGAGGAAGGTCGTTTCCGAAAAGCCGAGCCACTGGGTCAGCCGCAACATCTGTTCCCCGCTCCAGCCATCCGCCCCGCGCACCACCGCCAACGGATTGCCCTTGAGCGGGGCGGAGCCGAAAACATCGACGAGATCGAGCAGGATGGGGTCACTCACCGGGAAACGCCTTTCTTCAGAACAGCCACTCGCAATGACGGGGCCGATCACCTAGACCCTCACCATGGACCCGCAGACCGCCGAATTCTACCGCACGCGTTCGCGCGAATGGGCAGCCGCCCTGCCCCGCGAGCTTCGCCCCGAACTCGATGCTTTTCTCGATGGCCTCGCCCCCGGCGCGCGTATCCTTGAGCTGGGCTGCGGTGACGGGCGCGATGCGCAGCGCATGATCGAGCGCGGCTTCGACGTTGATACCAGTGACGGCGTGCCCGAAATGGCTGAGCTCGCCAGCGAGCGGATCGGCCGGCCCGTGCCGGTGATGCTGTATGAGGAACTGGAGGCCGAAGGCGAGTATGACGCAGCATGGTGCCATGCCTCGCTGCTCCACGTCCCGCTGGCCGATCTGCCCGGCATCCTCGCCCGTATTCACCGCGCCCTGAAGCCCGGCGCGCCCTTTTATGCCAATTACAAGGGCGGCGATGGCGGGCACCGAGACGATTTCGGAAGGTATTACAGCTACCTATCCGTGGCCGATCTTGAAGCAGCCTATCGTACGGCGGCCGATTGGGCGGAACTGGGATTCGTCACCACGCAGGGCGGCAGCTTCGGCGGCACGCCCACCATCTGGCACTCAGTAACGGCTCGGAAATAGCGTTCCGCCTCCACCTGCCGCTCAAAATCCACGGCTCGGCTCCTGTCGGCAAATCCAACGGTTTGTTCAGCTAAGGTTTTGCCAGTCTGAACGAAACCGTGGTCATTGGATTTGATCGAGCAAGGAAAGGATCGAGCCATGAAGAAGTTTATGATGGCCATTGCGGCCGCCGGCCTGGTTCTCCCCGCCGTTCCCGCCGCTGCCGACCCGCCGCGTCACGCCCCGGCCTACGGCTATCGCGACAAGCACGGCCACGACATCTACGACAGCAAAGGCCGCTATCGCGAACCGCGCCGCGTTTCCCGCAACGATCGCATCTGGCGCGGGAACGATGGCCGCTATTACTGCAAGCGCGATAATGGCACGACCGGCCTGATCATCGGTGCCGCAGGTGGCGCTCTGGTCGGCCGCGCGGTGGATACCGAGGGCGATCGTGCCGTCGGCACCATTCTGGGCGCCGCCATCGGCGGTCTGCTGGGCCGCGAGATCGACCGTGGCGAGGCTCGCTGCCGCTAAGGCACAGCCTTCCACAAGCTGAAACAACGAAGGGCTGCGTGGTGAAATAGCTGCGCGGCCCTTTGCCTTTTCGTGTTATTGCCATTGCGCGTCGCGACCATGCCTGCCATGTCGAGAGCAAGCTAAGCAATAATTTTCGGAGAGACCCCCATGATCGAAACGCCGCTGGTTTCCTGCGACGATCATCTCGACCTCAACATGCTGCCCGCCGATGTGTGGACCCGCCGCATGGCCTCCAGCTGGGGCGAACGTGCGCCGCATATCGAAGAGAACGAGCGCGGTTGCCACTGGGTGTGCGACGGCCAGAGCTGGGGCATGTGGTCGGGCAAGCCGTTCAATTTCGGCCCCGGCCCCAAGCCGATCAAGACAGCCTATGATCGCGGCGGCGTGGAAGACACGACGCAGCTGCGCGCCGGCCATCCCAAGCTGCGGCTGGAAGACATGGACCGCGACGGCGTGTGGGGCCATCTGGTGTTCGGCCCGGTCACTTCGATCAAGACCGATGACGAGGCGCTGATGCGCGCCTGCTATTCCTCCTTCAATGACTGGCTCTACGAAGATTTCTGCTCCGCCGCGCCAGACCGGCTGATCGGCGTGGCCATGCTGCCCCCGCATCCCGAACCGGCGATTGACGAGTTGAAGCGCCTCGCCAAGCGCGGCGGCGTGAAGCAGGCCAATCTGCAGATCGCCGTGGCCGAACCGCGCCTTGAAGATCCGCGCTGGGAACCGCTTTTCGCGCTGCTGGAAGAAACCGGCATCGTCCTGTCGTTCCACGTCACCGTGTTCCCTTCCGCCACCAAGGCGTTCGACAAATACAAGGGCAGCCCGGGCGCGACCTTCCTTCACGCCAAGATGTTCATCGACCAGTTCCTCGATCCCTTCGTGGATTTGTTCGCCTGGGGCATTCTGGAACGCCATCCGGGCCTGAAGATCGTGATCGCCGAAAGCGGCGTGGGCTGGGTTCCCTGGGTGGTCGAGGAATTGGACTATCGCCATTATCGCCTGTGGGAATGCGCCGATTACTGGGACGACAAGGGCGGCATCCCGCACAAGATGAAGCCTTCCGAAGTGTTCCAGCGGCAGGTCTACGGCACCTTCCAGCAGAGCCCCACAGCCATGCGGCTGCTCGAATTCTGGGGGCCGAACAATCTCCTGTGGGCCAGCGACTATCCTCACCCGGATTCGATCTGGCCGAACAGCCAGTCCACCATCGCCAGGACGATGGGCCACATGAACCCGGAAGACGTGCGCAAGATCGTCGGCGGCAATGCGGCCAAGCTCTATGGGCTGGACCTGAGCAAGGCGACCGTGCTGGGCAAGCTGGCCATCGGTCGGGAGGCTGTAGCGGCGTAAGGGCCGCGCTCACCGACCTCCCCCGCTCAGCCTGAGCTTGTCGAAGGCCACGGGAAACCGTCAGCCAGGCACCCCTGCTGGGTGGCCGTTGGCGCGTGGCCTTCGACAGGCTCAGGCTGAGCGGGGGTTTGCCGAGGGAAAAAGAAGAAGGCCGCGCTCCCTTATCGGAAACGCGGCCTTCCCTGCCCCACTCGGAATTTCGTCAGTTCGGCAGTTTCGATCCATCCGCCCAATTGCCATGCAGGCCGGAACGGATCCGGATCGGCAGTTTGGCCCGGCCAATCGGGCCCTCGCTCATGTGCAGCGCATCCAGCACCACCAGATCGCTGTAATTGGTGATCAGATTGTCCACCAAGGCAATGATGTAGCCATCGCCTTCCGCGCTATCCTTGTGGCGCGGCACGAAGCAGGGTTCCTGCACGATGGACTGCGGCCCGGCCCACCAGAAATCCTGCTTGCCGGTGGCATGGTCCCAGTGGCCGATCTTGTTCATCTTGAAGCCCGAGGCCCGCCCGCGCAGGAATTCCATCGGCATTTCCGGGTCCATCACCAGCCCCCAGCCATGGCGATAGGGCTGGCCGACATAGCGTTCGTCGATCCGGGGGAATTCGTCGATCCAGTCGGTCAGCTTCTCGACGGATTCGAACTCCTCGCCATTCGATCCCATGTCCACCGTCCAGCGGTGCAGATAGGGCAGCGCCGCCACCGGATCGAAGCTGTCGTCATGAATGTCGGGGAAGAAGGGGAAGCTGTTCCCTTCGGCCTGCGGCACGTCGAAGTGGATCTTCGTGCCGTTCTGGAAGGCGTTCATCACATGGCTGGCGAAGATCGTCTTGGGCGCCTTGAACCAGCGCATGTCCTTGTTCGTCACCCCGCTGCCGCGCGGCAGGATGCCCAGATAGACAGGCAGCGTCTTGTCGAAGCCGAAATGCGGTTTGCCTGCCTTCAGCCGGTCCCAATTGCCGGTGGAGGGCACGATGTGGAAGATCGCGTAATCTTCTGTCAGGCCGTAATCGTGCATCATGCAGTAATAGGGCACGGTGAAGAAGGTCTCGAACAGCACATTGCCTTCGGGATCGATCTCGAAATAGCTGCAATCGGTGGTGAACAGGCCGGTGGCCGCATAGCCGAAATTGCAGAAATTGCCCGTCACCGGATCGATCTTGGCATGGGCGGAAAAGGTCTGGTTTTTGATCTTGCCGCCGAAATCGGTGTAACCCTCGGTCTCCAGCGTCAGCGGGTCCATGATCAGGCAGGGGCTGTCTTCCTTCATCGCATAGAGCTTGCCCGCATGGACCATCACATTGGTGTTGGCCGTGCCGCGGATCATGCCCTGCACGCTGTCCTCGTCGGTCAGCGGGTTGCGATAGGCACCGAACAGGCTCCGCCCTGCCTCACGCTCTGCCTTCCACTTGTCGGTCTGGGCATAGCGCTGCTTGAAATCCACCTTGCCGTCATGGAAATGGAACATGCTGACCATGCCATCGCCATTGAAGAACTGATCGTTCTCGAACTTGGGCGGAAATTGCGCATCGGGATGGACGCGGTGGAAAGTGCCGTTGAGCTGGGAAGGAATCTCGCCCTCGATCTCCACGTCGAGAATATCGCCCTCAAGGCGGATGGGGCGGAGCACGCCGGTGAAGCCGGGTGTGTCGGGATAGTGAGCCAAGGCAACTCTCCAGGTTCATTGATATTTCATCAATCTAGCGAGTAGCTTTCGGAGCGAATTGATCTGGCGCAAGAAACGCGCGAAAGCGGCAGGGATTTTTTGCGGGAGACAGCGCGTGGCATACCGGATCGAAGCCATCCTCACCGGCAAACCCGTGCCTTTTCGCGGCGAGGAAAAGAGCGCCATCGCCAAACAGCCCGCCCCCGGCCCCGTTGCGGTCGGCCCGATGGGTCTGGCGGGGGACGAACAGGCAGACCGGGTGCATCACGGCGGCACGCATATGGCAGTGCACCACTATCCGCTGGACCATTACGAAGGCTGGCGCGAAGAACTGGACGGCCATCCGCTGCTCGCCGCGCCGGGCGCCTTTGGCGAGAATGTCTCCACTCTCGGCCTGACTGAAAGCACCGTGCTGATCGGTGACCGCTATCGCCTGGGCAGCGCACTGGTGGAAGTCAGCCAGGGCCGCCAGCCCTGCTGGAAGATCGACCACAAGTTCGAGCGCAAGGGCATCACCGCCAGCGTGCTGAAAAGCGGCCGCTGCGGCTGGTACTACCGCGTGCTTGAACCGGGCACGGTGGCCGCGGGCGACAGCTTCGTGCTGGAGACACCCGGCCACAAGGGCTGGAGCGTCGAGCGGGTGTTCGCCCTGATGTTCCACAAGGGCGCGGATCTCGGCGAACTGGCGGAACTTGCCGAACTGGATGCGCTTTCGCCCGAATGGCGGACAAGGGCTGCGGCCAAGGTTGGGTGATACTCCCCATTCGCGGGAATGACGATTGTGGTGAGTGTACTGCGCCTGATCTCGCCTTTCCCACATGGCCGAAATATGGTCCATTGCGTCATGTTAAGAACCCACACGCCAAGCCCCGTGCTGCTTCTCGCTGTACTCCTCGCATCCGCCCTGTGGCTGGCCCCGGCAGAGGCGCGGGCGCAGACCGACCGGGGCGATGAAATCATCGACCATTACGATCCCGAACCGATCCGCTGGGTGGCAGGCCAGATGGGCTGGACCGTTACCGCATCACAGCCGAACGCTGCCGGCGAAGTGCTGGTGGTGGAGGCGGGCAGCGGAGTGCCCATCGTGTTGGGCGGCGCGGAATGCAACCCGCCCCCCGCGCATGGCGGCGCCCGGCTGTGCGAGGCAGTCAACATCATGGCCACTGTCAAGAGCAGCGGCAAGCCCGGGGTCCAGCAGGTGGTCGACCAGTTCAACACCGAGGAACGCGTGGGTGTGGCGGTGGTGATGAAGGACGATTGGGTGGCGCTGAAGCGGTTGGTGCTGCTGGAAGGCGGGATGACCATCGTGGCGCTGGCGGTCAACATTCATCAAATGAATGGCGATGTGGCCGATCTGGCCAAGATGCTGGCCGCGAATTGAGGAGCGCGCAATGACCGCGATGACCAAGCCTATCCGCTTGCTGCCCGCCCTCGCCTCCCTGCTGCTGCTGGGCGCGGCACCGGGGCCCGACCTGATCGGGGAATTCGATACGGCGCAGTTGCGCAAGCTGGTCGAGGATATGGGTTATGTCTGGGTCGATTCCTATCACCCCGACAGTGTGAGCCCCTGGGCGGTGATCGAGGCGCCCGACGGGCGGCGCCTGCAATTTCGCCTCAACAGCACCGAATGCACGAAAGAGGATGGCGAATGGTATTGCACCGCCTTCCTGATCGAGCCTTTCAACCCCGCCGCCGTGGGCGTGGCGGATGTCGCCGCCTATGCGCGCAGCCTGAACGAATCCCAGTCCTTCGTCCGCGTCCACGCCAATTCCGAAACCTTCCAGAGACAGAAGACGATCGCGCCGGTCCATTATGTCAGCCTGGGCGGGGGTGTGACCGCAGCCAATATCCAGGCCCAGATCCGCATGTATGCCAGGCTGGCCGACGCCGCCTATGGCCCGGCCGGAACAGTTGCAGGCGGCGGCACGAGCGCGGTCCAGACCGCCAGCGGGCTGGCGCCGGGGCTGTATTCCTTCTCGACGCGCGCCAGAACCTTTAACGACAGCGGAACATTCTGCATCGACCAGACCAAGAAGGACTACAATCTCGGCCGCATCATCGCCCAGCAGATTAGCGGAACCGGCGGCTGCACCGGTTCGGCGCCCAATGGGTCCTCGGTCAATCTGAGCTGCCATGGCTCCATCGCGGATTCCACTCTTGGGATCACGAGGGGTTCTACTTCATACAACTTTTCCGGCGATATAATCCTCGAAACGGATGGCTTGGGCGGCCGCGGGCGGTTGTTCATCGAAGGCCACGCCAATCGGGTGGGGGACTGCTAAACCAACCTTCGTCATTCGCGCGAAAGCGGCAACCCAGCAGCAGCCGTTGAACTGGGTTCCCGCGTGCGCGGGAATGACGAAATATTGTGGGCGCATTTCCCCCAATCACGCCTTTCCTACACGGCCGAAATATGGTCCATTGCCCTGGATGAAGCGCCCCATTTACCACCGCCAAAGGTCACACCCAAACGCCCGAAAAGGCAGGGAATTTCACCCGACCCACCCCCTCGGAATCCAACCCATAGGAGGGTGTAACACGTGTAACACCCCCCTCCCCGCATGACTGGCCGCGCATGACCCGGCCCGCTGTCCTTGTAACCGGCGGTGCGAAACGGATCGGCGCGGCGATCGTGCGGCGGTTCGCCAGCGATGGCTGGCATGTGGTGATCCACTGCAATCGCTCTCGCGGCGAGGCCGATGTGCTGGCCGCCGCCCTGCCCTCGGCCGAAGTGGTGGTGTGCGATCTGATCGACAGCGAAGCGGCCATCGCCATGATCGAAAGCCTCGCCGCCCGGCTGCCGGACTGGCGGGTGCTGGTCAATTCCGCCTCGATCTTCGTGCCGGACGAAGCAACCGGGCTGGACCCTGAAACCAGCCGCCTTTCCATGCGCATCAATGCCGTATCGCCGGTGCGCATGTCGCAGGCCTTCCTCGCCAATGCGCGCAGCCCCGCCGGGCGCAAGGTGATCGACATCACCGATCAGAAGCTGGCCAATCCGAACCCGGATTTCTTCTCCTACACCATGAGCAAGCACGCGCTGGCCGCCACCATTCCCATGCTGGCAATGGCCGACCGGCGCCGGCGCGACCGGATTTATGGCCTTGCCCCCGGCGCGATCCTGCCCAGCCATGACCAGACGCCGCAGGAATTCGAAGTATCGGGCCGCCTCAACCTGCTGAATCGCCTGACCAGCGCGAAGGAAGTGGCCGATGCGGCCTATTTCCTCGCACAGGGCTGGCTGGAAAGCGGCACCACCCTGTTCGTCGATTCCGGCCAGCATCTGCTTTCCCAGCCTCGCGATGTGCTCTATCTAGCCCGCGAGGAGGACCGGCCTTGAAGAAGCCCGCCCCGAAGAGGAAACACGCCCTGACAACGCGCCTGTGGCACTGGCTGAATGCCGTGTGCCTGGTGGTATTGTTCATGTCGGGCCTTGGCATCTCCAACGCCCACCCCCGCCTCTATTGGGGCGCCTGGGGCTTCGAGCGCTCGGAGGCATGGCTGCATCTGATCCGCTTCCCCAACTGGATCACCATTCCCGGCTATTACAGCCTTGCCGAAGCGCGCCTTTGGCACCTGCTGTTCGCATGGCCTTTCGCCTTCGGGCTGCTGCTGTTCATGCTCGCTTCGCTGGTGAACCGGCATTTCGTGCGCGATCTGGTAACCCGCCTTTCCGAATGGCGCTGGCCCGCGATCCGCGAGGATATCGTCAAGCATCTGAGGCTGGATTTCGAACATCACGGCACGAAGTTCAATTTCCTCCAGAAGCTGAGCTACGGCGTGGTGATCTTCATCCTGCTGCCGCTGATGATCTTCACCGGCCTTGCCATGAGCCCGGGCATGGATGCCAACTGGCCCTGGCTGCTGGACATCTTCTTCGGCCGCCAGAGCGCGCGCTCGATCCACTTCCTTTGTGCATGGACGCTGGTGGGTTTCCTGCTGCTGCATGTGGTGCTGGTGCTGCTTTCCGGCCCCATCGGCCAGATCCGCGACATGATCACCGGCGGGCGAGTGAAGGAGGATAGGCCATGAAGCGCCGCTCCGTCCTCGCAGGCGCCATGGCCTTTTTCGCCACGGGCTGTTCCAAACTGGCGGAAAGCGGGCCGGTTTCCTCCCTGCTTTCCTCGGTGGAAAACTGGAACAAGGGCCTGCATGAACTGCTGGGCCGCCGCAAGGCGCTGGCCCCGGAGTTCCAGCTGGACGATATTTCGCCCGTCTTCCGCGGCAATGGCACGACCGATCCCGACGACGAGGCCTACAAGGCCCATGTCGCAGCGGGCTTTGCCGATTGGCGGCTGGATGTGACCGGGCTTGTCGCCACGCCGCTCTCGCTCACTCTGGAAGATGTGAAGGCCCTGCCCCAGCGCACCCAGATCACTCGCCACGATTGCGTGGAGGGGTGGAGCGCCATCGGCCAGTGGACCGGGCCGCAACTGGCGCATATCCTTGAAAAGGCCGGCCTCCGGCCGGAAGCGCGCTTCATCGTGTTCCACTGCGCCGACATGCTGAACGGCAGTGCCTATTATGAAAGCGTGGATCTGATCGATGCCTTCCACCCGCAGACGATCATCGCCCACAGCCTCAATGGCGAACCGCTGCCGGTGAAGAACGGTGCCCCGCTGCGCATGCGGATCGAGCGGCAATTGGGCTACAAACACGCCAAATATCTCAGGGGGATCGAAGCAGTCGCCAGCCTGGACGAGATCGGTTCCGGCAAGGGCGGCTATTGGGAAGATCGCACCGGTTACCAATGGTATGCCGGTATCTGATTTGACAGACGCCAGCCGATTGACAGGGACTTGCCGCCCTGTTCAAAGTCCGGCGGCGGGGGCCTTAACTGGCTAGGGGAGAAGGCCCATGTGGCTGCTCGAGAAGATTTTGCGGCAAGTCATCCGGCAAGGACGGCTGGTAATCACCGATTACGATGGCCGCACCTATGATTTCGGAGACCGGGCTGAAGAGCCGATCTCCATCCGGCTGACCGACAAGGGCGCCGCGATGCATATCGCCCGCCACCCCGATCTCGGCGCGGGCGAATGCTATATGGACGGCCGCCTTGTGGTGGACCCGCCGCATGACATTCGCGACATGATCCTGCTGGTGATGCGCAATGCCGGGCGCAAGGGCCTCAAGCCGCCGAATCCCTTCCGCAAGAGCCTCGATTTCGTGGCCGCCAAGCTCGACGGGATCAATCTGCGCACCAAGGCGAGCAAGAACGTGGTTCACCACTACGATCTGACGCGGCGGTTCTACGAATTGTTCCTCGATGAAGGCCGGTTCTACACCATGGCCTATTATCGCGATCCGGCGAACTCGCTGGAACGCGCGCAACTGGACAAGCTGGCGCTGATCGCGGCCAAGCTGCACATCCGGCCCGGTCAGGGCGCAGGCATGCGCATTCTGGACATCGGCTGCGGCTGGGGCGGCCTCGCGCTTTATCTCAACCGGCACTATGGCTGCGAAGTACTGGGCGTCAGCCTCGCCCCCGATCAGGTGAAGTTCGCCAATGAACGGGCCGAGGCGGCAGGCGTGGCGGACAAGGTCCGCTTCGAACTGCGCGATTATCGCGACGTGCAGGACAAGTTCGACCGGATCACCAGCGTGGGCATGATCGAACATGTCGGCGCGCTGCATTATGGCGAATATTTCGCCAAGACGAACGAGTTGCTCGCCGACGATGGCGTGATGCTGACCCACACGATCGGCCGGGCGCGCGGACGCGGAACGACCGACAAATGGACCCGCAAATACATCTTCCCCGGCGGCTATATCCCCGCGATGAGCGAACTGGTCTTCGCCATGGAACGCACCGGCTGGGAAGTGGGCGACGTGGAAGTGCTGCGCTATCACTATGCCCATACGCTGGCCGAATGGTATCGCCGCGCCTGCCAGCATGAACGCGAGATCGTCGAGCTTTATGACGAGCGGCTGTTCCGCATGTGGCAGTTCTATCTCGCCGGGGCGGAACAGAGCTTCATCGCCGGCGGCATGGTCAATTTCCACCTTCAGTCGGTGAAGAACCGCGAGGCTTTGCCGATGACGCGGGATTACATCGCGCAGGAAGCCGCCCGCCTGATGGCCGCCGACGAAGCGCCCGAATGGCACCTCGCCCGGCAGGCGGAAGCGGCAGAGTAAGGCGGGCCCCAGCCCGCTTGTCACACCATGGGCCTCATGCAATGGGCGCCCATGGCTTCGCCCCTCACCCGCCGCGCCATCTTCGCGCAGGCCTGGCCGATCATGCTGGCACAGGCGACGATCCCGCTGGTCGGGCTGGTCGACACTGCCGTCATCGGGCGTACCGGCGATGCCACGGCACTGGCGGCGGTGGCACTGGGCGTGGCCATCGTCAATTTCCTCGTCTGGGCCTTCGGCTTCCTGCGCATGGGCATTACCGGCCTCGTCGCGCAGGCACGCGGCGGCGGGAATGACGGCGAGGTAAACGCCCTGCTGGCCCGCGGCGTGCTGCTGGGCGGCTCGCTGGGCATCGGCCTGTTCGCGCTGCAATGGCTGATCGTGCCCGGTACCCTCGCTCTGATGGCCAGCGGCGAAGCGCTCGACCGGGAGGCCGCTGCCTTCATCCACGCCCGCCTGTGGGGCGCCCCGGCGCTGCTGGCCTTCTATTCCATCAATGGCTGGCTGCTGGGCATGCGCCAGACCCGCGCGGCGCTGGCGCTGCAACTGGTGATGAACGGCGTGAACATGGCCGCCGACATCACGCTCGTCTGGGGTTTCGACATGGGCGTGCGCGGCATCGGCTATGGCACGGCCATCGCCGAATGGACCGCACTGGCGATGGGCCTGTGGCTGACCCGCAGCGTATGGAGCAAGCCCCCTCACCGAGACACGATCCTTGACCGGGCAGCGCTCGGAATGCTGTTTGCCGTCAATCGCGACCTGATGATCCGCACCATTGCCCTGCTGGGCCTGTTCACCTGGTTCACGAATGCCGGGGCGCGGTTGGGTGAGGAAGCACTGGCCGCACAGCAGGTGCTGATGCAGTTCGTCTCCGTCACTGCCTTCGTACTCGACGGGTTCTGCTTCACGGCGGAAGAACGGGTGGGCAGCGCCATCGGCGCCCGTTCCCGCGCCGACTTCCTGCGCACCGTCAGGCTGGTGGCGGAATGGTGCCTGTGGGCGGCCCTTGCCTTTACCGCGCTGATCCTGCTGGCGGGGCAGCCGCTGATCGCCCTGCTCACCACCAGCGAAGCCGTGCGCGAAGCCGCCGCGCCGCTGCTGTGGCTGGTAGCACTGGTACCGCTGGCAGGCCTCGCCTCATGGCTGCTGGACGGCGTGTTCATCGGCGCCACCGAAGGGCGCGCCCTGCGCAATGCGGCGATCTTTGCCACGGCCGCCTATATCGCCACGGACCTGTTGCTGCGCCCAATGGGAGCCACCGGCATCTGGCTCGCCCTGCTGGCCGGCTATGTCTTCCGCGCCCTTGCGCTGGGTTTCCATTGGCCCCGCCTGCTCGCCCGCCTTGCACCGGGGCGCGATGGCGCATAGAGCGCCGGGCGATTCCATAGTCTCTTATCCGGAGCCGCCCATGTCCGATATCAAGCGTGTCGTCCTCGCCTATTCCGGTGGTCTCGACACCAGCGTGATCCTCAAATGGCTGCAGGTGACCTATAATTGCGAGGTAGTGACCTTCACTGCCGATCTCGGCCAGGGCGAAGAGCTGGAGCCTGCCCGCGCCAAGGCCAAGCTGATGGGCGTGCCCGATCACCACATCTATATCGACGATCTGCGCGAGGAATTCGTGCGCGATTTCGTCTTCCCGATGATGCGCGCCAATGCCCGCTATGAAGGCGACTATCTGCTGGGCACTTCCATTGCCCGCCCGCTGATTTCCAAGCGCCTGATCGAGATCGCGCGGGAAACCGGCGCCGATGCCGTGGCCCATGGCGCCACCGGCAAGGGCAACGATCAGGTGCGCTTCGAGCTGTCGGCCTATGCGCTGGAGCCGAACATCAAGGTCATCGCCCCGTGGCGCGAATGGGATCTGACCAGCCGCACCGCGCTGATCGCCTGGGCCGAGGAACACCAGATCCCCGTGCCGAAGGACAAGCGCGGCGAAAGCCCCTTCTCCACTGATGCCAATCTGCTGCACACCTCTTCCGAGGGCAAGGTGCTGGAAGATCCGTGGGAAGAAACCCCGGATTACGTCTATTCGCGCACCGTGAACCCGGAAGATGCGCCGGATAGCCCGGAATATATCACCATCGACTTCGAGAAGGGCGACGGCGTTGCCCTGAACGGCGAAGCGATGAGCCCGGCCACGCTGCTCGCCGCGCTCAACGATCTGGGCCGCAAGCATGGCATCGGCCGCCTCGATCTGGTGGAAAACCGCTTCGTCGGCATGAAAAGCCGCGGCATGTATGAAACCCCGGGCGGCGAGATCTATGCCCGCGCCCATCGCGGCATCGAACAGATCACGCTGGATCGCGGCGCGGCTCACCTCAAGGACGAGCTGATGCCGAAATATGCCGAGCTGATCTATAACGGCTTCTGGTTCAGCCCCGAGCGCGAGATGCTGCAGGCGGCGATCGACCACAGCCAGGAAAAGGTTTCCGGCACCGTGCGCCTCAAGCTCTACAAGGGCAGCGCCAATGTGGTGGGCCGCAAGAGCCCCAACAGCCTCTATTCCGAACGCCACGTCACTTTCGAGGACGATGCCGGCGCTTACGATCAGAAGGATGCGGCGGGCTTCATCAAGCTCAACGCCCTGCGCCTGCGCCTGCTGGCCCAGCGCGACCGGGGCTGATTGCCGCCCTGCGGGGCGCGATTCTTGCGGCAACGCAACAAAATCGCGCCCTACAGCAGGGATTTCTCGCAGCCGCAACACAGATTCCCAAGTTATCCACACTTATCCACCGCCAATTCTGGCGAAAGTGGATAAGTCGGCCTTGCGCGCCTTGAACGACTCACTCCTTGGGCGCACCTTCCAATCATCGAGACGGGAAATCCGGACCGAAACCGCAGAAAGCCGCAAGGCCGGACGGGGTGGAAGGCAAGGAAGACGCTTCTCGAGGCGATGGCCACAACCGCGCAATTCGGAAGCAGGCATGATCGCGACAGTCCTGGGATGCAAATCTTCGGACAGGCGCGTGGCCGGTGAAAGGAATGTGAGGGGCAGACCATCGGTTGGCCGGAAAGTCCGGCTCGGCATGGATGGGAATGCACGGCTTCGGCTAGGCAGGCCCAGGTGAAACGCAGGGCCCCCAACGGACAGGAAAGCCGCGGAACCGCCGGGCGGGAGTGAGAGTGCCTTCGGGCTCCATCCCCCGCCTGACGGGACCGGATGCCGGCGCGAGCGCCGGGCGACACAGCGCCCTCTCGGGGGTCGCCAAACGCCGGTAAACGCAGCCGGTGCAGTGAGGGTGGCAGCGATGCCGCCCTCATTTGCATTTGGGCGCTCTCGTTCTCTTCCTCCCTCGCCTCCACCCCCATCGTCATTGCGAGCGGCGAAGCCGCGCGGCAATCCATGGCGAGGCGTAGCGTATCCTGGATTGCCGCGGGACCTCCGGTCCCTCGCAATGACGAGTAATCTCGAACGTCCCATCACCACCGAATCCTCCTTCCGCCACCCGATTCGCCCCGAAAATCAGCCCACACCGCCTCCGCGCCCGGTGGAAAACCGCCTCCACTCACCGCAGATTCCGCCGATGAGTCGGTGAACCGTTCATCGTCAGCGACAGGTTGTGGGGCGTTAATTCCCTCCTCCACCAGATGCTGTATGCGCTGCCCCCGATGAAAAGCGGTTCGACCATTTTCGCCCAGCCCTCCCGGCGGCTCGTTTCCGGGATCGCCGCGGCGATGCTGTTTGCAGGCCTTGGCGCCAGTGCGCCGGCCCATGCCGAAACCGGCGTCGCGCCGGTTCTGGTGCCCGCTGGCGTGCAGATCAGCGCGTTCGACACCGCTTTCGCCCCGCTGGACACTGCCCCCAAGCCCGCCGCCGTCGAAGCCATTACCGAACAGGCCGAAGGCGAGCTGCTCGGTTCCGGCCTTGCCAGCTGGTATGGCAAGGAATTCAAGGGCCGCCGCACCGCCAGCGGCGAAAAGTTCGATCCCGCCGAACTCACGGCCGCCCACCCCACCCTGCCCTTCGGCAGCCTGGTGCGCGTGACCAACACCAAGACCGGCCAGAACGTGGTGGTCCGCATCAACGATCGCGGCCCCTATACGCACAAGCGCATGATCGACGTCAGCCAGGCCGCCGCCCGCGAACTGGGCCTGATCGGCCCCGGCAGCGGCCAGGTCAGCATCGCGCTGCTGGGCGAGTAAACGCCTCCATCTTTGCAGCGAACGGCCCGCGCGGCTGGCCTGTTACACCTGTTACACAATCCCCTTGCCTCGCCTCGCCCTCGCGCGGCTCAGCGAAACCTGCCCGGCTCTTGACCTCGTAAGGTTGCTTCGGCGGCAGGGCATCCACTTCCTCGGCCACCCTGTCCAGAATATCGTCCTGTGCGCGGCAGAGCGCATCGATCCGCGTGCAGAGAGCCGCATGGGCCTCGTCCCATTCGGCCCCGGCGCGGGCGCGCGCTTCCTGCGCGGCGACAAGGATCGGATCGGCGCCAGTGCCATCCCAGTCCGCCGCATGCTCTCCCTCGCTTTCCCCGTCCCCATCCTCGTCCTCGTCCTCGTCCTCATCCCCGTCCTCGTCGCCATCCCCATAGGGTTCGAAATCCTCGGTCCAGGGATCGTCGGGAAAAGCCACTTCCAGCGCCGCGCGCCTGGCCTCGGCTTCCGCCTGCGCCACATGCTCACCGCGCGAAGGCAGCGCCGTTTCGCCCTCTTCCAGCCCACCCAGCCGGGCCAGCAGCAGGTCGAAGGCCTCCACATCGCCCGACGCGCCATGCCCGCCCCGCGCATCCAGCGCCTCGCAGCGCCGGTCCAGCCGGGCGAGATGGGCCAGCAGCAGCTTGCCGTCATAGCGCTGCCTGTGGCCCACCAATTCGCCGCCATGGAACACCGGCTCGGCAATGCCCTCCAGCGCGCGGTCGGCCAGCACCGCTTCGGCATGATCGCGCGCCAGTGCAAGCGCCCGGTCCCATACCTGCGCGAACAGCGGATCGCGCCGCCGCGCGCGATAGGCCGTCATGGCGGAAATGCCGCTCGTCGCGCAGGCCAGCCGCACATTGCCGCAGGAGGCCAGCCGGTCGCAGAAACGCATCCGGCGCTCAGGCGTGAAGGCAGTGTGGATTGCGCCTCCGGCCCCCGCCCCAGCCACCACTTCCGCCAATCCCGCAAAGGCAGATTGGGCCGCATCCGGCCNGTCAACGCCCGAACCTCACCCGCACAAGGTCGATCCAGCCCCGACCGGCTGGATGGACCTTGTGCGGGTGAGGTTCGGGCGTTGACGAGGCAGCCTCTGCATCCAGCCGGGCCTGTTCCTCCCGCGCCTCCCGCGCCTGCTGAGCCGCCCAGCGCGCGCGATAGTCGGCCTCATAGGCCCGCTGCCGCTTGCCTTCGGCATCTTCCCAGAAGGCCACGTCCATGAAGAAGCTCACTTCCTCCGGCGGCGGCAGACGCATGGCTGCCTCCCCCTGCGGCGCGGTGGAGGACGTGGAGATATTGCTGTGCGAAAGTGCTGACATGGTTCACCTCGTCATTTCGAAGGAACCAATTCAGTTATACAGACCGGGGCCTGTAGGAAAGTTGGAAATAGGCCGCGCCTTCCCCGTCAGAGCCACGGAGGACGCGCACAGAAGCGCGCCCCACCTCACCCATTCGTCACCCCGGACCCGTTCCGGGGTCCCGCTTGGTCGCGTGCAAACGACGGTGCTTGCGGGATCCCATCAGTAATTCCGCAATCCAGTCTATCGGCACACCATTGCCGGACCATCGAAGCCATGACATTCAGCAAAGGTTACAGGAATTTGCGGGATACAAATGGCGTTCTGGGACGGCCTGATATTTCTCTATTGGGAACTGGGAGCCTTCGTCAGAAGGTTTTGGTGGAGCGTGGTTCTTTTGGCGCTTCCCGATCTGATCTACTTCGGATTGCAGATAATTCCATCTTCTCAGGACTGGGCATTCTGGCGCGACGGACTTGCGCCATACATCTGGCGCACAGCGGCGCTTGTCCTCCAAGTTTCAGTCTTTTACGTGCTGATCAGATTTCTGGCCCTGAACCGCGACGCACAGGGCGCGACGAGGCTGGACCCAAGTTCAATAAAGACATTTGCGCCCTTCGCGGTGTTCTACGTCTTCTTGCACCTCGCCTTGTATTTCGCAGGGACAATGGTGGAACTGTCGCTGGCCGTCCTGGGCAGTATCGTGATGATAATGCTCGCCCTATGGGCGGTTTCCGCATCAAGCGGTCGAACCGTAATTCCTCCGCTTGCTTCGTGCCGAGCCGTCGCCCCGAACCTGATCTGGGCGGTCGGTTTTGTGATCGTTTCTTTGCTGCCGCTGTCTCTTCTCGGCTTGCTGAAGGACGCAATTGAACATGCAGACTGGGCGTATTCCACGTGGGCGTTGCGCGCCTTCTTCGCGCTGGACCTTGCCTATTCGATTGCAGATATACTGATCTTCTTCGGCGCGCTCTACGTTATCGCCAATCGCGCCGGGCTGAGAATCAAGCACGCTGATGAACGGGCGGAGCCCGCCCCGCGATGACGCAGGGACAGAAACTCCCTCGAAGCCTGACACAGCTGGACCCCGGAACAAGTCCGGGGTGACGAGTGAGGTCAGGCATCGGCGCGCGCGCCTTCTTCGCGGGTTCGTGGCTTCGCGTGAACCCGGCCGCTCTCCCCTCTGCGCCTCTGCGTCTCTGCGCGCGCAAAATTCCGGCCTTGCCGCCCGCGCATAGGCTGGCCTGAGAGCAAAATACCTGACGAGCGCGTGGGGCCAGTGCCCCTCACTACACTTCGCGTGGCCCCCTCCCCGGAGCCGGGGGATTTCCGCCTACTTCCCGCCCTTGCCCTTTTCGAGCTGCGCGCGGATCGCGCCGCCCGGATATTCGGCATTGTGGACATTGACGTAATAGGCCGCCGGATTGGCGATCAGATCGGTGGCCAGTGCGGCGTCGATGGGGGTGCAGGTCTGGTTCTGCATATAGGTCGGGGTGGCGAGCGTCAGCACGGCGTCGCCCGATGTGCCCGGCGCGCCCTTGTGGATATGGGCGGCCGTCGGCGTGGCTATGCCCGCGACCGACAGGGTGTAGCACAGGCGCCCGTAATCCAGATCGACGAAGCCGGCGAACTTGCCCGCCCCGTCGGGATCGCCCAGCGGCACGGCACTGCGCCCGTCAAACAGGCCCACCACTTCCGCACCGGGATAGGGCTTCACCGGCTTGGCCCCGGTCTGCGCCATGCAGCCCGGCAAGGCGAGCAGCGCGGCAGTCAGGAAAAGCGCGGAAGTGCGGGCGGGCTGGATCATCGTAACCTCTTCGGGGAAATGGCACGGCACGGCCGATTAAGGTAAGGGATAGCCGATTGCGGAGACCGGCGTGACACCCTGCGTCAGCCCCTCCACATCTTTCACCATTTGCCGCCAGCTTCCTCGATCGCCTTGAGCAGCGCCCGCTTGCCAGGTGTGCGGTTCTTGCCGGAATTGCGGGGCACCTTCACCTCGCCCAGTTGCGCACGACGGCGCTCGATACGCTGCCCGAGCGTATCGAGGGAGACGGGTTCACGCTTCGTCCTGAAGGTCTTGAACGCCATATTCGCCACCGGTTTCCTCTGAAATCCTGCGCTCCATATAATGCATGTCCAGCCCTTCACAAATCGCGAAGAGGGCGCGGGCCTGCCCAAGCATATCGGGCGCGCTGCCAGAAGCATATTGCCCCATCCTGTCGGCAATAATGTCCTCCGGAGCGATAACTGCGATCTCACTCCCATCGTCCAGCGCGACGATTTGAACCATGGTGCGGTCAGCCATTCCATCGAGCAGAGTGTCCGACACGCATTCGAAGCCGAGCTTCAGTTGTGGATGTACCCAGCCACGCGTCGCGATGCCTGCGCCGGAAGGGCGGACGAAGCCCTGCTCCACCATCAGGCGTTCGAGCACATCCTGTCGCCCGCAGCACAGGTCGAAATCCCCGGTTGCGACGGCGCCTCGCGTGTAGATTTCTACCGCCGCCCCGCCGACCAGAATTGGAGGGCGAAACCCGGAATCGTCCATCGCCCTGCTGATGCGGCCAAGCAGTCGCAAAGCCGCCTCGAATTCAGGGCGGTAGAGGCTCATTTCCCCAGCATCGGTGCCAGATATTGGCCCGTATAGGAACGCGGTTCCTTCACGACCTGTTCGGGCGTGCCCTGCGCGACGATCTCGCCGCCGCGGATGCCGCCTTCGGGGCCGAGGTCCAGAATCCAGTCCGCCGTCTTGATGACGTCCAGATTATGTTCGATCACCACCACGGAATTGCCCTGTTCCACCAGCCGGTGCAGCACTTCCAGCAGCTTGCGCACATCCTCGAAATGGAGGCCGGTGGTCGGCTCGTCCAGAATGTAGAGCGTCTGCCCGGTGGAGCGGCGGCTGAGTTCCTTGGCCAGCTTCACCCGCTGCGCCTCCCCGCCCGAAAGCGTGGTGGCCTGCTGGCCGACCTTCACATAGCCCAGCCCCACTTCGTTGAGCATATGCATCTTGTCGCGGATCGGTGGCACGGCCTTGAAGAATTCTTCCGCATCCTCAATCGTCATGTCGAGCACATCGGCGATGGAAAGGCCCTTGAACTTCACTTCCAGCGTTTCGCGGTTGTAACGCTTGCCGTGGCATTCCTCGCAAGTGACGTAGACGTCCGGCAGGAAGTGCATCTCGATCTTGATCAGGCCGTCGCCCTGGCATGCCTCGCAGCGGCCGCCCTTGACGTTGAAGCTGAAGCGCCCTGCCTTGTATCCGCGCGCCTGCGCTTCCGGCAGGCCCGCGAACCAGTCGCGGATCTGGGTGAAGGCGCCGGTATAGGTGGCCGGGTTGCTTCGCGGCGTGCGGCCGATGGGCGACTGGTCGATCTCGATCACCTTGTCGCAATGTTCGAAGCCGGTGATCTTGTCATGCGCGCCCGCGATCACTCGCGCACCGTTGAGCGTGCGGGCGGCCCCGGCATAGAGCGTGTCGATCGTGAAGCTGGACTTGCCGCTGCCCGATACGCCGGTGATGCAGGTGAAAGTGCCGAGCGGCAGGCTGGCGCTGACATTCTTGAGATTGTTCGCCCGCGCGCCATGCACGGTCAGCTTGTGGCCATTGCCCTTGCGGCGCTGTTTCGGCACTTCGATCTGGCGCGTGCCGTTGAGATAGGCGGCGGTCAGGCTGCGCTTGCTCTTGAGGATATCCTTCAGCGTGCCTTCGGCCACCACTTCGCCGCCATGCACGCCCGCGCCGGGGCCAAGATCGACGACATGGTCCGCCGCGCGGATCGCATCCTCGTCATGCTCCACCACGATCACCGTATTGCCGAGATCGCGCAGGCGCTTGAGCGTTTCCAGCAGCATGTCGTTATCGCGCTGGTGCAAGCCGATGCTTGGCTCGTCCAGCACGTAAAGCACGCCGGAAAGGCCGCTGCCGATCTGGCTGGCGAGGCGGATGCGCTGGCTTTCCCCGCCGGACAAAGTGCCGCTCGTCCGGTCGAGATTGAGGTAATCCAGCCCGACATTGTTGAGGAAGCCCAGCCGCTCGTTGATTTCCTTGAGGATGGCCTTGGCGATCTGGTTCTGCTGCGCGGTCAGTTCGTGCTGAAGATTGCCGAACCATTCCACCGCATCGCTGACCGAGAGGCGCACCGGTGTGGCGATATCCGCGCCGGCGACCTTCACGGCCAGAGCCTTCTCGTTGAGGCGCTTGCCGCCGCAGGTCTCGCAAGGCTGCGCGGTCTGGAACTTGGACAATTCCTCGCGCATCCAGGCGCTGTCGGTCTGGCCCATGCGGCGGTTGAGATTGCCGATCACGCCTTCAAAGGCCTTGCGCACGGTATATTCCTTGCGCCCGTCCTTGAAGGTCAGTTCCACCGGCATGCCGCCCGTACCGTGCAGGATGATCAGCTTCTGGTCCGGCTCAAGGTCTTTCCACGGCGTTTCCAGACTGAAATCATATGCCTTGGCCAGGCTGGCCAGCACCTGCATGTAATAGGGCGACGGCGGATTGCTCTTGGCCCAGGGCACCACGGCGCCCTTCTTGAGGCTCAGTTCCTCATTGGGGACGACCAGCTGCGGATCGAACAACAGCTTCTCGCCCAGCCCGTCACAGGCCGGGCAGGCGCCCTGCGGCGCGTTGAAGCTGAACAGGCGCGGCTCGATCTCCTCGATAGTGAAGCCGCTGACCGGGCAGGCGAATTTCTCGCTGAACACGATGCGATTGGCAGGCAGGCCCGCACCCTTGAGCTGGCCGCCCGTGACATTCGGCCCGCCCTGCTCCGCCTCGCGCCCCGGCACCACGCCATCGGCCAGATCGACATAGGCCAGCCCTTCGGCCAGTTTCAGCGCGGTTTCGAAACTGTCGGCAAGGCGCGTTTCGATCCCTTCGCGCACGGCGAGGCGATCGACCACCACTTCGATGTCATGCTTGTACTTCTTGTCGAGCGCCGGAGCCTCGGCAATCTCGTAAATCTCTCCGTCGATCCGCACGCGAGTGAAGCCGGCCTTCTGCCATTCGGCCAGTTCCTTGCGATATTCGCCCTTGCGCCCGCGCACCACCGGGGCGAGCAGATAGAGCCGCGTGCCTTCGGGCAGCGCCATCACCCGGTCCACCATCTGGCTGACGGTCTGCGCACTGATCGGCAGGCCGGTGGCGGGGCTGTAGGGCACGCCCACCCGCGCCCAGAGCAGGCGCATGTAATCGTAGATTTCCGTCACCGTCGCCACGGTGGAGCGCGGGTTGCGACTGGTTGTCTTCTGTTCGATCGAGATCGCCGGGCTGAGGCCGTCGATGTGTTCCACATCCGGCTTCTGCATCATCTCGAGGAACTGGCGCGCATAGGCGGAGAGGCTCTCCACATAGCGGCGCTGCCCCTCGGCATAGATCGTATCGAAGGCGAGCGAGCTTTTCCCCGAGCCGGAAAGCCCGGTGATGACAATCAGCTTGTCCCGCGGAAGGTCAATATCCACGCCCTTGAGATTATGTTCACGGGCGCCACGGACGGAAATGGTGGTGAGAGACATGAGCGCGATCTGGGGGCTGGAGGGCGAAGAGTCCAGTGACCTTCAAGGCAGGCCACCGGACGCCCTTTTGTTCCGCAAATGTTCGCGCCCGTCAAGAGGGCTGCGAACCTCACCTTCGCGCCGCCTGCCCGGCCCCTATTGCCCGGCCGTTCGCCCGATCAGCGTCCCGGCCAGAGTCGGCCCGCCATTCGTGGACTGGAATACCGAGCCGACTTCCTGCGCCGACGGGCCGTAGAACTTGCCGAGCCATTCTGCGCGATCCATTCCGGAAACGGTAAGGCTGCCCTCGAAGAAATTATAATCGCTTCTGAGCTGGGCATTACCCGTCCAGTTCCGGCTCGTCTCAAAAACACCGGACTGCGCATATTGCTTTGCCGCACCCGACGTGGTGATCGCGCCGCTGGCGAAATTGACGCCCAGAGTGCCACTGCCGTGAAGATCGTGCAGGGCACCATCTGCGGCGATCACGGCGAGCATGTCGACATTGTAGCTGCCAGACCCCGATCTGGGCACAGAGCTTTCGGGTGTTTCGACGCCGTAGACGAATGCCCTCAGATAGCCCCTGACAAGGTCGGAATATTCCTGGACCTGCTGCAGGAAGCCTGCCCCGACATAGCGATATGTGAACTGGCCCGACGTTCCCGGCGCAGTAAGGACGAGGCTCTGGCCCGTATTGCCGGCAATCTTCTGGAAGGTCGTGAATTGTCCATTGCTTGCGCCATTGACCTTATCGGCTGGACCGAAAGCGATCCCGTTGACCGTGTAGGTCTGCGCGGCGGAATCATAGGTGATGCTCAGCCCCTCGGTCCAGGAACCGTTGCTGCCTGCACCGTTAAGCTTCGAGATTTCGGCGGTTCCCACCACGCCCAGGGCCATGAATTGCTCGCTGGCCAGGGGAGACAGCAAATCGTCGTTGACCGATGGCGTCGGCGTGGGGGCCGGAGTTACGATGACCACCCCGCCCCCGGACGGCGGCGCCGTCTGCGAAGATGACGCAACCGCAAGCGCAGGGACGAATGATGGCAGCGTGGAATTGGGCTGGCTCGGTGTCGGTGTAGGCGTTCCGCCGCCGGGCGTCGGCGTCGGCGAACCGCCGCCACCCGGAGTTGGCGTTGGCGTGGAGTTCACCCCGCCACCGCCACAGGCCGCCAGCATAAGCCCCAGCGCAGCGAGGGAAGCCCCCGCGAAGCAACGCAAAACCGTCATCGAATACCCCCGCCCAGGCGGCCCGCAGTGCCGCCTGAATTGCTGACGGGCCAGCAAGCCCGCCCGTCAGACCTATGGAAATCATGTGACTCCACAAATACCAGGGCATCGGGACTGAATCCGAAACGGAGCGACTACATCGTTCGATTTACCCCCTTCCCGCGCCGGAACGGGGGGAGGAATATGCTCAATCCTTCTTCCCTACAGCGATGCCGTAGAAAGAATTGCCCAATGCGCCGCCAACCGCGCTGGTGTAATAATACAGCGTCCAGGCAAAGCCGTATTCATCGGCATTCGGGCCGTAGAAGTCGCCTGATAGCTGGCCGGTGTAATCGTGATGTCCGGTTGCCGTTCCATACAGGCCATTCGTCCCGATCCCGCCGTCGTACAGATAGGTGCCGAGCGATTGGGGCGTCGCCTGATCGGTGAACAGGGTGATTTCGCTGGCAAATGTTCCATTGCCGAAATCGGCGGTAAGGCCCGATGTCCCGTGTACCCCGCCAATATAGCCCGTCGACGCCATTTCGGCCTGGCCGATGGCGATCCCGCTATAACGGGCAGTGCCGGATCGCGGCATCAATGCCTCCGGCGTCACATTGCCGAAGGTGAGCATGTATTGCTTCTCCTGCGTTCCCAAGCCGAAATCATACCGGGTCTCGAACGCGGCGAAGCTCGTATAGGTCAGGTTGATTTCGGAATTTCCGGGGGCAGAATTGTGTACCCAGCCGGAAAGCTGCCTGTCGCCTTCATTGGTGCTGTATTCGATGCGCGCGGCAGCCTGCGTCCCGGCGACGATGTCGCTCTGCTTGATTGTGAATAACAGGGGCGAGTGGTTGTAGCTGTCGTGGAATACGAAGCGGTTCGCTGCCGGATCGAAGTCCAGTTCGACCCCGCCATCGACATCGGCCGGATATTGAGCCGTATTCGTGGCGAATGTCACCGGGCTGGAATAGGCCGCGAGCGGGGTAGATGCGTCGATCAGGGCCTGATCCTTCGCCCCGACGAAATAGCCGGCCAGAAGCGCGTTCGGGCCGTTTGAAGCCAGGAAGGTTCCGCCGACTTCCGCCGCGCCCGGCCCGAAGAACTGCCCGTCGAAATTGCCGCTGTAGCTGTTGTCGGGCGAAGTCGCGGTCAATGTTCCGGTGAAACCGTTGGACGAGGAGGAGATCGAACCGCTGCCCTCGATCAATGCCGGAGAATGCAGGTTTGTGGCTTCCAGATAGAGTGCCAGTTCGCCTTCGAGCGTGAGTTTGCCGCTGGCGAAATCGGCGAACAGCGTGCCGTCGCCCGAAGATGCGATAAGCGCCGCAGGTTCGCTGGAGAAGTCCGCCGCCTGATATTTCCGGTCAACGATGGTTCCGGCCATCGACAGATCATACGCGGCCTTGCCGGATACCGGCACGGAATTGGCCGCGGTGGGGAAACCATAGACGAAATTGCGGAAATCCAGCTTTTCCTTCGAACCGTCGAGCAGGATGCGCGACGCCCAGCTCATTCCGGTGACATATTTCAGCGTTTCGAAACTGGTGCGATAATCGGTCTGATAGACCTCGATCCGGTCGACCGGATAGAAGCGCTGCTGGTACGGCTCCACTGTGTGGACCGCCACGCGATCTCCCGAAGTCATGACATATTTGCCGCTCGCCGGCTGAAAATTGATGAGCACCGGCGCGGAACTGTGGGCGATGGAGGAATAGGTTCCGGCGGCTGAATCATACGTGGTCGACAGGGACTGTGTGTTGGACGTGAAAAACTGGCTGTAGGCCGGGTTCACGAAATCACTGTTGGTGCCGCCTGCGCCATCCTTGCGGCCGATCAGCACGCCGACGGCGGAGTTCAGCTTCGTATCCTGCGTCGAGAAGACGGCCCCCACTTCCTGCGCGTTGGGGCCGTAGAACCGCCCTTCCAGCGTGCCGGTGAAATGCGAATAGTCGAAGAACGAGAAAGTGCCGGAAAAGCCGTTATCCGTGGTGCTGAGCGTTGCCTTGCCGTCGAATTCGACATCGTCGTAATCCGCGCGGGTCAACGTGCCGCTGGTGATGACGACCCCCTTGGCGAAATCGACATCGAGAGAGCCGGATCCGGTGATGGCATCGATGGCCGTGCCGTATTCATGGGTTTCGTAACCCATCAGATCGACAGCGTAGGACGCCGTTCCGGTTCGCGGCAGTGCATTGTCCGCCGTCTCGAACCCATAGGTCGCCACATCGATCAGGGCCGTCGCCTGCGAGGGATCGCTGCGCTGCCAGAAGGCCCCGCCCACGAAACGGTAAGTGAACTGCCCCGAAGTGCCCGGCTTTGTCAGGGTTAGCGTATCGGTTACCCCGCCGGAGGAGATTTCGTACACCGCAAGCTTGCTGGTGCTCTTCGCCTGACTGAGATCGCCGGGGCCGAACGACCGGGAGCGCGCACCGACCGTCAGCGTATAGGCCTGCGTCGCCGCGTCATAGGTGATCGTCATCTGCTTTACGGCAGCAGTAGCAGCAATCCCGGCCGAGCCGACGGAAACGGCGGACATTTCCGCCGCATCGTTAGTGAAGCTCCGGCTCTCCAGCGGCCCGGTCAGATCGTTGCCGGTCGTCGGCGTCGGGGTCGGCGTTCCTCCGCCCGGCGTCGGCGTTGGCGTTCCGCCTGTGGGCGTGGGAGTCGGTGTGGAATTAACTCCGCCGCCGCCCCCACATGCCGCCAGCATAAGCCCCAGCGCGGCGAGCGAACCGCCCGCTGCCAAACGCGAAAACCCCATCGATCCCCCCAGTACCTTTCGGCCGGCGGATCGCAAAATCCGCGCCGGCTATTTGGCAACAGGTCTATCTACTGCATTGGGATTGTGAAGCCGGGCGCCAGGCAAATGCCTCCCAATCGGATACAATCATATGACTCCTACGGGAAATTCAGGCAAAATCCCGCGCTGAGTGAGGTTATACTGACATTATTGTAAGGGAAAACGCATCGCCGCTTCGCAGGAGAACCTTCATGGATAGTTCCAGCCGCCCCGCACCTTCTGTCGAATTCTCGGCATCGCTTTTCGTGCTGCCCCGCCATAACTGGCGCTGGTTTCTGGTCCGCGGCCTGCTGGCGATTGCGCTGGGCGTGATGGCGCTGGCGGTTCCGGGGCTGACGGTTTTCGCCTTTGCCATGCTGTTCGGCGCGTTCAGCTTTGCCGACGGCGTGCTGACGCTGGGCGCCGGAATCAAAGGTGCACGCAGCCATACGGATCGTTGGGGAATGCTGGTCTTTTCCGGGCTGCTGGGGATCGCGGTGGGCGGCGTGTTCTTCGTATGGCCGATGCTGGCCGCGGCGACCTATGCCCTGTTCCTGGTCATCATGCTGGCCATGTGGGCACTGTTTACCGGCCTGTTCGAGATTTTCGCCGCGATCCGCCTGCGCCGCGAAGTCGAGGGCGAATGGCTGCTGGGCCTGTCCGGCCTGCTGTCAGTGGTGCTCGGTCTGGCGATCCTGGGGGTGCTGGCCGTCGCGCCGGGGGCCTCGCTCATCTCGCTGGGCTGGCTGATCGGCCTCTATGCGCTGGCAAGCGGCGTGGCGCTGATCACGCTGGCCCTCCGGCTGCGCAAGGGCGCGGCGTAAGGCCCGGCGGAACAGGGGCGGCGGCACAGAGGACAGCGGCACAAGGACGGCTGCCCGGGCCTCAGCCCTGGCGGCCGCCCCTCCCCACCTCAGGGCGGGGGTGCGGCAGTGGTGCCGAAGACATTGCCGTAGGCGAGGAAATCGGTGCTGTTATACGTGCCCTGCACGTTGAACACATAGCCCGCCTCCAACGCGCCCGGCCCGAAGAACGAGCCGGTGAAGCCGCCGCTGCCTGATCCGGAAAGTGAGCCGTTGAAGGCCGCACTGCCCGACTGGATCGTGCCCGTGCCGCTGACCGATCCGAACGAGGCATTGCCGCCGCTGCCCAGCATATCGTCGCCGGCAAGGTTGATCAGCGTGGAAACCGTGCCGCTGCCGAAATTGGCGCTGAATGTGGCCGATCCCTTCCCGTCACCCATCGCATAAAGCGAAGGGCTGGTGCCGTTGGGCACGAAGACCGCGCCATAGACGTCCGACGAATAGGTGGCGCTGCCGGAAGTCGGCATGCTGCCGCCCGCCGTCGGCTGGCCGAAGACGAAAGCCGCCAGCGGCTCGATCTTCTGTTGGAACAGGCTGACATTGATCTTCAGATAGGTGCCGAAGCGCGTGTAGCTGAGCGGCACGCCATTGATCTGCGGCACGTGCAGTTCCAGCACTTCCTCCGGCAAGGTGGTGCTGGTCAGCGGAATGGAGACCTGCCCCTTCTGGAAGATCGCCAGCCCGTTCGCACTATTGGCTGTATCCAGATCGGAAGGCAGGAAGGATGCCACCGTTTTGTCCGACTTGATCAATTCGATATTGCCGGTGGTGACCGAATAGCGGACCTGAACGGTGGACCCGTAATTGTTGCGCCCGCCGCTGACTGAACCGGACAGATTGACGCCGCCATAGAAGGATGCGGTGTTAATCTTCGTGTCTGCGGGAAGCCCGCTCATCACCGAGGAGATCGGAGTCGGAATCGGCGTTGGGGTCGGGGTCGGCCCCGGTGTCGGAGTTGGGGTCGGCCCAGGAGTCGGCGTAGGCGTAGGTCCGGGTGTCGGAGTTGGGGTCGGCCCAGGAGTCGGCGTAGGCGTTCCACTCGGTGTCGGGGTCGGGGTTTCCGACGGCGTAGGCGTCTGCGGTGGGGCCGGAGTGGGCGTGGGAGACGGCGTGCTGTTCATGCCACCACCGCCGCAACCGGCCATTACCATGGCGATCGAAACCAGCGACGCACCGGCCGCGTAACGCATCAACTTCATCTGCCCCCCCTTGGCTGCCCGCGATCCGGGCATCTGTTTCCCTGCCGGCCGCCCCTGTGCAGATGCGGCCGGCCGGAAGACTAGTCCTGCTTCTTGCCCGCAGCGAAGCCCTGAGCGTCAAAATCCGAACCCAGGAAGTACCAGCCATAGGCCACTTCGCCCGCGCCCGGGCCGAAGAAGCTGCCCGAGAATTCACCCTTCGCACTATTCGCGCCGGTAAGCGCTCCGTTGAAATACGGAGATGCGGCAGTGAACGTCGTGCTGCCGGTGGCCGTGCCGAAATCGCTGGTCGCCCCGCCGGTCGCCTCACCCTTCAGCGCAAGCGTGGTGTCGATCTTGCTGGTGGCGAAATCGGCCGTGAAGGTACCGGTGGACAGGCCGCCGAGCATATAGGTCTTGCTATCCCCGTCGCGCGTGGCCGCACCGTCCACCATCATGGTGTAAGAGGCCGTGCCGGTGCGAGGCATGTCGCCGGACTGGGTCGGGATGCCACCCACGCTCTGCCAATGTTCCACCTTGCCGGACGAACTGGTGCTGCGCGAGAAGTCGAACAGCATGGTGTAGGACAAGGGCACGCTGTTCACCTGCGGGATCGTCAGGTTCAGCGTATCGGTCACACCGCTGGTGGTCTTGGTGAAGGTGGACGTAGTGCCCGGTGTTGCCGAACCGATCGGAAATTCGACAGCATCCAGTGCGGTTCCGGTAGCGCCGCCGGTATAGGAAACCGGCGTCACCTTATAACTGTCGGTCGTCTCGTTATAGCCGACGACCAGTGCGGTGCCGAAGGCGAAGGCCTTGTGCCCGGTAGCGTCGGCACTGCCGGTCTTCGACCAGGTCACGCCGGCCGAACGGAAGATCTTGTTGCTGGCCGAAGCGAAAGCATCTGCCACCGAAAGATAGGGAACGACCGGTCCCGGAGCTGGCGTGGGCGTTTCAGTGGGGGTGGGAGTCGGGGTGGAATCCACGCCGCCACCGCCACAGGCTGCCACAGTCAGCCCCAGCACGAGGAGCGAAGCCCCCGCCATCATCCGCATCGCACTCATCACAGAAACTCCCGCTTTCACCCGGCCTCTAGCACTAGACGTACCGGCAGCACACAAACCTTAATCCGCGCTTCCTGCACCAGAATGCCCGGTCTGGGCAAAGGAAGTCTCGCCTCTAGCCACAGTTTGTGGACGAAACGGGGGCCAGCCGCACTCCCTTTGGCCGATGAAAGCGGGCGGTCCGTCGAATTTGCCTAAGCGGGGCACTGCCGGCGCGGGTCAGTTCTTCTTGCCGGATGCGTAGCCCTGGGTATCGAATTCGGTACCGTCGAACGACCACGCATAGCCGACTTCTGCCGCCTGCGGCCCGAAAAAGGCCCCGGAGAATACGCCCGTACCGGCTGGCGCCCCAGCCCCGGTTCCGTTCAGGTTGCCCGAGAAGCCGGGACCGTTCGCGGCGATCGTGCCCGTCCCGCCAATCGTGCCGAAAGACGCTGTCTCATTGGTGCCAAGCTTTGTTCCGCTGAGGGTGAGACTGGTGCTGACCGTGCCACTGCCGAAATTGGCCGTGAAGCTGGCTGCGGAATTGGCACCCAAAAGATAGGTCGTGGAGTCGGTCTTGGACAGGAGGCCGGAGAATTCGATGCTGTAGTTGGCGCTACCGCTCTTTGGCAGATCGCCCGCCTTTGTGAGAACACCGTAAACCCCCAGGTTGGAGACACCGCCAGCCGAATAAAAGGTCGCCATGCGCGTGTAGGTCAAAGGGACCCCCGCGAGATTAGGTGTCAGAAGATACAACGTTTCGCCACCAAGCGTATCGAACCTCATCATATTCGCCGAGCCGGAACCAGCTGCTGCGTCAAATGACACGGCAGGCGCTCCACCCTTGGTAACGCGATAGGTGTTCGAGGCGGCGACATATTCGAGCGTGAGTTGCGATCCCAGCGGAGCGATCGCATAGGGACTGGAGCCGTTGGCTGCGATCCCGCCCGTCTGAAACGACTTGTCGCCCGGCGCGGCCATCACTTCAGAAAACGTGGAATAGGTCGGCGGCGGCGATGGAGCCGGGGTGGGCGGCGGAGTCGGCGTTGGCGTCGGCGTGGAGTTCACTCCGCCTCCGCCACAAGCCGCAAGCGTAAAACCGAGCACAGCCAGCGAAACGCTGGCCGCATACCGCATCCCTCTCATGAAACCCCCTAAATCCCCAGCATGACGGGTGCGATATCCGCCCCGCCTTGTCGAAGGATTATCCCAGCGGGACAAAATGAGAATTTGTAATGTATCCGTTTCGGAGTGACGCGAAAACGTCCGCTCAGAAGGCCGCAACCAACCCGACTTCCGCCGAAATCCGGTCAAAATCGTAGATCTCCACCGTCGACCAGTTGCGCTGATAGGCCACCCGCACCAGCGGCGCGAAAGTGCCGAAGGTCAGGCCGCGAAAAGTGCCGGAAAGGCTGGCGGAGAACGTGTCGTCCTTGCGGCGCTGGGGATAGAGGAACAGGCGCTTGTCCGCCTCCAGCCGCCGATAGCCCAGATTGAGCACGGTGGTGGTGCGGCCCATCTCGCGATAGAGGTAGGTATTCACGCCCCCGCTAGCCGTGGAATAGCCGGGATCGGACGCGACGTCGCGCGATCCGTTGATCTGGAAACCGCCGCCGAACCGCGCGGAAAAGGCCCGGTCCAGCCCCACTGCCAGCGTGTAGCGTTCTCCGTCTTCCAGATTGTTGCGGTGATTGTCCTCCAGCAGCACGGTGCCGTCCATGCGCAGCTGGGTGCGCTTGCCCAGCGGATGCTGCCAGTTGCCGGTCACGCCGTAAGATGTGCTGTAAGGGTCCATCCCGTACCAGCGCCAGCTTGCCGCGCCTGCGAGCGAGAAACGGTCCGCCCCCCAGCGCCATTGCGGACCGGCCTGCAGCGAGGCCGAAATATCGTCGAACCGGCTTTTGCGATAAAGATCGGCAGAGCCGGAGGCCCGCAGGAGAATATCCGTCTTCGCGCCCACGGGCAGGCGATGATAGAGCTGGCCGCGCACTGAAAGGCCGATGCCGGATTGCGCCTTCGCATCGTCATCCAGCGTGAAATCGCCGATGATCGTGCCCAGAGTGTCGGAATGGGTGGCGTTGTTGATATTGGTGCTGGGCGCCGCGGCCACTTCAAACCCGCCGCCCGTGCGCTTCAGTGCGGAAAGGGCATTGGCGAAGAAGCGCACCTGCTGTTCCACCTGCGGCGGCAGGCCGGTGGCTTCGGCCGCGCGCAATTCGCGCCGCGCCTCGCCCATATTGCCCATTTGCGCCTGAAGCCGCGCAAGCTGGAGGCGCACGGCGGCGGCATCGGGCTTGTCGTCCAGAATGCGGCGCAGCAACACGGCCCCTTCGCGCGGCTTGTTCATCCGGTCCGCCAGCATCAAGGCCAGTCGAAAGCGCGCTTCGGTGCGCAATTCGACGTCCGGATCTTGCGTAAGGGCGCGATAGGCAGCCTCAGCCGTTTCGAAATCGCCGCGATCGCGCGCGGCATCCGCATATTGGAACAATTGGGCAGCAGTCATTTCAACACCGCCGGCTTCCTGCGCGCCAGCGGCCGGATCGGCCTCAGCCTGCCCTACTCCAGACTGCTCTGCTCCGGACTGCGCTGACAGATTTTCCGCAGCGGCACCTTCCTGCGCCAGCGCTGGCGCGGGCACCATGCCGAACGCCAGCAATGCCAGCGGAGCCGCGCCGATAGCCGGTTTTTTCACCCAACATCCCCTAATCACGTGTTGGCGGCACCGACCACACCGCGCTTGCAGAGGTTGGGGACATAGCTGCCACGGCTGCGCGGGTCGAGAGGGGCATTGGCGAACCTCTTCGAAGGCGGAGCAATTTTCCGTTAAGACTGGACAGGGCAGGAAGATCGAGCGCGGCAAATCTGCCGCCAGAATCGACAATCGTGCGCCTGGGTGCAGGTGCAAAGCCTTGCCATCCGGCCTGCCGCTCCGCATTGTCGAAGCGAAGAAGAAGGAGAGTCCGATATGGAACGCCCCGCTACCCTTTGCCCCACTGCCCTTCGTCGCCGCATTGCCCTTCCCGCAGCGCTTGTCGCCGGTGCCCTCATGGCCCTGTCCGCGCCGTCACTTGCCCAGCAGACAGACGCTTCCCAGCTGCCCGAAGGCAATTCGCCCGAGGAAGTGGCCCAGCGCAAGACCGCCAATGAACAGCAGGCGGAATTCGCATCCAGCCAGCTGCAGAACAACGCCAACTCCCAGGCCGAATACGATCGCCGCCTGAAGGAAGTGGAAGAAGCCAAAGACAAGATCGCCGCCGATCAGGCTGCCGCGCAGGCCGCCTATGAGGCAGAGAAAGCCAAGCGCGAACAGGATTATCAGGCGGCCATGGCCAAATGGCGCGACGATGTGGAAGCCTGCAAGGCTGGCGACCTTGCCAAGTGTGGCGCATCGCCCGCCGTTCAGCCGTGAGGCTGCGGCCCACAGCCATTCTGGCAACGCTGCTGGCGGCGGGGTTTGCAGCCCCGCTGCTGGCGGTGGAGCCGCCTCCGCCCGAAACCTTCCCGATGGAACCGGCTGACGACGCAGCCGCTTTCGCCGCTGCCGGCTTCAAGCTGACCAACGGCGACTGGCACGGTTGCGACGATCCGGGCACGGCAGCCTATGCCCCCGGCCAGATCGAGCAGGTGGCGGACTTCAATGGCGATGGCCAACCCGAGGCGGTCATCACCGAGAGCAGCAGCTTCTGCTACGGCTTTACCGGGCAAGGCTATTTTCTGGTCAGCCGCAATGCCTCCGGTCAGTGGAAGCTGATGGATCAGGGCATCGGCATATTGCGGGCGCTGGAAGCGCGCGGCGCGGGTAACTGGCCGGATCTGGAAGTGGGCTGCCCGGGCTTCTGCTTCCCGGTACTGCGGTGGAATGGTTCGACCTACGAACCGCATCGCAACGAATATGAGGGCAAGGCCTGCACTCCCTGAGCTGCCCCGCTCCAGTTTCGGTCACCCCTTGTTCAGTCGACGATTTGCAGGCATGCCCGAAACTTTGATTTCGGGCGCAACCATCTCGCGCCTGCAACAGGAGATAAGCCCGATGAAGACCCGCCTGCTTGCCGCCACTGCCCCCATCGTTCTTGGCGCAGCGGCTCTTGCCGGATGCGCCGGAACGGGCAATGCCGAAACCGTGAACAGCACCACCAGGACTCCGCAGGCCAAGATCCCGCAGGCCACCGGCTATTTCGCGCAGGAATCCACCCTGCCCTTCCACGCCCCGGATTTCACCAAGTTCAAGGACGAGGATTTCCGCAGCGCGCTGGAACAGGGCATTGCGATCCAGCTGGCCGAGATCGACGCGATTGCGAACAATCCCGAAGCGCCCACTTTCGACAACACTTTGGTGGCCATGCAGCGTTCGGGCCAGATGTTCCTGCGCGCCTATCACCCCTTTGGCCAGCTGACCTCGGCCAATACCAACGACACGCTGGATGCGATCGACAAGGATATCTCGTCCAAGCTGGCGGCGATGCAGGATGCGATCTACCTCAACGACAAGCTCTTCCAGCGAGTGAAGGCGGTATACGATAATCGCGCCGCCATGAGCATGACGGGCGAAGACGCGATGCTGCTGGAAACGGTCTATGCCGATTTCGTCCATGCGGGCGCTCTGCTCGACGCCAAGCAGAAGGAAGAGCTGAAGGCGATCAACGGCCGCCTTGCCGGGCTGGAAACCGAATTCTCCCAGAAGCTGACCGAAGGAACCGCCGCCAAGGCCCCGATCTTCGACAGCGCGGCCGAACTCGACGGGCTTTCGCCTGCGGAAATCGACGCGGCGGCCAAGCTGGCCACGGAAATGGGCCATCCGGGCAAATATGCCCTGGCGCTGATCAACACTACGCAGCAGCCGCAGCTCACCAACCTCAACAACCGCGCCAGCCGCGAGAAGCTGTTCAAGGCCAGCATCACCCGCACCTCCAGCGGCGACGAATATGATCTGACCAGCACGATCGAGGAAATCGCCCAGCTTCGCGCCAACAAGGCCGCGCTGCTCGGCCAGCCGAATTATGCCGCCTTTGCCCTTTATGACCGCATGGTGAAGGACCCGGCCAAGGCGATTTCCTTCATGCAGGATTTCGTGCCCGCCGTTGCCGCCACCCAGCAGCGCGAGCGCAAGATGCTGGAGGAAATGGCCGCATCGGAAGGGCAGAACATCAAGCTGGAACCGTGGGACTGGGCCTATTACGCAGAGAAGGTCCGCAAGGCCCGCTATGACATCGACGATGCGACGGTGAAGCCCTATTTCGACGTATGGAAGACGCTGGAAGACGGCGTATTCTTCGCCGCCAACAAGTTCTACGGCATCAGCTTCAAGCGCCGCACCGACATTCCCACCTATCACCCGGACATGCGCGTCTACACTGTCTACGACAAGGACGGCAGCGAGATGGCGCTGTTCTATTTCGACCCCTTCGCCCGGCCCAACAAGCAGGGCGGCGCCTGGATGGGCAATTTCGTCGAGCAGTCATATCTGCTGGGCGACAAGCCGGTGATCTACAACACCCAGAACGTGACCCCGCCCGCACCGGGCGAGCCTGCGCTGGCCACGGCCGACGATGTGAACACCATGTTCCACGAATTCGGCCACGCGCTGCACGGCATCTTTGCCAGCCAGCAATATCCCGGCCTTTCAGGCACCAACACGGCGCGGGACTTTGTGGAATTTCCCAGCCAGTTCAACGAGAACTTCGCCTTTCTTCCGGAAGTTCTGAACAATTACGCCAAGCACTACAAGACCGGGGAGACCATCCCGGCCGAGCTGGTGAAGAAGATCGAGGCGGCCAACAAGTTCAACCAGAGCCTGTCCTTCGGCGAGTTGCTGACCTCCGCCCTGCTCGACATGAAGTGGCACGATCTCACCCCGGCCAATGCCAAGGTGGATGCGGAGAGCTTCGAAAAGGCGGCGCTGGCGGAAATGGCGCCGCTGGACGCGAACCTGATCCCGCCGCGTTATCGCTCGCCCTATTTCCGGCATATCTGGTCCAACGGCTATGGCGCCGGATATTATTCCTACATCTGGACCGAAATGCTGGCCCACGATGCGTGGGACTGGGTGGTGAAGAATGGCGGCCCCACCCGCGCCAATGGCGATCACGTGCGCGCCACCTTCCTCGGCCAGGGCCACACGAAGGATTATGCGGACATGTATCGCGATTATTCCGGCCACGATCCGCAGATCGCCCCGATGCTCGAAGCACGCGGCCTCAGCGGGCAATAAGCCCTTCTGCTTCAGTGTTTGATGAGTGAGCTCCTGCGCAAGCAGGAGCCCAATTCGCGATAGGCTCCTGCTTGCGCAGGAGCTCACGAAACGCCTGTGGTCGGCTCGATCCTATCCTACCGCCACCAGTGCCCGCGCGCCGGGCCGGCCCAGCCAGCGCGCGGTCACGCCCCAGACCCGGGCAATGCTGACATCGCTCAGCGCATCGTCCGGCAGGGCATCGGCCACCAGTTCCCCCTTGTCGAGCAGCAGCACCCGCTCAGCATGGTTCATCGCCAGCGCGAGATCGTGCAGCACCAGCACTACCCCGGCCCCGGCATCGGCCGCCTGCCGGAGCGTGGCCAGCAGACCGAGCTGATGCGCCAGATCGAGCGCGGCAAGCGGCTCGTCCGCCAATATCCAGTGCGGTTGCCCCGCCAGAACGCGCGCCAGCAGGGCCCGCGCCTTCTCCCCGCCTGAAAGGGTGGAAACCGGGCGCGCGGCAAGCCCTTCCAGATCGCAGGCCGCCAATGCAGCCTCGATTGCCTCGCTGTCAACATCGCCATGCGGCAGGCGGCCCACCGCGACGAGATTGCGCACGGACAGATCCCAGGCCACTTCCCCCGCCTGCGGCAGATAGCCGACAGCCCGTGCCCGCTCGCGCGGATGGAGGCCAGCCAGCGGCGCATTGTCCAGCAGCACCTCGCCCGCCGTGGGTTTGGTCAGCCCGGCCAGAGCCGCGAGCAGAGTGGACTTGCCCGCCCCGTTCGGCCCGCAAATCGCAGTGACAGTGCCGGGGAGCAGGCCTGCCGTGACCTCGTGCAGAATATCGGCCTCACCCAGCCGAACCGACAGTTTTTGTGCGGCGAGCTTCATGCCAGCCCCCTTCTCATCTTCAGCAGCAAGGCGAGGAAGAACGGCGCGCCGATCAGGCTGAGGGCAATGCCCAGCCGCAATTCAGTGACCAACGGCAGGATACGGCACAGGCAATCGGCCACCAGCACCAGCAAGGCCCCCGCCAGCGCACTTGGCAGGATCAGCGAACTGGGCCGCCGGTCGGTCAGCGGGCGGACCAGATGCGGCACGATCAGCCCGACAAAGCCGACGATCCCGGCCACGGCCACACCCGATCCCACGGTCAGGCCCACACCCGCCACCAGCAATAGCTGCAACCGCGCCGGGTTTACGCCCAGCGAGCGCGCCGCCGCCTCGCCCAGTGTCAGTGCATCGAGCGAAGGCCCTGCCAGCCGCAACAGCGCTATCCCGACAAGAGTGAGCGGCGCGGCGATCCACACATCGGCCCAGCTCCGGTCGGTCAGCGCGCCCATCAGCCATGTGACGATTTCACTCATGGCAAAGGCGTTGGGGGCAAGGCTGATGACCAGCGAGGTGAGCGCGCCCGCAAGGCTGGCGATCATCATCCCGGCCAGAGTGAACAACCCGATCCCGCCGCTACGCCCGGCGATCAGCACCAGCAGCATCATGGCCCCGGCCGCACCGGCCAGCGCGAAGGCGGGCAGCAGCCAGACCGAGGCCGCATAGCCGAACAGCAGGCTCACCACCGCGCCAAGGGCCGCACCCGGCGCAATGCCGAACAGGCCCGGATCGGCCAGCGGATTGCGCAGATAGCCTTGCATGGCCGCCCCGGCTGCACCCAACCCGCCGCCGATGACGAGCGCAAGCACGGCGCGCGGCAGGCGCAGTTCCATCAGGATCAGGGCCGCATTGGGCGTTGTCGCCGGGTCGATCCAGACACGGCCTGCGAGGAGCGAGAGCGGGATCATGACCGCCAGCGCGAGGAGCAACAGTGTCACAGGGCGGCTCATATCTGCCCCCGCTTACGAGTGCCCTTCGACAAGCTCAGGATGAACGGGTCTTTTTCGGACCGCCCCAACGCCGCTCGTGCTGAGCCTGTCGAAGCACGCGCCCCGACCGTGGCCCTCACTTCGCTCAGCCGCTTTGCCGCCCGCAGGATGGTCGGTCCGCCACAATAGAGCAGCGAGGGATCGAGCCTCTCGTAACGGGTGCCCTTGAGCTGCCCGAGCGCCGGATGGCTCAGCGCGCGTTCCCCGCCAGCCGCCAGCACCAGCGAAGGCGGATCGGCCAGCACCTGCTCCAGCGGCAGATAGGCGCCCTGCCCCAGCCCGCGCGTGGCGGCATGACTGGAAAAGCCGGTGCGCGCCAGCAGATCGGCAATCAGGCTGTCCGGCCCGGCGACGATCCCGCCCTGCTGCCACACCAGCGCATCGACCGGCGCAGAACCGACAGGTGCGCGCGCCTGGTCCAGCGCAGCCTCGATCCGGGCAACCAGAGCCTCGCCCTGCGCCGGGCGACCGGCCAGAGCAGCAAGCTGGCGCACCTGCGCCTCGCTCCCGGCAACATCATGCGCGACATCAAGCGTTTGCACGCGAATGCCTTGCCGCTCGAATGCGCGGCGGGTCGCGCCGGGCAGGAAACTGCCTGCCACAACCACGTCCGGCCTGAGGGCAAACACTTCCTCCGCCGTGCCGCCGGTGGCGGCGAAGCGGCGCGCCGTGGCAAGGTCCATCGAAGTGGCGCGCGGATCGTGGCTATAGTGCGAAATGGCCAGCAACTGGCCCGGCGCGGCAACTTCCGCCAGGATCGCATCGCTACAGGGATTGAGCGAAACGATGGTCGGGCCGCTCGCTGAATGGCCACTGCGCTGCGCAGGCGCGCAGCCACCAAGGCCAGCCATAATCGCAAATAATACAAGATAGTTAGGCACCATACCTCCCGCCGCGACACAAGTGCCGTCCATGGCGAAAGGCGCGCGCCGGTTTCCCGGCACAGGCCAGTGCGCTTGCCATCGGTACACCCCGCCCGTGGCCGAACGACGCGTAACAGGCAGGTCTCCTGGCTCGCCGGATCACAGCTTTCGCGCCCGCCTTCCCGCTGCCTTCAAGAAGGCAGCAGTGGCATGATGAGCGCGCGGCTCCCCGGTCACAGTTGCGGGGGCAGCGCAGGATTCGGGTTCCCCCTCACCTGCTTCCCTCTTCGGCCCGCTCTCGCGGGCAACCTATGACGCAGGCCATGCGATAGGCCGCCGGAATGACAGCCGCAAGCACCGCGCTTACCCAATGTTCAGCACTTAACCTTTATGCGCGCGCTGTACCGCTTCGGCACGAACCGGATTTCGCGGCTGCGAAAGCCCCGCTTTGCCGATACGCGCCAAGGCGCGATTTCACAGCCTGCCCCTGAAAGATCTTTTTGACCGCTACTGCTGCCCTTCCCGTCACGGATACCGCCAGCCCCCGCAATTTCCTGCGGGCGAAGCCGCGCGCCACCAAAGGCTGGGCGCATGGCTGGCGGCGATTTGCGGCGCTGGCACTGGCGCTGGGCGTTCCTGCCATGGCCGCGCCTGCCGAGTGGCGCAGCCTCGATCTGTTCGGCAGCGAGGAAGCAAAGGCGGCCAGCCCGATGGGCTTCGAAGTGGCAGGGGAGAGCTTTCCCGGCTCTGCCTTCTATTACCTTGCCGACGAACCTTCCGCCTATGCCGCGGCGCCTGTTGGAGGCACCTTCACCCTGGCCGGCCCGAATGCCGCCGACGATGCATTCGGGCCAGCCGCACGGCCAATCGCCAATGCGGGCAGCGCCATCGACAAGGCGCGCGCGCTGCAATGCATGACCATGGCGATCTATTACGAAGCCGCCACGGAATCCGATGCCGGCCAGCGTGCCGTGGCGCAGGTCGTGCTCAACCGCGTGGCCCATCCCGCCTATCCCAACACAGTCTGCGGCGTGGTCTTCCAGGGTTCGGAACGGTCGACCGGGTGCCAGTTCAGCTTCACCTGCGACGGCTCGCTCGCCCGCGCGCCCGCGCGCAAGTTCTGGGACCGGGCGCAGCGCGTGGCGATGGCATCGCTTGCCGGGTCCGTCTATCGCCCGGTCGGCCTCGCAACCCATTACCACACGGTGCAGATCCATCCCTATTGGGCGGACAGCCTGAACAATATCACCACCATCGGCGCGCACACCTTCTATCGCTGGCGCGGCGCGGCGGGCCTGCCTGCCGCTTTCACTCAGGCCTATTTCGGGGCCGAGCCGCTGCCCCAGCGCCATCGCCCGACGGCCACGCCCGACGCGGCATCGCTGGCCGACCCGCTCGAGCTGGCCCGCCGTTACGAAGCCACTCTGGTGGCCGCGCAACCGGCCACCCCCGTTGCCACCACGCGCGGCGCAGCGGGAAGCAACGCCCAGCCTGCCCAGAAGCTTCCCGCCCCGACCTATTCGACCGAAATCGAGGCACGCGGCGGCGAAACGCTTTATTCCGGCAACCGCCTGCCCGGCGGCGGCGAGGTGAAGAGCCAGTATTCCCAATCCGGCCAGTGGATAGGGCGCCCCTGACGCGCGACGAGGCGTTACCCCTCGGGAATCCTCCGCTTTCAAAGGTTTACAGGCTGGAAACCATGCGCGGGAACGAAGGCTTCAACTTGCCCGGCTAAACCGCTTGCACGTTGAGCGTCCGGCACATGGACGGGGCGCCGCCGGGATGATGAAGGTTCCTGCATTATGACGATCCATTTCGCCGCCGCAGAAGGCCGGTTGCTTCCCAATCTTAACACCGTGCGTGCCCGCGCCACGATGGGCCGCCCGGCCAATGACAATATCGCCCTGCGCCCCGATGCAGCGCGCGATTCCGCTGCTGACCCTGTGGCAGAACGTGCGATCCTGCACGCGGCGCTGCGCCAGTTTGCCCAGCATGGAATCGGTGCGGCCGATCATGCCCGCAATCAGGCCGAACGCGCCTTTTTCTCAGGCGACCGGGAGACCTATCGCTGGTGGCTGGGCGTCTGCCGCACACTGGACCGGCGCATGGCGGCCCGCCTTGCCAGTCAGGCTGGTGAATTCGAAGGTGTTAATCCTCCACGCCGATAAATCCCACAGGGGCTGGTAAGGATCGCCTTAACCATTCAGTGACCTCTTCTCGCTATTCCCGAAGGCGTGACGCTCGGGAGACGACCGATAAAGAAGGTCAAGGAAATCCTTGCACGAACGATCTCCGGCGATGCGCTGGACGATCGCGTGCGTCGCAAGCTGGTCACGTCGCTTTACACCCAACCGTCCAGCCTTGCGATCGGCGCCCTGTGCGGTGTCAGCGCGGCTGCCACGGTCGCCTATGTCTCGGGCAATCTTCAGATCATCATCGCTGCGCTGCTGCTCACCGCAGTGGCGGTAATGCGCGTCGGAATGGCCGCAAGCCTTGGCCCGGAGACCGACCGGCGCGACGCCAGGCTGCTTGAACTGCTCTACGAAGCAGGCGCCTTCAGCTTCGCCTTCATCGTCGGTACCATCGGCGCGCTCACCATCTGGTTCGACCTTGCGACCAGCATGCAATTGCTGGCCGTAAGCTATGCCATTGCCTATGGCGCGGGCACTTCCACCCGCAATGCCGGCCTGCCGATGATCGCGCTGGGCCAGATGATTCTCTCGCTCGCGCCGCTGATCGTGGTTGCGGCGATCCGGGCGGAACCGATCTACATCGTCTTTGCCGTCACTACCCTGCTGTTGATCCCGGCCATGGCGTCGGTGACTTTCAACATCTTCGATGTGCTGCGCGAATCCGTCGCCGCGGCCGAAACAAGCCAGCGCATGGCCGACAAGATGCGCGATCTTGCCCGCACCGACGTCGTCACCGGCCTGTCCAACCGCGCCGGTCTCAACCACGAGATGGTCGAGAAACTGATGACCATGCGCGACGATCAGAAGCTGGCGCTGTTCTGGCTCGATCTCGACAAGTTCAAGGAAGTGAACGACACGCTGGGCCACCCGGTCGGTGACCGCGTGCTGTCCGAAGTGGCCCGCCGCCTGCGCGAAACAGCGCCTGATGGTGCCACGGTCGCCCGGTTCGGCGGCGACGAATTCATCGTGGTTTGCGAAGTGGACACGCGCTCCGAAAGCGAGCGCCTTGCCAGCAGCCTGCTCGACGAAATTTCCCGGCCCTATCGCATCGACGGCGAACGTCTGGAAATCGGCACCTCCATGGGCATCGCGCTGATGCCGGACGACGGCAGCGATCTCGACACTGTGATGCAGAGCGCCGACCTTGCGCTGTATCACGCCAAGGTCAACGGCCGGAACCAGACCAGTTTCTTCGACGCTTCGATGACGCGCGACCTGATGCGCCGCAAGGAGATTGAGGCCGAACTGCGCGCCGCCCTGCAGCGCGACGAACTGTCCATCTTCTTCCAGCCGATCGTCGATCTGGAAACCGGACGCATCAAGACCTTCGAGGCGCTGGTGCGCTGGTTCCACCCCGAAAAGGGCGAACTGCGCCCCGACGAGTTCATTCCGGTGGCCGAGGAAACCGGCGTCATCATCACGCTGGGCAACTGGATCACGGCTCAGGCTGCCAAGGCCTGCGCGCAGTGGCCGGAAGACGTGACCATCGCCGTCAATCTCTCCCCGGTGCAGATCAAGGCGCCCGGTTCGGCTCTGGGCATTCTCAATGCACTGAAGGAAGCCAAGCTCGATCCATCGCGGCTTGAACTGGAAGTGACCGAAAGCCTGTTCCTGGAAGACAACCACCACACTGCCCGCTTCATCGAGAAGCTGGCGGCCGAAGGCGTACGTTTCGCGCTCGACGATTTCGGCACGGGCTATTCCTCGCTCGGCTACATCAACAAGTTCCCCTTCAAGAAGATCAAGGTGGACCGCAGCTTCGTTTCCGGCCCCAACGTCGGCCGCAAGAGCGATGCAATCATCCGCGCCGTGGCCGAACTCGGATCGCGGCTGGAAATGGACATCGTGGCCGAAGGCCTCGAAACCATCGAACAGGTCCGCGCCGTTCGCGAAGCGGGCTGTACGCTGGGCCAGGGTTACTATTTCAGCCGTGCCGTGCCGGATTACCTTGCCGCTACCCTGCTGGCGCAGGAACGCGACAAGGAACCGGCCATCCGTCTGGTCGGCTGATGCACGCGGGCTGATGTGCACTGCATATCGGCCATTGCCCTATCCGGTCCCATCCCCGGACCGAGTCACCGCCAACCTCCTTTTCCTGACCGCATGCCGGGTTCATCTTCCGGACATTCGCAACTGTTATTGGCGTGCCCGGCTGGCGGACGACACAAGTGTCTTGCCACCTCTCGCCGGGACGTCGCGCAGGGCGAAATTACACCCTTATTGATATTGCGAACTGTTATCACAAATTCTCAGGAATTGGCGGCTTTTCGCGGTTGCCAAAGCAAATCCACAGGCCTAGGGCCGAGTCAAACTTGGGGCGCTCGCCTCTCGCGGGATGCGGGGTGTGCGCCATTCGGATGAGCATCGCTCCCGCTCTTTCGCGAAAGGCAAGCATCGCACATGGCTCGCAAGAAGATCGCCCTCATCGGCGCCGGCATGATCGGCGGCACCCTGGCCCACCTCGCCGCGAAGAAGGAGATGGGTGACATCGTCCTGTTCGACATCGCCGAAGGCATGCCCCAGGGCAAGGCGCTGGACCTTTCCCAGTGCGGCCCGGTCGAAGGCTTCGACGCGAAGATCACCGGCACGAACGATTATGCCGACATCGCCGGTGCGGACGTCATCATCGTCACCGCAGGCGTGCCCCGCAAGCCGGGCATGAGCCGCGACGATCTGCTGGGCATCAACCTGTCCGTGATGAAGGCCGTTGGCGAAGGCATCAAGACCCACGCGCCTGACGCCTTCGTGATCTGCATCACCAACCCGCTCGACGCGATGGTCTGGGCGCTGCGCGAATTCTCCGGCCTGCCCGCCAACAAGGTCGTCGGCATGGCTGGCGTGCTGGACAGCGCGCGCTTTGCCACTTTCCTCGCATGGGAATTCGGCGTGTCGGTGAAGGACGTGAACGCCTTCGTGCTGGGCGGCCATGGCGATACCATGGTGCCGGTCACCAGCTACACCACCATTTCGGGCATCCCGGTGGATGACCTCGTGAAGATGGGCAAGTCCAGCAAGGAAGCGATTGACGCGATCGTGGCCCGCACCCGTTCGGGCGGCGGCGAAATCGTCGGCCTGCTCAAGACCGGTTCGGCCTATTACGCACCCGCCACTTCGGCGATTGCCATGGCGGAAGCCTATCTGGGCGACCAGAAGCGCATCCTGCCCTGCGCCGTCTATGTCGATGGCCAGTATGGCCTCGACGGCCTCTATGTCGGCGTCCCCGCTGTGATCGGCGCCAATGGCGTTGAGGAAGTGGTGGAAATCGCACTGGACGATGCAGCCAAGGCCAACTTCCAGACCTCGGTCGATGCGGTCAAGGAACTGCTCGTCGCTTGCAAGGCCATCGACCCGAGCCTGGGTTGATCCTGCCTTGATCCTCGCCGCAGCCCTTCTCCCCCTCGCAGTGGCCGCAGCGAGTGAGGACCTCGCGGAGCCGGAACCCTATCCGGCTCGCGAGGTTCTGGCCGCCTTCGCCACGGCCTGCTCCGGGATAGAGGAAATTCCCGTTGCCCAGGCATCCGTGCAGGCTGCCGGGTGGGAACATTACTCCCCCGCTGCCGACAGCGCGATTGCCCGCATCGTCGCCTCCGGTGAAGAGCTGATGGCGAAGGAAGACCCCACCGTGCAGATTCTGGATGGCGGCATCTGGCGCAAGTCGGTTGCCGGACGCGAATTGTTCACGGTGATTTCCGGCGTGGAACTGGAAGGGGTCGTCTCGCATGGCTGCCGCGTCTACGATCTTTCCGCCCCCGCCGCACTTCCGCTGGAAGAACTGCGCGACTGGGCGGTGCGCGATCCGGCGGAACGGCCCAACGGCATTCCCGGCGGCAGCAAGTTCGTCTGGAATCCGGGGCTGAAGCCGGGCCACATGGAAATGGAAATCAGCTTCGTGCCCCAGGGCACGGTGCTTCCCGAACCCCTTGCCGGCATCCCCTTGTCCGGCATCGTTTTCACTGCCTCCTCGGTGGAGTTTACCGATCTATGAGCATTCTCATCAACAAGGACACCAAGGTCATCACTCAGGGGATGACCGGCGCGACGGGCACGTTCCACACGGAACAGGCCGTGGCCTACGGCACCCAGATGGTCGCAGGCGTGACCCCCGGCAAGGGCGGCACCAGCCATATCGGTATCCCCGTTTATGACACTGTGGCCGAAGCGAAGCACGCCACCGGCGCGACCGCTTCCGTGATCTATGTTCCGCCGCCGTTCGCAGCGGATTCGATCCTTGAAGCCATCGACGCCCAGATCGAACTGATCGTGGCCATCACCGAAGGCATCCCCGTGCTGGACATGGTGCGCGTGAAGCGCGCCCTTTCCGGCAGCAACAGCCGCCTGATCGGCCCGAACTGCCCCGGCGTGCTGACGCCCAACGAATGCAAGATCGGCATCATGCCCGGCTCCATCTTCAAGAAGGGCTCGGTCGGCGTCGTCAGCCGTTCGGGCACTCTCACCTATGAAGCCGTGCACCAGACCACCATGGCAGGCCTTGGCCAGACCACTGCGGTCGGCATTGGCGGCGACCCGGTGAACGGCACCAACTTCATCGACGTGCTGGAACTGTTCCTGGCCGACGATGAAACCAAGTCGATCATCATGATCGGCGAAATCGGCGGCAGTGCCGAAGAAGAAGCCGCGCAGTTCCTGAAGGACGAGGCGAAGAAGGGCCGCAAGAAGCCGATGGTTGGCTTCATCGCCGGCCGCACGGCCCCTCCGGGCCGCCGCATGGGCCATGCCGGCGCTATCGTGTCGGGCGGCCAGGGCGGCGCGGAAGACAAGATCGCCGCGATGGAAGAAGCGGGCATCCGCGTCTCCCCCTCGCCCAGCGAACTTGGCACCACGCTGGCCGATCTTCTCAAGGAACTGGCGTAATCCCTCGCCCCCGCTCCGGCGGGGGCAAATCACGGTGAACCCCATGGGTAACGAACTGCACGATTTCCCGCTCGATACCGGCTCCGAAGGGCCGCAACCCGGCCCCAGCTGGCAGAACCCCCGCTGGCCGCTGAGCGATGTGGCCAGCGAGGACGACCTGACGCAGGCGCTCGACCCCTTCGCGATGAAGGAAGTGGTCAAGCAGTCTGCCGAAAAGGCCGGACTGAAGCTGGACGAACGGGCAATCGAACAGGCCGCTGCGGATTCCATCCGCGCCATGATGCTTGTGCGCACCTATCGCGTGCGCGGGCACCTCGCCGCCGATCTCGACCCGCTGGGCCTGCACCAGCGGGAGCTTCCGGCCGACCTGACGCCCGAATATCACGGCTTTTCCGGCGCCGCGCTGGACCGGCCCGTCTATATGGGCGGCAATCTCGGCCTCGAATGGGCAACCGTGCGCGAGATCGTCGATATTCTGCGCGCCAATTATTGCGGCCATGTCGGCCTTGAATACATGCACATCACCGATCTGGAGGAACGCCGCTTCCTCCAGCAGCGCATGGAAGGCGCAGGCAAGGAAATCGAGTTCACCGAAAACGGCAAGAAGGCCATTCTGGCTGCCGTGATCCGTGGCGAGGAATATGAAAAGTTCCTCGGCAAGAAATATGTCGGCACCAAGCGCTTCGGCCTGGATGGCGGCGAGAGCATGATCCCGGCGCTGGAAGCCGTGATCAAATATGGCGGCGCGCTGGGCGTGCGCGAGATCGTTTACGGCATGGCCCATCGCGGCCGCCTGAACGTGCTCGCCAATGTGATGGCCAAGCCCTATCGCGTGATCTTCCACGAATTCTCCGGCGGCAGCGCCAATCCGGAAGACGTGGGCGGTTCGGGTGACGTGAAATATCACCTCGGCACCAGCACCGACCGCGAGTTCGACGGGATCAAGGTTCACATGAGCCTGGTGCCCAACCCCAGCCACCTCGAAACGGTGGACCCGGTGGTACTGGGCAAGGTCCGTGCGCAGCAGGCCTTCCGCGAGGATCTGGACAAGCACGAGCAGGTTCTGCCCGTGCTGATCCACGGTGACGCGGCCTTTGCCGGCCAGGGTATCGTGTGGGAATGCTTCGGCCTTTCCGGCGTGCGCGGCTACAGCACCGGCGGTTGCATCCACTTCGTGATCAACAACCAGATCGGCTTCACCACCAGCCCGAAATTCGCGCGCAATTCGCCCTACCCGTCCGACGTGGCCAAGGGCGTCCAGGCACCGATCCTGCATGTGAACGGCGACGATCCGGAAGCCGTGACTTTCGCCTGCAAGCTGGCAGTGGAATATCGCCACACCTTCAAGCGCGACATCGTGATCGACATGTGGTGCTATCGCCGCTTCGGCCACAATGAAGGCGACGAGCCCAGCTTCACCCAGCCGCTGATGTATTCCAAGATCCGCCAGCACCCCCGTGTCAGCGAGATCTACGCCGAGCGGCTGATCGAAGAAAACGTGATCGACAGGAACTGGGCCGGGGAAACCGCGTCTCACTTCATCGCCGTGCTCGATCAGGAATTCGAAGCGGGCAAGGGTTACAAGCCCAATGAGGCGGACTGGTTCGCCGGGCGCTGGAGCGGGCTGAACAAGCCCGCCGATCCGGAAACCGCGCGCCGCAATATCAATACCGCGATCGAACCCAAGCTGTTCGAAAGCTTGGGCCGCACGCTCAGCACCGTTCCTGCGGATCTTGAAATCCACAAGACGCTGTCGCGCGTGATCGACGCCAAGCGCGAGATGTTCGAAAGCGGCAAGGGCTTCGACTGGGCAACGGCGGAAGCCCTCGCCTTCGGCAGCCTGATGATGGAAGGCTTCGGCATCCGCCTGTCCGGGCAGGATTCCAGCCGCGGCACTTTCAGCCAGCGCCATGCGACCTGGATCGACCAGCGCGACGAGCGCAAGTATCTCCCGCTCTGCGAACTGCCGCACGGCAAGTTCGAAGTCTATGACAGCCCGCTGTCCGAATATGGCGTGCTGGGCTTCGAATATGGCTTTGCCAGCGCTGATCCGAAGACTCTGGTGCTGTGGGAAGCGCAGTTCGGCGACTTCGCCAATGGCGCGCAGATCATCATCGACCAGTATATCGCCGCTTCCGAAGCCAAGTGGCTGCGCGCCAACGGCCTCGTGATGCTGCTGCCGCATGGCTATGAAGGACAGGGCCCGGAACACAGCTCCGCCCGTCTGGAACGCTTCCTGCAGCTTTGCGCGGGCGACAATCTGCAGGTGTGCAACATCACCGTTCCGGCAAACTACTTCCACGTGCTGCGCCGGCAGATGCTGCGTCCGTTCCGCAAGCCGCTGATCATCATGTCGCCCAAGTCGTTGCTGCGCCATCCCATGGCGAAGTCGCAGGCGAGCGAGTTCACCGGCGAAGGCCACTTCATGCGCATCGTTTCGGACATCAAGCCGATCGAGGACAGCAAGGTCCGCCGTCTGGTGCTCTGTTCGGGCAAGGTCGCCTATGACCTGATCGAAACGCGCGACAAGGAAGGGTTGGACGACGTTTCCATCGTCCGCATCGAGCAGCTCTATCCCTTCCCCGGCGAGCCGCTGGCCGCACGCCTTTCGCGGATGAGCAATCTCGAGGAAGTGGTCTGGTGCCAGGAAGAGCCGCGCAACAACGGCGCCTGGTTCTTCGTGGAAAGCCAGATCGAAAACGCGCTGACCGCGTCGGGCAAGGCAGGCATGCGTGCCTGCTATGCGGGCCGCGATCCGGCCGCCTCGCCCGCCACGGGCCTCGCCTCCAAGCACAAGGAACAGCAGGAGGCGCTGGTCGCCGCTGCGCTGGGCCTCGACCATTCCGCCCCCGCCGCCACGGCGAAGGGCAAGTAAGCCTGACCCCACAGGGAAGAACGACCATGACCATCGAAGTCAAAGTCCCCGCGCTCGGCGAATCCGTCACCGAAGCCACCGTTGGCGAATGGCTGAAGAAGCCCGGCGAAGCCGTGAAGGCGGATGAGCCCATTGCCAGCCTCGAGACCGACAAGGTCGCCGTGGAAGTGCCCAGCCCCGTTGCGGGCGTGATGGGCGAGTACAAGGTTGCGCTCGGCGATACGGTGGAAGTCGGTGCGGTCCTCGCGCTGGTGGAAGAAGGCGCGGTTGCAGCCTCCTCTCCGGCACCTGCCGCACAGCCCGCCCCTGCCCCGGCAATTCCCGCTGCCGCCGCGCCCGAACCGGTCGAAGCCGATGGCCTGACCCTGTCCCCGGCCGTGCGCCGCGCGGTTCTGGAACATGGCATCGATCCCTCGACCGTGAAGGGCACGGGCAAGGATGGCCGCCTGACCAAGGAAGACGTGCTCGCCGCGGCCAAGGCCAAGGACGCAGCCCCCGTCGCCGCCAGCCCGGCCGCTGCCGCTGCACCTGTCGCCGCGGCTTCGGGCGAACGCCGGGTGGAACGCGTGAAGATGACGCGCCTGCGCCAGACCATCGCCAAGCGCCTGAAGAGCGCGCAGGACAATGCCGCGCTTCTCACCACCTTCAACGATGTCGACATGTCGGCGGTCATCGAAGCGCGCGAGAAGTACAAGGACGTGTTCGCCAAGAAGCATGGCGTGAAGCTCGGCTTCATGAGCTTCTTCTCCAAGGCATCGGTACTGGCGCTGAAGTCGATCCCGAGCGTGAACGCTCAGATCGAGGGCGATGAGATCGTCTATTTCGACTATGTCGACATCTCGATCGCCGTCTCTGCCCCCAACGGCCTCGTCGTGCCGGTGGTGCGCGATGTCGATCAGCTCAGCTTCGCGGGCATCGAGAAGGCAATCGCCGAATATGGCGCCAAGGCCAAGGACGGCACGCTGACCATGGAAGACATGAAGGGCGGCACCTTCACCATCTCCAACGGCGGTGTGTTCGGCGGCCTGATGAGCACCCCGATCATCAACCCGCCGCAGTCGGCCGTGCTCGGCCTGCACCGCATCGAAGATCGCCCGGTCGTGCGCAATGGCGAGATCGTGATCCGCCCGATGATGTATATCGCGCTGTCCTACGACCACCGCATCATCGACGGCCGCGAAGCCGTAACCGCGCTCAAGATCATCAAGGAAGCGATCGAAGACCCGACCCGCCTGCTTATCGATCTGTAATTGTGTGAGCTCCTGCGTAAGCAGGAGTCCATACCCGATGGAGGAAGGTTGGCTCTACATCGTCTGCAACAAACGAAACGGGACGCTCTATCTCGGTGTGACCAGCCATTTGCAGCAACGCATCTGGCAACACCGCGAAGGGCTAATCGAAGGTTTCAGCAAAAAATACGGATGCAGCCGCCTTGTATGGACGCAACATTTTTCCAATCTTCACGATGCAAGGCAGCGTGAGTGGCAAATGAAGAAATGGAAGCGAGCCTGGAAGATCGAACTCATTGAGAAAGATAATCCCGGCTGGCGTGACCTTTGGGACGATTTGAACAGGTGAACTCCTGCCAAGGCAGGAGCCCGGACGACGCCGCAGAACAGGTTCCTGCTTTCGCAGGAACTCACAGCAGTTGGCGATGGAGCGACGAATGGCTGATTACGATTACGATGTCCTCATCATCGGCGCCGGTCCCGGCGGTTATGTCGCGGCGATCCGCGCGGCGCAGCTGGGGCTGAAGACGGCCTGCGTGGAAAGCCGTGAGACGCTGGGCGGCACCTGCCTCAACGTCGGCTGCATTCCCTCCAAGGCGCTCCTCCACGGTTCGGAACTGTTCGAGGAAGCCGCCCACGGCGCGCTCGCCAAGTTCGGTATCAAGACCGGCAAGGTGGAAATCGATCTGGCCACCCTGCTGGGCGAGAAGGATACGGCGGTCAAAGGCCTGACCGGCGGCATCGAATATCTGTTCAAGAAGAACAAGGTCGATTGGCTCAAAGGCTTCGGCAGCTTCAAGGACGCGCGCACCGTCGAAGTCGAAGGCAAGGCCTACACTGCAAAGAACGTGGTCATCGCCACCGGCTCCTCCGTCACGCCCCTGCCCAATGTCGAAGTCGACAATGACAAGGGCGTGATCGTCGATTCTACGGGCGCGCTCGCCCTGCCCAAGGTGCCGGAACATCTGGTGGTGATCGGCGGCGGTGTGATCGGGCTGGAACTCGGCTCGGTCTGGCGGCGCCTGGGTGCCAAGGTCACCGTGGTCGAATTCCTCGACCAGATCCTGCCCGGCATGGACGGCGAAGTGCGCAAGGAAGCGCAGAAGCTGTTCGCCAAGCAGGGCATCGAATTCAAGCTCGGCACCAAGGTCACCGGCGCCACCGTGAAGGGCAAGAAGGCCACGCTGACGTTAGAACCCGCCGCTGGCGGCACTGCCGAAACGCTGGAAGCCGATTGCGTGCTGGTGGCCATCGGCCGCAAGCCCAATACGGACGGGCTGAACCTCGAAGCCATCGGGCTGGAACTGAACAAGCGCGGCCAGATCGAGACCGATCACAGCTTCCGCACTGCTGTGGATGGCGTGTGGGCCGTGGGCGATGTGATCCCCGGCCCGATGCTGGCGCACAAGGCCGAGGATGAAGGCATTGCCGTGGCGGAGTTCATCGCCGGGCAGATCGGCATCGTGAACCACGATGTGATCCCCAGCGTGGTCTACACCATGCCGGAAATCGCGGGCGTTGGCCTGACCGAGGAAGCCGCCAAGGAACGCGGCGAAGTAAAGGTCGGCAAGTTCCCGATGGTGGCCAACAGCCGCGCCAAGACCAATCGCGATACAGACGGCTTCGTGAAGGTGATCGCCGACGCCAAGACCGACCGCGTGCTGGGCGTGTGGATCGTGGCCAGCGTGGCCGGCACGATGATCGCCGAAGCCGCTCTCGCCATGGAATTCGGCGCGCTGAGCGAGGATATTGCCTATACCTGCCATGCGCATCCGACCCATTCGGAAGCGCTGAAGGAAGCGGCGATGGCAGTGATGGGCAAGCCTATCCACATTTGAGCTGGCTGGGGCTATCCTGCGCCGATGAGGAACCTGATTGCATGGCCTTTGGGCCTGTCGCTTGCCTGCGCGCTCGCCACACCGGCCTGGGCGACCAGTCCTGACCTTCCGGCGGCGCAGGCGCAGCTCGAAGCCATTCTGGACAAGGCCTATCCAGCGCTGGAGGCGCAATATCGGGATGTGCACGAGCATCCCGAACTGAGCATGCAGGAAACCCGCACCGCAGCCCTGCTGGCGGGAAAGCTGCGCGCGGCCGGGTTCAGCGTAACGGAAAAGGTCGGCGGAACCGGCGTCGTCGGCATCCTGCGCAATGGCGATGGGCCGACGATCCTCGTCCGCACGGAAATGGACGCCCTCCCCATGGAGGAGAAGACCGGCCTTCCCTATGCCAGCCGCGTGCGCCAACAGCGCGACGGGGCGGAGAGCTTCGTAGCGCACAGCTGCGGCCATGATCTTCACATGGCGTGGTGGGCAGGTGCGGCTCTGGCGCTGAGCCAGATGAAGAACGAATGGCACGGCACGCTGATGTTCATCGCCCAGCCCGCCGAAGAGAGTCTGGGCGGCGCGCGGGCCATGCTGGATGACGAATTGTTCCAGCGCTTCGGCAAGCCCGATTTCGGCTTCGCCGCCCATGTCAGCAATTTGCCTGCTGGCACTGTCCAGATCAGGCCCGGCGCAGCGGGCGCCGCCTCCGACAGTTACGAGATCACCTTCCACGGGCGCGGCGGCCACGGCTCCATGCCCAGCGCCACGATCGACCCGATCACCATGGCCGCCCATTTCGTGACCGACGCGCAGACGGTGATCAGCCGCGAGAAGGACGCAGCAGCCTTCGGCGTGCTGACGGTAGGTGCCTTTCAGGCGGGCACAGTGGCCAATATCATTCCCGACAGCGCGCTGCTGAAGGTCAATCTGCGTTCCAACAGCGCGGATGTGCGGGCCTTGCTGCAGAATGGCGTGGTCCGCACGGCCAAGGCCAGCGCCATGATGGCCCGCGCACCGGAACCGACGATCACTTATCTTGGGGGAACTGCCGCGCTGATCAATGACGGCAGCATGGCCAGGCAAGCCCTGGCACTGCTTCAGCCCCTCTATGGCGACAGCATTCAGTTCGTCCCGCCCGACGCGCCGCCCGTTTCGGCAAGCGAGGATTATTCGGAATTCGTTTCCGCAGGCGTGCCGTCGCTGTTCTTCGGCATTGGCGGTTATTCGCCAGAGGCCATCGCCGCGGCAAAGGCCAAGGGCGAGCCCGTGCCCGTCAACCATTCGCCCTTTTTCGCGCCCGTGCCCGATCCCACCATCCGCGCCGGCGTGCGTGCGCTGGTGATGTCAGTCGTCGGCGGCGTCCATCCAGAAAGCGAAACTTCCCCGAAATGAGCCTGCGCCCTTTCCACCTCGCCTTTCCCGTCCGTGACCTTGCAGAGGCCCGCGCCTTTTGGGGCAGTGTCATGGGCTGTCCGGAAGGGCGCAGCAGCGATCACTGGATCGACTTCGATTTCTATGGCCACCAGATCGTCACCCATCTGGCGCCCGATGCAGCGGCGGCCAATGCCAATAATCCGGTGGATGGCCACAATGTGCCCGTGCCCCATTTCGGCATCGTGCTGACGCTGGCTGACTGGCAGGATCTGGCCGACCGGCTGAAGGCGGCGGGCGTGGAATTCGCAATTGAGCCTTACATCCGCTTCAAGGGCCTTCCCGGCGAGCAGGCAACGATGTTCTTCCGCGATCCGTCTGGCAATGCCATCGAGATGAAGGCCTTTGCCGATCTGAACCAGTTGTTCGCCACAGAGTGAACCTGCGCTAAGGCTGCCCGTGAGGAGCGGCCCGGAGGAGCGAATGGCAAGATCGACCACCATGCAGCGTTTCGCGCGCTGGCATATCTGGCTGGGCTGGCTGGCGGGCTTCCCGATCCTGATGTGGACCGTGACCGGCCTGTTCATGGCCGCCCGCCCCATTGGCGAGGTGCGCGGGGAACATCTGCTGGCGCGCCCTGCAGCCGTCGACACGGGAGCGCTGGTGATTCCGCCCCGGCTGGGCACGGTGAAGGACATGAGCCTTGCCGAACAGGCCGACGGGCCCGTGTGGATCGTGACCCAGACCGACGGTGCCCGCTATCGCTATTCCGCCCGCGACGGAACTGTGCTCGGCCCCGTAACGAAGGACGAAGCGCGTGCCATTGCCGACCGTGCCTATATCGGCACGGCACGGCTGGAAGGCGTCACCTATTTTCCCGGCGATGTCGCTCCATCCGATCTGCGTCAGCCCATCGACAGCTGGCAGGCCCGTTTCTCGGACGGCACCCATCTCTATATTGCGGATGTGACCGGCGAAGTCGTCGCCGTGCGCACCGGCTTCTGGCGGGCCTATGATTTCATGTGGGGCCTGCACATCATGGATCTGAAGACGCGTGAGAACGCACATCATGCGATCCTGCTGATCTTCGCCAGTATCTCTGTAATAGGCGCCCTCCTCGGCTGCATCCTGATGTTCCGCCGCCGCAAGGCTCGGGTGAAAGCATCGTGAGCGCCAGCGCGACACTGGCCCTGCCCCCGGCACTCGATGTGGCGGGCGTGGCCGTATTCGCGCTCAGCGGAGCGCTGCTGGCCGCACAGATGCGCCAGACCTTCGTCACCATGGGCTTCTTCGCGCTGGTCACCGGCGTTGGCGGCGGATCGGTGCGCGACGTGCTGCTGGGTGTGCCGGCCTTCTGGCTGCATGATCCATGGATCGCCCCGGTGATCCTGGGCGTGGCGCTGGTTGCCTGGTTCACGCCGCATCGCTGGTGGGAAGGTCAGTTGCTGGAATGGCTGGATGCCGTCGGCCTGGCGGTGTTTTCCGTGCTGGGCACGGCCAAGGCGCTTTCGCTGGGTGCCACTCCCGTTCCTGCGGCCATTCTGGGCATTGTGACGGGCTGCGTCGGCGGGATAATCCGCGACGTGCTTGCGGGGCTCCCCTCGATCCTCCTGCGGCCGGAACTCTATGTGACGGCTGCGGCTCTATCCGCATTCATTTGTGCAGCGGGGCTGGCCCTGAACCTCAATTCGCCGCTGGTATGGAGCATTGCCGCGCTGGCAGGATTTGGCCTGCGGGGCGCGGCATTGCGTTGGGGCCTCTACCTGCCGACCTATTCGCGCGGCGGCACTCAGCCGCCCGGGGCTTCGTAACCGCGATAATCGCCGGGATAGCCTGACTGCTCGCGAGCGCGGGCGTAGGCATCGTCATCCCATTGATTGTCGCTGCCGGGATAGGCATCGCCACTGTAGGACACGCCGCCAAGATCGACGTTGCGGACGCGCCCGTCATTATCGATCCAGCAATTGAAGCCGCCGCCATTATCGAGCTGGCCGGAAATCCGCCAGCCATCGGCGGTGCGTGCAGCATTATCCACGCTGGCAACGCGCGTGGCGCCGCGCTCCACCTGATCGGTGCAGATGCTCACGGCATTGTCGATCCCGCCGCCGGAGTAGCCCGAGCCTCGATAGCTGTCCTGGCCCTGGTAGTCCGGGCGTTCGTCCGGATAGGGATAGGACGGCTCGCGATAACGGTAATCCTCGTTCGGTTCGGAATTGCGGCTGGAATTGCTCGCCGCGCTCGCGATGGCGGCAATCCCGCCGATGATCAGCACGCCGGCCAATACGTCACCCGCGTCTATCCCGCCACGGTCATGCCGATGGCGCCGATCCCACCCGGCCATGGATTCCGCGCCGCCTGCTGCGGGAAGCTGTCGCTCCACGCCCTGCGGTGCGCGCGAATTTCCGGGCAGGTTCGCAGCCGAAACGGGCGCAGCCACCATGGAAAATGCTGCGGCGAGCGCGATGGCAGCAGATGCGTGACGAATGAACGAACGGGGCATCTCAATGGCTCCCAGAGTCGATACCGGCACTACCGGATCGTATGTTCAAGCTAGGCGGCTCAGGCTTTCCTGCGCCTGAACCGCCTTCGCTTCAAGATGGGGTGCCACGTAGAGGGATTGCGCGGCACCGGGGGAATTACAGACCGCGAATGCCGCTGTAATCGACATCCACGACGCGGCCATAACGGACCTTGCAGGTGAACTTGCCCGAGTCATAACCCGACAGGCGATTGTTCCATCCGCGGTAATCGCCGCTCCAGCCATTGCCGTATCGATTGTCACCGCGGCGCCAGTCATGGCCGCGCGTATTCACGGCAATCCGGCCCTTGACGCGATAGCCGTCGCGGGTGCGGTCGATGTCGCGAATATCGGTGACGTCGGCACGGCCGCCATAGGAATACCGGCTGGCCTGGCGCTCAGCGGCGCGCACGCATTGTTCCACCGCCTCGCGGGCACTGCCGCCCCGACGATCACCGTAATAGCGATCGTCGTAGCCGCGGCGATCCCGGTCATAGCCGCGATCGTAGCCGCGATCATTGTCCGAAGCGGCGGCGGCGATCGCGGCGATGCCGCCGATGATCAGCGCCCCGGCGATAACATCACCAGCGTCGATCCGGTCGTCATGTCCGTTGCGGGCATAGGCGGGCGAAACCGAAGCCATCGCCACCGCGCCAGCCGCGACGGTTCCGACCAGGCCCTTGGTAATGGTCTTCATGGGTACTGTCCTCTTCATTCAACGGGGCGGAAATGCCCTTCCATGAAAGTGGGTTTACCGATTCGGCTGTGATGCGATGCTGAATCGGGCTGACAGCGATTGTTCAGACTTCGAGTTTGTTTTATGAACATTCATTCTCTGCAGAATTCCGCCTTTCTGCTGATTGGCAAGCCCGCTCCCCATGGCTAGCCTGCCCGCGACACCCATTTCTGACCGTCACATGCGGAGCTCCCCAATGCGCCAGCCAGTCCGGCTATTCTCCGTTGCAACGCTTGCCGTGACGCTGGTCTGCGCGCCGCCCGCCCTCGCGCTGGACGAAGCCCGGCAGACCGCCTCGATTGAGCAGCATGAGGCCCTGTGGACAAGGATCGAGGAAGGCTTTCGCAAGGATGCCCTCTCAGAAACGGAAATGCAGGAAGGCTACGACATTTTCCTGAACGTCGCGGCCGATGCCCGCCAGGCCATGGTCACTTATGCAGACACCCCCGAACTGGCGCAGAATTTCGCCAACGATCTGGGTATCGCTCTGTTCTATGCGGCCCGTTATCGCGGCGTGAACTTCACCGAAACGGAATCCCGGACGCACCAGATTGCGCTGCTGCAGGAAGCACTTGGCCCGCTCGACACACTCGTAGCCGCGAAAGGTGCGCTGGACGGCCCGAGTTATGAATTGCGGGAAGCTGCACGCCAATTGTTCGATCTGGGTGCCTATGCCGGCGATAGCCGCTGGGCGGACTGGTCAGCGGCCAATGTTCGCGGCAGCCGGGCCACACTGGCACGATTGGGCGATGCCGATGCTTCCGAAACCGTGCTCGAGCGCAACTATCTCGCACAGGCGCTCTATCGCCATGGCCATTTGACCGGAGATGCCGAAGCTACTGCTGAAGCCAGGCAAATGGCGGAACAATTGGGCGAAGACCGGGACTATCTGACGGACCGGATGCACGACGCCGTCGCTGAAGGCGAAGCCCCCTACCCGGCCACCGGTGAGGAACCCTGGTAAGCGAGGCCTGACCAAGCCAAGCCAAGCCAAGAAAAAACCCGCCAGGATCGCTCCTGGCGGGTTCTCAAATCAGCTTGTGGGCTGGATCAGGCTTCGGCCATGTCCAGCTCTTCGCTCATCACCGGGCCGCTATCCTGGCCCTTGGCTTCCACGTCGCGGTCAACCAGTTCGATGATCGCGATGGGGGCGGCGTCCGAAGCGCGGATACCAGCCTTGATGATGCGGGTATAGCCACCGTCACGGCCGGCATAGCGTGCGGCCAGAACGTCGAAGAGCTTCTTTTCCTGCACTTCGTCCAGCACGCGCGAATGCGCGAGACGACGGTTCGACAGGCCGCCACGCTTCGCCAGCGTGATCAGCTTTTCGACATAGGGGCGCAGTTCCTTGGCCTTGGGCGTGGTGGTCTGGATCTGCTCGTGCTTGATCAGCGCGGCAGCCAGGTTGCGCATAAGGGCGGCGCGATGGCCGGACTTGCGCTGCAGCTTGCGGCCGGAAAGTTTGTGACGCATTTTACTATCCTTCGTTCGTAAGGGGCCCGTGTGAGGTAGCCCGATCCCGGCGGCAGTTGCGGGTCGCCGCCTTCACCCAAAAGCTGTTAGCCCAGCAGTTCCTGCTCGAGCTTCTTGGCCATTTCCTCGATGTTCTCGGGCGGCCAGCCAGGGATGTCCATGCCAAGGCGCAGGCCCATGGAGCTGAGGACTTCCTTGATCTCGTTGAGCGACTTGCGGCCGAAATTCGGCGTGCGCAGCATCTCTGCTTCGGTCTTCTGAACCAGATCGCCGATATAGATGATGTTGTCGTTCTTGAGGCAGTTGGCCGAACGCACCGACAGTTCCAGCTCGTCCACCTTCTTGAGGAGGTAGCGGTTGAGCTGGTTGGCGTCCGATTCTTCCGGCTGAGCGGCAATGCCGATCATCGGGCTGGAAGGCTGCGGAATGCCGTCTTCGAAGTGGACGAACAGGGTCAGCTGGTCCTGCAGGATACGAGCGGCATAGGCCACTGCGTCTTCCGGCGTGACAGTGCCGTCGGTTTCAACCGTCAGGCTCAGCTTGTCGTAGTCCAGTTCCTGGCCCACGCGGGCGTTCTCGACCTTGTAGCTGACCTGCTTGATCGGCGAATAGAGCGAGTCCACCGGGATCAGGCCGATCGGCGCGTCAACGGGACGGTTGGAAACCGCCGGGACATAGCCCTTGCCCGTATCGGCGGTGAGTTCCATGTTCAGCGTGGCACCTTCGTCGAGATGGCAGATCACGAGATCCTTGTTCATCACCTCGATGTCGCCGGTAACGGCAATGTCGCCCGCCTTCACTTCAGCGGGGCCGGTCGCCGAAAGCTGCAGCCGCTTCGGGCCTTCGCCTTCCATCTTGAGCGCGATCTGCTTCACGTTCAGGACGATGTCGGTCACGTCCTCGCGCACGCCTGCGAGCGAGGAGAATTCATGCAGCACGTTCTCGATCTTGATCGAGGTGATCGCAGCGCCCTGCAGTGAGGACAGCAGCACGCGGCGCAGGGCGTTGCCCAGCGTCAGGCCGAAACCGCGCTCCAGCGGTTCGGCAATGAAGGTCGCCTTGCGGCGGCCGTCGCCTCCGGCCTTCACTTCCAGGCTGTTGGGCTTCTTGAGTTCCTGCCAGTTCTTCATGTTGACGGACATGGACTTCCCCTAGAGGTTTTATTTGCGGGATCGGCCGTCGGCGCCGGATGCGCCGCGGCCGATCCGAATTACTGTGCGACCCCGAAGGGCCGCGGGCAGGTTCAAATCAGACGCGGCGACGCTTGGAAGGCCGCACGCCATTGTGCGGGATCGGCGTAACGTCGCGGATAGAGGTGATGGTGAAACCCACCGCCTGCAGGGCGCGCAGGGCGCTCTCGCGGCCCGAACCCGGGCCCTTAACTTCGACTTCCAGGGTGCGCACGCCGTGTTCGGCGGCCTTCTTGCCGGCGTCGTCAGCTGCGACCTGCGCGGCATACGGCGTCGACTTGCGGCTGCCCTTGAAGCCCATCATGCCGGCCGAGGACCAGCTGATGGCATTGCCCTGGGCGTCGGTGATGGTGATCATGGTGTTGTTGAAGCTGGCGTTCACGTGAGCGACGCCGCTGGTGATGTTCTTACGCTCGCGGCGCTTAATGCGCTGGGGTTCGCGTGCCATGGTTCGTATCCTGTCCTGAAATTGAGAAGGAAGCCGTGCCTGAAAGGCCGGTTCTTACTTCTTCTTACCTGCGATCGGCTTAGCCTTGCCCTTGCGAGTGCGCGCATTGGTGTGCGTGCGCTGACCACGGACGGGCAGGCCCTTGCGATGGCGGAGGCCGCGATAGCAGGCCAGGTCCATCAGGCGCTTGATGTTCATCGCGGTGTTACGGCGAAGGTCACCTTCCACGGTGTAGCCGGCGTCGATCGCTTCGCGGATCTGCAGGACTTCCGCATCGGAAAGATCCTGAACGCGGCGGCTGTGTTCGATGCCCAGCTTGTCCGCGATGTCCTTGGCCGACTTGGGGCCGATACCGTGAATGTAGGTGAGCGCGATGATTACGCGCTTGTTGGTGGGGATATTTACCCCGGCAATACGAGCCACTTAATTCTCCTGCTCCACAGAGGGCAACCTGATCGCCTGACAAGGCGGCGGAAGTCCTCTATCTCAACGCGTTGCACAACTCCGGCGAAGACGGCTTTTTCGCCACGGCAAAAAGCCCGGACGGCGAACAAGGAACTGTCGCCTGCCGGACTGTCCGTCTTTATCGGAGGGAAAGGCGCCTACGCCGATTCTTGCACGGCGTCAACCGCTAGCTTGCACGCATGCGCGACGTCCCGCCACCGGAACGTCATTGCCATGCCTTTAATTATATACCCCAGAGAACGGCGCGGGTCAAAGCCCTCGATCGACCGGCCTGGCCGAAGACCCTCAAGGTCGCCCTGCCCTGACAGCAATTGGGCCGCGCCACCTCCGCAAGAGGTTGAACGCGGCCCGTTTATCTTGCCTTGACCACCCTGGTCAGTTGCCGAGAATTGCCTCGATGCCCGCCGTCACAACGTCGATGTCGGCCATCCCGTCGACCCGGCTGACAATGCCGCGCGCCTCGTAGATCGGAAGAATCGGCGCGGTCTTGGCGCGATATTCAGCCAGACGCGTACGCACGGTTTCCTCATTGTCATCGGGACGACGCTTGAATTCGGTGCCGCCGCACTTGTCGCACACACCGGCGACCTTGGGCTGCTCGAACTTGTCGTGATAGCCCTGCCCGCATTTGGCGCAGGTGAAGCGACCGGTGATACGCTCGACCAGAGCATCCTCGTCCACTTCAAGCTCGATCACGTGACCAAGCGTGCGACCATGCGCAGCCAGAATTTCGTCCAGCGCGTGGGCCTGCTCGGCCGTGCGCGGATAGCCGTCGAAGATCGCGCCGGTGCCCTTGCCCATGGCTTCCAGCTCGTCGGAAATCAGCGCCGAGACGATCTCATCCGAGACCAGCTCACCTGCTTCCATCACTGCCTTCACGCGAAGGCCAGTCGGTGTTTCCGCCTTCACCGCGGCGCGCAGCATGTCGCCCGTCGAAAGCTGGCGCATCCCGTGGCGTTCAACGAGACGCTTTGCCTGCGTCCCCTTGCCCGCGCCCGGAGGCCCAAGAAGAATGATGTTCATTTGCCCTCCCCATTGATCCGGCGCCGTCTGGCCGGGCGGACCTTGCGGCCCGCCCGCCGATCAGCGCAGTCGGCCTTTCAGCTTAGCCTTCTTGATAAGGTCACCGTACTGGTGCGCCAGAAGGTGCGACTGGATCTGGGTAATTGTATCCACAGTCACGTTCACCACGATCAGCAGGCTGGTGCCGCCGAGAAACAGCGGAACGCCGGTCTGCGCGATCATGTATTCGGGAAGACAGCATACCACAGTGAGGTAGATTGCACCGATCACGGTGATGCGCGTCAGGACGTAATCCAGATAGGTAGCGGTATTCTTGCCCGGACGGATACCGGGAATGAAGCCGCCGTTCTTCTTCAGATTGTCGGCCGTCTCTTCCGGGTTGAACACCACAGCGGTGTAGAAGAAGCAGAAGAACACAATGCCGATGGCATACAGCGTCATGTAGATCGGCTGGCCATGCTGAAGATACTGGTTGAGTGTCACGATAACGCCGCCCAGCGTGCTGTCCGTGCTGACCGAATTGCCGGCGAACTGGCTGATCGTCAGCGGCAGCAGCAGCAGCGAGCTGGCGAAGATCGGCGGAATCACGCCGGCGGTGTTGAGCTTGAGCGGCAAGTGGCTGCGATCGGCCTGCATCATGCCGTTTTGGCTCGCTCGCTTGGGATACTGGATCAGCAGGCGCCGCTGGGCACGCTCCATGAAACAGATCAGCAGCACCAGGCCCACGACCATGCCGATGAAGCCAACGATCACGAAGGGATTGATCGAACCCGAGCGACCGCCTTCGAACATGTTCGCAGTGAAGGTCGGGAACTGGGCAACGATACCGGCCATGATGATGAGCGACACGCCATTGCCGATGCCGCGCGAGGTGATCTGCTCACCCAGCCACAGCAGGAACATGGTGCCGCCGATAAGGCTGATCACCGCCACGATGCGGAAAGAGAGACCAGGTTCCACCACGGCCTGCAGGCCGCTTTGCGCACCATAGCTTTCAAGGCCCGACGCGAGGAACCAGCCCTGCACCGCCGTGAGGAACACAGCGCCATAGCGGGTATACTGGTTGAGTTTCTTGCGCCCGCTTTCGCCTTCCTTCTTGATCGCCGCGAGTGCGGGATGAAGCGAGGCTGCGAGCTGCACCACGATCGAGGCCGTGATGTAGGGCATGATGCCGAGCGCGATGAGGCTCATGCGCTCAAGGCTACCGCCCGAAAAAGTGTTGAACAGGTCGAGAATGCCGCCGCGCGTCTGCGAGTAGAGATCCTCGAGGATCAGCGGATTGACGCCGGGCAGCGGGACGAAGCTCAGGAAACGGAAGACGATCAGCGCGCCGATCGTGAACCAGATTCGCTGCTTGAGCTCGGTCGCCTTCGAGAAGTTGGCGAGATTGAGGTTGCTCGCGATATTGTCGGCGCGTGATGCCATGGGAACGCTTAACCTTTATTGGGGGCGTGACGGCGCGTGCCGACCTTCCCCCTTCCTATCAGCTGAAGCCCATATAGGGGCCGGGCGGAGATGCGACCACCCCCGCCCGGACGATTCCCCGAATTATTCGGAAGCTTCGGCCGCAGGAGCGGCTGCAGCGAGCAGTTCCACCGAACCGCCGGCCTTTTCCACGGCTGCCACAGCGCCCTTGCTGGCACCGGCAACCTTGAAGGAAACCTTGGCCGAAAGTTCGCCCTTGCCGAGCAGACGCACGCCATCCTTGCCACCGCGGGCAAGGCCTGCAGCCTGCAGCGCAGCGTGATCGACAGTGCCCTTGATGTCGAGCTTGCCGGCATCGATGAACTTCTGGATCATGCCGATGTTCACTTCGGCATAGTCCTTGCCGAAGGGATTGTTGAAGCCGCGCTTCGGGATGCGCATGTGAAGCGGCATCTGGCCGCCTTCGAATCCGGCGATCGAAACACCGGAGCGTGCCTTGGCACCCTTCTGGCCGCGACCGCCAGTCTTGCCCTTGCCGGAGCCGATACCACGGCCGATACGCATACGACCCTTGCGGGCGCCAGCATTGTCACGGATTTCGTTCAGTTTCATTGTATGCACTCGCTTTCGCTTTGTTCGCGCTAAAGGAAAGGCGGGCCCTTAGGGGAAAGGGCACGGCTTGTCACCCCCCTTTGGCAGCATCTCTCGCCGCGTGGCGCGAACCGCCTAGCCGTTCGCGCAGGAAGTCCCGCATGGGCCGCTCGAACCAGACGTAGCTGATGCGCGCCATCGCGACCGCCAGCACGAAGAACAGCACCAGGAACCACCCATTCTGCGCGATCTCCTGCGTCTTGATGGCTGGCATCAGCACCAGCATCATCGCCAGCTGGATGGGAAAGTGCCACAGATAAACGCCATAGGTGTTCTCCCCCAGCCACTCGCAGCCGCGATCGAGCCAGGCGGGCGCCCTGTTCTGCCATTGCGCCAGCAGGAGGAACAGCGCGCCGAACATGCCGGTAAGGCCAAAGGCGCGCCAGCCCCAGACGCCCCATTGAAGCGTGACCGCCAGGCCCGCAGCGAAAAGTAAAGTGCCAAGTACGGGCAGGAACCACCCCTGCCCCATTCGCCCTTCACGCAGGACGCTGAGCGTGCAGCCGGCAAAGAAATAGGAACCGCAGGAAAAGACGCCAGAATGCGCCCCCCATTTGTGGTCCGCCCAGGCGAAGCCCAGCGCCATGCCGATCGTGAAGAAGGCCCCGAAACGCCGGGCGAATCCGCGCGTGAGCCAAAACACCGCATAAATCGCAATCTCGACCGAGACCGACCAGACCGGCCCGTTGAACGAAAGGCCGGTGCGAATCCAGTCCGAAGCCATGAAGAGCTGGGCAACGAAATGCTGCCAGTCGAACTTGCCGTAGATCGGCGTATAGCCAAGCCGGTGCAGCGCAACGAATTGCAGCACCGTCACCACCAGCAGGGTCAGCAGATGAAGCGGATAGAGCCGGGCAATGCGGTTCACCACGAAACTGCGAGTTCCGACGCGATGCCCGTAATAGACATGTGCGAAGACGAAGCCGGAGATCAACCAGAAGACCTGAACCGCGAAATAGCCCCATTCATAGGCTGGCCAGAGCACTTCGCGTGCCGGAAACAGGTCGAGATAACCGGGCACCTTGCGGCGGTCGGAACCTGACATGAAAAAATGCACGTAATGATAGAACAGCACCGAAAGCGCAGCGATCCCGCGCACGCCATCGACGAGCGAAAGATAGGGCCGGTTTGCAGCCGCCCTTTCCATCCTGGCCGTACCCTGTGCTGCGCCTCTGCCGTCCATTTCGTGCCCTCGCCCCGAATGAAATCCCTAAGTCCGCAAATTTCCGGCAATTACGAAAAACCCCGGCACGCAGGCCGGGGTTTTCCTTGTCCGTATCGGTAGGGAGAGGTCAGCCGACCACTTCCACCATATGGGGCAGCTTGGCGATTGCGCCGCGCACTTCCGGGGTGTCTTCCACCTCGACCACGCGGTGCATCTTGCCCAGGCCCAGACCGATGAGGATCTTCTTCTGGCTTTCGGGCCGGCGGATCGGCGAACCGATCTGCTTGATCTTGATCTTTGCCATCGGTGATTACTCCGTCAGGGCAGCGGCGTCGGCTTCAGCCTCCGCCTCGTTGGCGCCGCCACGGCCGAGCAGGTCAGCGACCTTCTTGCCGCGACGCTGCGCAACCGACTTCGGCGAAGTCTGGTTGGTCAGCGCATCAAACGTGGCGCGGATCATGTTGTAGGGGTTCGAAGTGCCGACCGACTTGGTCACCACGTCGTGAACGCCCAGGCTTTCGAACACGGCGCGCATCGGACCACCGGCGATGATGCCCGTACCCGCCGGGGCGGTACGCACGTTCACCTTGCCTGCACCGAAACGGCCCTTGCCGTCGTGATGCAGCGTGCGGCCTTCCTTCAGCGGCACGCGGATCATCTTCTTCTTCGCCGAAGCGGTAGCCTTGGTGATGGCTTCCGGCACTTCGCGAGCCTTGCCGTGGCCGAAGCCCACGCGGCCCTTGCCGTCACCCACCACGACCAGCGCAGCGAAACCGAAGCGCTTACCGCCCTTAACCGTCTTGGAGACGCGGTTGATGTGAACGAGCTTCTCGATCAGCTCTTCACCCGCTTCTTCCTCACCGCCACGGCCGCCACGGCGATCGTCACGGCGGCCACGGCCGCGTTCACCGCGCTCGCCACGGTCACCACCGCGGCCACGGCCACGGCCACCACGGCCTTCACGGGTTTCCTCAGTGGTGGTTGCCACTGCGGCTTCGACAGCGCCGGTGGTTTCCGGGGTCTGTTCGTTGTTGTTCTCGTCAGCCATCATCAGAACTCCAGCCCGCCTTCGCGCGCGGCGTCGGCCAGCGCCTTGACGCGGCCATGGAACAGGAAGCCGCCGCGATCGAACACGACGGTGGTCACGCCAGCCTTCATGGCGGCGGCGGCGATGTCCTTGCCCACCTGCGAAGCAGCATCGACATTTGCACCGCTGGACTTGATGCCCAAGGTGGACGCGGCAGCCACAGTGCGGCCTTCTGCGTCATCGATGATCTGCGCGTAGATGTGACGGCCGGTGCGGTGCACCGACAGACGCGGACGACCGCCCGCACGGCTCTTGAGCGCGGTGCGCACACGGCGCCGGCGACGTTCGAAAAGGGAGAGCTTGGCCATCTTACTTCTTCTTCCCTTCCTTGCGGAAGATGTACTCGCCGCGATACTTGATACCCTTGCCCTTGTAGGGTTCGGGCTTCCGCCAGCGGCGAACTTCGGCCGCGAACTGGCCGACCATCTGCTTGTCGATGCCGGTGATCTCGACCGTGGTCTGATCGGGCGTCTTCACTTCGAGGCCTGCCGGCACGTCGAGATCGACGTCGTGGCTGTAGCCGAGCTGAAGCTTGAGCTTCGCGCCCTGGGCCTGCGCACGATAACCCACACCGGTGATTTCCAGCACCTTGGTGTAACCTTCGGTCACGCCCGACACGAGATTGGCAACCAGCGTGCGCTGCATGCCCCAGAAGGAGCGTGCCCGCTTGCTGTCATTGGCCGGACGGATCGAAATCGTGCCGTCCTGCAGCTCGTAAGTGACATCGTCGGCAAGACCGAGCGTGAGCGTGCCCTTCGGGCCCTTCACGGTAAGAATACCGTCGTTGATGTCGGCGGTGACGCCACTGGGGATCGTCACCGGCACTTTACCGATGCGGCTCATCAGAACACCTCCGCCAGCACTTCGCCGCCGACGTTCTGGGCGCGGGCTTCGGCATCCGAAAGCACACCCTTGGGCGTCGAGACGATGGTGATGCCCAGGCCATTGCGGACATTCGGCAGTTCCTTGGAACCCGAATAGACCCGGCGGCCGGGCTTGGACACGCGAGCCACATACTTGATGGCAGGCTCGCCTTCGAAATACTTCAGTTCGATCCGCAGCTGCGGGTGCTTGCCCGTGGCGTCTTCCGAGAAACCACGGATATAGCCTTCGCGGCAGAGCACTTCGAGCACGTTGGCGCGAAGCTTGGAAGCCGGCGAGAGGACGGAATCCTTCTTCGCCTGCTGGCCGTTGCGGATGCGGGTGAGCATATCACCCAGGGGATCGGTCATAGCCATTTGCGGATCCTTACCAGCTCGACTTCGTCACGCCCGGGATCAGGCCCTTGTTGGCCAGGTCCCGCAGCTCGACGCGGCACAGGCCGAACTTGCGATAATAGCCGCGCGGACGGCCGGTGGTGGCGCAGCGGTTGCGCACGCGGGTGGGATTCGCGTTGCGCGGGATTTCCGCCAGCTTCAGGCGAGCCATCAGGCGCTCGGTTTCATCGAGCGACTCATTGTCGGCAATCGCCTTCAGCTTCGCGTACTTCGCCGCATACTTCTTCACGAGCTGCTTACGACGCTCGTTCTTGTTCACGGAACTCAGTTTCGCCATGGACTTAAGCTCTCTCTATCGGCGGCTCACGCCGCTTCCTTCTGTTCCTGCGAGGCAGGGAACGGGAAACCGAAAAGACGCAGAAGCTCGCGGGCTTCCTCGTCGGTCTTGGCAGTGGTGGTGACGATGATGTCCATACCACGCACCTTGTCGATCTTGTCGTAGCTGATCTCAGGGAAGATGATCTGCTCCTTCACGCCCATGGCGTAATTGCCACGGCCGTCGAAGCTCTTCGGGTTGAGACCACGGAAGTCGCGGATGCGGGGCATCGCGATCGTCACGAGGCGATCGAGGAATTCGTACATGCGTTCGCGGCGCAGGGTAACCTTGCAACCGATCGGCATGCCTTCGCGCAGCTTGAACTGTGCGATCGACTTCTTCGCCTTGGTGATCACGGGCTTCTGGCCGGCGATCAGTTCCATTTCCTCGGCGGCCGTCTGGACCTTCTTCTTGTCCTGGCTGGCTTCGCCAACGCCCATGTTGAGCGTGATCTTTTCCAGCTTCGGAACTTCAAGGCGGTTCTTGTAACCGAACTTTTCGGTCATCGCCTTGACGATCTGGTCCTCATAGCTCTGCTTGAGGCGAGGGGTGTAATTGTCAGCCACTGATGACCTCCCCGGACTTCACGGCCACACGGACCTTCTTGCCGTCACGCTCTTCAAAGCGGACGCGCGTTGCCTGGCCGGACTTGGGGTCTGCCAGAGCAACCTTGGAAACGGCGAGCGGCGCTTCGAAGCGGTCGATGCCGCCCTGCGGGTTCGCCTGCGACGCCTTGCGGTGACGGGCAGCGACATTAATGCCCTGCACCACGACCTTGCCGTCCTGCGGAAGCACCTTCAGCACGGTGCCGGTGCGGCCCTTGTCCTTGCCCGAACGGACAACGACGGTGTCGCCCTTCTTGATCTTCGCGGCAGACATTACAGCACCTCCGGCGCGAGCGAGATGATCTTCATGAAGCCCTTGCCGCGCAGTTCGCGCACCACGGGGCCGAAGATACGAGTGCCGATGGGCTCCTCGTTCTTGTTCACGAGAACGGCCGCATTCGTGTCGAAGCGGATCACGCTGCCGTCGGGACGACGAACGTCCTTCTTGGTGCGCACGATAACGGCGCGGTGAACGTCACCCTTCTTCACGCGGGCACGCGGCTGCGCCTCCTTGATGGAGACGACGATCACGTCGCCAACGCCAGCGGTACGGCGCTTGGAGCCGCCCAGCACCTTGATGCACTGGACGCGCTTCGCGCCGCTGTTATCCGCGACGTCGAGGTTGGATTGCATCTGGATCATCGATCCGGTTCCTTCTCAATCGGCTTGCCGGAACAAGTCCGGCAGTTCCAAAATCTTCAGCTTACGCTTCGGCTTCGAGATTGGCCTCGAGGGCCGTACCCTTGCCGGCCGTCACCCGGTCGAGGACCTTCCAGCTCTTGGTCTTCGAAATCGGGCGGGTCTCTTCGATCCGGACGGTTTCGCCAACCTTGAACGAATTGTCTTCGTCGTGGGCGTGGTACTTCTTCGAGCGGCGGATGATCTTCCCGTACAGCGGGTGCTTCACCTTACGCTCGACCTTGACCGTGACGGTCTTGTCGGTCTTGTCGGAGACGACGGTCCCGATCAGGATACGCTTCGGCATCGTCTAACTCCTCAGGCCTTGGCGGCCGCAGCGCGTTCGCTCTGCAGCGTCTTGATGCGCGCGATATCGCGGCGGACTTCCTTAACCCGAGCAGGACGCTCGAGCTGGTTGGTCGCGGCCTGGAAGCGCAGGTTGAACTGCTCGCGCTTGAGGTCGACGAGGTCAGCGGTCAGCTGGTCGTCGGTCTTGGTGCGGAGATCTTCGATCTTGCTCATCGTTTAGCCCTCCAGGTGCGAGGTGTCGCCGAGACGGGCAACGACCTTGGTCTTGATCGGCAGCTTCATTGCAGCGCGGCTGAAAGCCTCTGCAGCGAGCGGACCGGCGACGCCGTCCAGTTCGAACAGGATGCGGCCCGGCTTGACGCGAGCAGCCCAATATTCGACCGAACCCTTGCCCTTACCCTGACGGACTTCGGCAGGCTTCTTCGAAACCGGCACGTCCGGGAAGACGCGGATCCAGAGACGGCCCTGGCGCTTGATGTGACGCGTGATCGCGCGGCGAGCCGCTTCGATCTGCCGGGCGGTGATCCGCTCCGGCTCGAGGGCCTTGAGGCCGTAAGAGCCGAAATTGAGGCTCGAACCACCCTTGGCATCACCCTTGATGCGGCCCTTGAACGCCTTGCGGAACTTGGTTTTCTTCGGTTGCAGCATTGTCTCTACTCAGCTCCCGATCAGCGCGCCGGACGGACGCCGGAGGTTTGAGCCTCCATCATCAGCCGGTCCTGCGCCATCGGATCGTGGGCGAAGATCTCACCCTTGAAGATCCAGCACTTGATGCCGATGATGCCATAGGCGGTCAGCGCCTCGGCTTCGGCATAATCGACGTTGGCACGCAGTGTGTGAAGCGGCACGCGACCTTCGCGATACTGCTCGACACGGGCGATTTCGGCACCGCCGAGACGGCCGCCGCACATCACCTTGATACCGTCTGCACCGAGACGCATGGCGGACTGCATGGCGCGCTTCATCGCACGGCGGAAAGCCACGCGGCGAACGAGCTGGTCGGCAATGCCCTGGGCGACGAGCTTAGCGTCGATTTCCGGCTTGCGGATTTCGACGATGTTCAGCTTCACTTCGCTCTGGGTCATCTTCGAAAGCTGCGCACGCAGCTTCTCGATGTCGGCGCCCTTCTTGCCGATGATCACGCCGGGGCGCGCAGCATAGATGCTGACGCGGCACAGCTTGGCCGGACGCTCGATCACGATCTTGGAGATCGCAGCCTGCGGCACGGTTTCGATCACGAACTTGCGGATCTTGATGTCTTCCTCGAGCAGCTTCGCATAGTCACGCCCTTCGGCGTACCAGCGGCTGTCCCAGGTGCGGTTGATCTGCAGGCGCAGGCCAATCGGGTTTGATTTATGACCCATGATCAGGCCTCCTCGACTTCGCGGACGACGATACGCAGCCGGCTGAACGGCTTCAGGATGCGCGTGGACTTGCCACGGCCGCGCGTATGGAACCGCTTCATGGTGACCGACTTGCCCACGCTCGCTTCGGCGACGATCAAGGCGTCGACGTCGAGATTGTGGTTGTTTTCGGCGTTGGCGATCGCCGAGGCGAGCACCTTCTTCGCGTCCTGCGCCATCGCCCGCTTGGAGAAGGTCAGGATGTTGAGGGCTTCTTCAGCCTTCTTGCCGCGGATCAGACCGGCGACCAGGTTGAGCTTCTGGGCGGAACCACGAATGGTGGTGCCGACCGACAGCGCTTCCTTTTCACCTACGCGACGGGGAGCTTTCTGCTTGCTCATCAGCGCTTACCCTTCTTGTCGGCGGCGTGGCCGGGGAAGTTGCGCGTGGGCGCAAATTCACCGAGCTTGTGGCCGACCATTTCCTCGTTGACCGAGACGGGGATGAACTTCTGGCCGTTATAGACGTTGAACGTCAGGCCAACGAACTGCGGCAAAATCGTCGAACGACGCGACCAGGTCTTGATCGCACCAGCGCGGGTGCCCTGCTCCTGCGCGTCTTCTGCCTTCTTCAGCAGATGCAGGTCGACGAACGGGCCTTTCCAGACGGAACGAGCCATGGGGCTTACCTCTTCTTCTTCGCGTGACGCGAACGGATGATCATCTTGTCGGTCGACTTGTTATGCCGCGTGCGGGCACCCTTGGTGGGCTTGCCCCACGGAGTGACCGGATGACGGCCGCCCGAGGTCCGGCCTTCACCACCACCATGCGGGTGATCGACCGGGTTCTTCGCGACACCGCGGGTAAGCGGCTTCACGCCCATCCAACGACGACGACCAGCCTTGGCAAGCGTCTGGTTCGAGTTGTCCGGGTTGGACACCGCACCGACCGTACCCATGCAATCGCCACGCAGGTAACGCTGTTCGCCCGAATTCAGGCGGACAATCACGAGACCGCGGTCACGACCGACCAGCTGCACATAGGTGCCTGCCGAACGGGCGATCTGACCACCCTTGCCCGGCTTCATCTCCACGTTGTGGCAGATGGTACCGACCGGCATCTGGCTGAGCAGCATGGCGTTGCCCGGCTTCACGTCGGTCTTTTCACCGGCGATCACCTGGTCGCCCACGGCAACACGCTGCGGCGCGAGGATATAGGCGAGTTCGCCGTCCTCGTACTTGAGCAGCGCGATGAACGCGGTGCGGTTGGGATCGTATTCGATCCGTTCAACGGTTGCAGCAACGTCCCACTTGCGACGCTTGAAGTCGACGAAGCGATACTTCTGCTTGTGACCGCCACCAATGCCGCGCGAAGTCACGTGGCCCTTGTTGTTGCGGCCACCCGTCTTGCTCTTGCCCTCGGTGAGGGACTTGACCGGCTTGCCCTTGTAGAGGCCCGAGCGGTCCACCAGCACGAGGCCGCGACGCGCGGGGCTGGTCGGCTTGTAATTCTTGAGTGCCATTGTCTTCTAGCCTCAGATACCGCTGGTGACGTCGATGGGGTCCTGGCCGGCAGCCAGGGTCACGATCGCCTTCTTCACGTCGGTGCGCTTGTAGGCTTTGCCCTTCCAGCGCTTCGTCTTGCCCTTCTGGACAATCGTATTCACTGCCTTCACCTTGGTGTCGAACAGAGCCTCAACCGCTTCCTTGATCTGCGGCTTGGTGGCGCTGCCGGCGACCTTGAAGACGACTGCGTTGTTTTCAGACAGCAGCGTCGACTTCTCGGTGATGTGCGGCGAAAGGATCACGTCATAGTGACGCACATCCACGTCCTGCTTCTTAGCCATTGAAACGCGCCTCCAGCTTTTCGACAGCGGCGCGCGTCAGCACCAGCGTGTCATGCTTCAGGATGTCATAGACATTGGCGCCGATGGCGGGGAGGACGTTGATGTCCTTCAGGTTGCCGGCGGCACGCGCGAAGTTGTCGTTCACGCTTTCACCGTCGATCACCAGCACCTTCTTGCCCCAGCCCGCCTTGGCGAGCTGACCGGCCAGAGCCTTGGTCTTGGCATCGGTCAGTTCAAGGCTGTCAACGACGACGAGGCCGTTCTTCGCCTTGGCCGAGAGAGCCATGCGCAGACCCAGAGCACGGATCTTCTTGTTGAGCGAGATGTCGAATTCACGACGGCGGGCACCATGTGCCTTACCACCGCCAATGAACACCGGCGCCTTGCGGTCGCCGTGACGGGCCGTACCGCCACCCTTCTGGCGGCCGAACTTCTTGCCGGTACGGGCAACGTCCGAACGCTCACGGGTCGCACGGGCAATGCCGCGGCGATTTTCGAGTTGCCAGGTGACAACGCGGTGCAGGATGTCGGCGCGCGGTTCAAGACCGAACACGGCATCGTTCAGTTCAATGTCGCCCTTGGCGACCGAACCGTCGAGGTTGGAAAGCTTCACCTTCACGACTTAGCCCTCCTGGCCTTCGGCCGCTTCGACAGCCACGACTTCTTCAGCCGGGGTGTCGGCAGGCGCCGCGTCATTGCTGTTGGCCGCGCTCTTCAGCCCGGCGGGATAGGGAGCCTCGGCGTGACGCGAAACCTTCACGGAGTCGCGAACGAGGAGCCATGCGTTCTTCGAACCAGGGACCGAACCCTTCACGAAGATCAGGCCGCGTTCGTCATCGGTGCGGACGATCTCGAGGTTCTGCTGGGTGCGCTGACGGTCGCCCATGTGGCCGGCCATCTTCTTGCCCTTGAACACGCGACCCGGATCCTGACGGTTACCGGTCGAACCGTGCGCACGGTGGCTGATCGAAACACCGTGGGTGGCGCGCATACCGCCGAAACCCCAGCGCTTCATCGCACCGGCAAAGCCCTTGCCCTGCGTGTGGCCGGTGATGTCGACCAGCTGGCCCGGCACGAAGTGCGAGGCAGCGATCGTGGAACCGACTTCCAGCACCGCATCTTCAGCGACGCGGAATTCGGCGACCTTCATCTTGAGCGACACTTCGGCCTTGGCGAAATGTTCACGCTGCGGCTTGGCAACGTTCTTCTGCTTGGCTTCACCCGAACCGACCTGGAGCGCGGTGTAACCATCGTTCTCCTGGGTACGGACCGAAACCACCTGGCAGTCTTCCAGGGCAAGAACGGTCACGGGAACGTGACGTCCATCCTCCTGGAACAGGCGGGTCATCCCGACTTTCTTAGCGATCACGCCTGTGCGCATGACCAATCTCCTCAACAGAGGCACCTGGACCCATTCCAGGTGCTTGCCAGCCCTAATTGTGATGCATCGCCCCGTCCGGGCTGAGCGCCCTCCCCCGGCATGATACCTCGGGGAGAGCAAGACGGGGGACGCAGCCCGGATCGATGATCCGGCGGTATCCCAATGTCTGCGCGAGAATTTTCTCGCGAGCCGGTCCGGATAAATCCGGGCTCCGGATAGGATGCGGCCCGAAGGCCAAAACTTTCAGATCAGCGGCTTAGGCCAGCTTGATCTCAACATTCACACCTGCCGCCAGGTCCAGCTTCATCAGCGCGTCGACCGTCTGGGCGTTGGGCTGCACGATGTCCAGCAGCCGCTTGTAGGTGCGAACCTCGAACTGTTCCCGCGACTTCTTGTCGATGTGCGGACCGCGGTTCACGGTGAACTTCTCGATACGCGTCGGCAGCGGAATGGGGCCCCGGATCAGCGCGCCGGTGCGGCGGGCGGTTTCGGCAATCTCGCCAGTTGCCTGATCGAGAACGCGGTGGTCAAACGCCTTGAGGCGAATGCGAATATTCTGAGCTTCCATTTCCAACTACCGATGCGAAAGAGCCAAGGCGATCCGAAAACCGCCAAAAACAAAGAACCGCCCCGCCTCACCGAATATTCGGGAAGGGGCGGCCCCCAGAAACTTTATAGGCAAAAGCCGGACCCGCAGGGGACGAATCCCCCGCGGGTCGCGCGCCTATATTACTTCGTGATCTTGCTGACAACCCCAGAACCGACGGTACGACCGCCTTCACGGATTGCGAAGCGAAGACCTTCGTCCATAGCGATCGGAGCAATCAGCTTCACGCCGATGGTCACGTTGTCGCCCGGCATCACCATTTCAGTGCCTTCGGGAAGGATCACTTCGCCGGTCACGTCGGTGGTGCGGAAGTAGAACTGCGGACGATAGTTGGCGAAGAACGGCGTGTGACGGCCACCTTCGTCCTTCGACAGCACGTAGACTTCGGCGTTGAATTCGGTGTGCGGGTTCACGGTGCCCGGCTTGGCCAGAACCTGACCACGCTCAACCGATTCACGAGCGATACCGCGAATCAGCGCACCGACGTTGTCGCCGGCTTCACCGCGATCGAGCAGCTTGCGGAACATTTCGACGCCGGTCACGGTCGTCTTCTGGGTGTCCTTGATGCCGACGATTTCGACTTCGTCACCCACGTTCACAACGCCGGTTTCGATACGGCCGGTCACAACGGTACCACGACCCGAGATCGAGAACACGTCTTCGATCGGCATCAGGAAGGGCTTGTCGATCGGACGATCGGGCTGCGGGATGTAATCGTCAACAGCCTTCATCAGCTCGAGGATCGACTTTTCGCCGATTTCCGGATCGCGGCCTTCGAGAGCGGCCAGAGCCGAACCCTTGACGATCGGAATATCGTCGCCCGGGAAGTCGTAGCTGGAGAGCAGTTCGCGGATTTCGAGTTCGACGAGCTCGAGCAGCTCTTCGTCGTCAACCTGGTCGACCTTGTTCATGTACACGACCAGAGCCGGCACGCCGACCTGGCGGGCAAGCAGGATGTGTTCGCGGGTCTGCGGCATCGGGCCGTCAGCAGCGTTCACAACCAGGATCGCGCCGTCCATCTGGGCGGCACCGGTGATCATGTTCTTCACATAGTCAGCGTGGCCCGGGCAGTCGACGTGTGCGTAGTGACGCGCGTCGGTTTCGTATTCCACGTGAGCGGTCGAGATGGTGATGCCGCGCTCGCGCTCTTCCGGAGCCTTGTCGATGTTCGCGAAATCGACGGGGGCGCCGAGGACCTTGGTGATCGCAGCGGTCAGCGTGGTCTTGCCGTGGTCGACGTGACCGATGGTGCCGATGTTGCAGTGCGGCTTGGTCCGCTCAAATTTTGCCTTAGCCATTTGTCAAAACCTCTATTTTCTCAAAATTCGATCAATGCGGGAGACGGCGCCCGTTGAATCAGGCGCCGCCCCTAGACGGTCACTCGCCTTTAGGCAAGCTTCTCCTTGACTTCGGCCGCCACGTTGGCGGGCACTTCGTCATAGTGCGAGAACTGCATCGTGTACTGGGCGCGGCCCTGGGTGAACGAACGCAGTTCATTGACGTAGCCGAACATGTTGGCCAGCGGCACGAAGGCCTCGACCACCTGGGCATTACCGCGGCTGTCGGTGCCCTGGATCTGGCCACGACGGGAGTTCATGTCGCCGATAACGTCGCCCATGAATTCTTCCGGAGTAACCACTTCCACCTTCATGATCGGTTCGAGCAGCTTGATGCCCGACTTCTCGGCCACTTCGCGCATCGCGCCGCGACCGGCGATTTCGAACGCGATCGTCGAGGAGTCGACGTCGTGATACGCACCGTCATAGAGGCGAATTTCGAAGTCGATGATCGGGAAGCCGATCAGATAGCCGCTGGCTGCCTGTTCGCGCATGCCCTTTTCGATCGACGGAATGTATTCGCGCGGAATGTTGCCGCCCTTGATCTCGTCGATGAAGGTGATGCCAGCACCGCGTTCGCCCGGAGCAACCTTGACCTTCACGCGACCGAACTGACCGGTACCGCCCGACTGCTTCTTGTGGGTGAAGTCCACATCGACAGGCTTCGAAAGCGATTCGCGATAGGCCACCTGCGGCGCACCGACGTTGGCTTCGACCTTGAATTCGCGACGCATGCGGTCGACGAGGATTTCAAGGTGAAGTTCGCCCATGCCCTTGATGATGGTCTGGCCCGATTCATGGTCGGTCGAGACGCGGAACGAGGGATCTTCGGCAGCCAGGCGGTTGAGCGCGATGCCCATCTTTTCCTGGTCGGCCTTGGTCTTGGGTTCCACCGACAGTTCGATAACCGGCTCGGGGAATTCCATACGCTCGAGGATGATCGGCGCGTTCTTGGCGCACAGCGTATCGCCCGTGGTGGTTTCCTTCAGGCCCGCCAGAGCAACGATGTCGCCAGCGAATGCTTCGTCGATGTCCTCACGGTTGTTGGAGTGCATCAGCAGCATACGGCCGATCTTTTCGTCCTTCTCCTTCACGGAGTTAAGGTACGAACCCTTCGACAGCTTGCCCGAATAGATGCGGGCGAAGGTCAGCGAACCCACGAACGGGTCGTTCATGATCTTGAACGCCAGCGCGCTGAACGGAGCTTCGTCGCTCGAAGGACGGGTATCTTCTTCGTCCGTGCCGGGCTTCACGCCCTTGATGGCCGGAACGTCGATCGGGCTCGGCAGGTAGTCGACAACGGCGTCGAGCAGGGCCTGCACGCCCTTGTTCTTGAACGAGGAGCCGCACAGCACCGGAACGAACGCATGTTCCAGCGTGCCCTTGCGGATCAGCGCCTTGAGCTGGGCCACGTCGGGCTCAACGCCTTCGAGGTAGGCTTCGGTCGCATCGTCGTCCTGTTCGACGGCGAGTTCGACCAGCTTCTGGCGATAGTCGGCAGCCTTGTCGGCGAGGTCGGCCGGGATTTCTTCGTAGAAGAATTCGGCGCCCAGGCTTTCATCCTTCCAGATGATCGCACGGTTGTTGACGAGGTCCACCAGGCCCTTGAAGCCCGATTCAGCGCCGATCGGCAGATAGAGCACGAGCGGAACCGCGCCGAGGCGATCGATGATCGTCTGCACGCAGTAGTAGAAGTCCGCACCGGTACGGTCGAGCTTGTTGATGTAGCACATCCGGGGCACGCCGTACTTTTCAGCCTGGCGCCACACGGTTTCGGACTGCGGCTCAACGCCGGCCACGCCGTCGAAAGCGGCAACCGCACCGTCGAGCACGCGCAGCGAACGTTCCACCTCGATGGTGAAGTCCACGTGGCCCGGGGTGTCGATGATGTTCAGGCGATGCTCGGGGCCATTGCCTTCGTCAGCCTTCCAGAAGCAGGTCGTCGCGGCCGACGTGATGGTGATGCCGCGTTCCTGTTCCTGTTCCATCCAGTCCATGGTGGCGGCGCCATCGTGCACTTCGCCGATCTTGTAGGACTTGCCGGTGTAGTAGAGAATCCGCTCGGTCGTCGTGGTCTTGCCGGCGTCGATATGCGCCATGATACCGAAATTGCGGTAGCGTTCGATCGGATGGCTGCGTGCCATGGTGGTTTCCTTAAGGCCTTTCGGAGTTCAGGCCGGCCAATGCCGGCCCTCGCCCCATATAGTAACGATTGTGACCGGCAAAAGACACGCCCGATGCGTGCCCTTCCCCGGCCCGCCGCTTACCAGCGGTAGTGGCTGAACGCGCGGTTGGCGTCGGCCATGCGGTGAGTATCTTCCCGCTTCTTGACCGCGTTGCCGCGATTGTTCGCCGCATCCATCAGCTCACCCGAAAGGCGGGCAGCCATGGTGGTTTCCGCACGGCCGCGAGCGGCAGTGATGAGCCAGCGGATCGCCAGGGCCTGGGCGCGCTCGGGGCGCACTTCCACGGGAACCTGGTAGGTTGCACCACCAACGCGGCGCGAACGCACTTCGATGGCGGGCTTCACATTGTTCAGCGCGTCATGGAAAACCTGAACCGGATCGGTCTTGGCCTTGGTCTCGACAGTGTCGAGCGCGCCATAGACGATCTTTTCGGCGGCAGACTTCTTGCCGTCATACATCAGGTTGTTCATGAACTTCGAAAGCACCACATCCCCAAACTTGGGATCGGGCAGGATTTCCCGCTTCTCGGGACGACGACGACGTGACATCGGTAATTCCTTTTCAACTGGGCGGCGCTTCCGTCAGGCGGCGCGCCGGCCCTCAATCCTTGCTCGCGGCGGAGCTTACTTAGGACGCTTGGCGCCGTACTTCGAACGGCTCTGCTTGCGGTCCTTCACGCCCTGCGTGTCGAGCACGCCGCGCAGCACGTGGTAACGCACGCCGGGAAGGTCGCGCACACGGCCGCCGCGGATCAGCACAACCGAGTGTTCCTGCAGGTTGTGGCCTTCGCCGGGGATGTAGGAAATGACTTCGCGCTGGTTGGTCAGACGGACCTTGGCGACCTTGCGGAGAGCCGAGTTCGGCTTCTTCGGGGTCGTGGTGTAAACGCGAGTGCAGACGCCGCGCTTCTGCGGGTTCTGCTCCATCGCAGGCACCTTGCTCTTGGCCTTCTGCGGCACGCGGCCCTTGCGGACCAGCTGGTTGATCGTAGGCATTAAATCTCTTCACCTTATCTTCTGACCCCAAAGGGGATCAGGCTTGTCGACAATACGACCGGGTGAAGAGTGAAGGATGGAGACCTTTCGTCATTCCCGCGAAAGCGGAAACCCAGACCCCACGAAAGAGGCCCCGAAAGAAGCACCAGCCGAAACGCTCCACCAGGCCACAAGGCCGGGTTACTTTGCCGACCGCCCCCAAGGGACCGCGCCGCCAATGTTCAGCTCGAAATGCCCGGAACAGGGAATCCCTGCCCGAACTTGTGCGGGCCATTAGGGGAAAGGGGGAATGAGGTCAAGCGGGGGTGGGCGAACGAAATGGCGCAATACCAGCCTTACCAATACAGCCTGGTGCTATACGTCCCCTGCACTGGCTGGCCCTCAGGATTTCCCGCCGGGCGAAATTTCGCTCTCTGAACGACGAGATCGCAAATTTTCGCATCGATTCGATCATCACCCGAACTCTGTAGAACCGTGCAATGAGTCACCTTTCCTTCGGGCGAGACGTGAAAAACATAGCCGACCAAACCATGTAGACGACCCTTGAAGACCGGATCGATCAGGTCGCGAGCGAGAAACCACTTGCCCGAGTTCAAAGGTTTCGACGGAGCGAAAGGAACCCGTTCTGCAGCATATCCGGAGTAAGGCACGGAAGCCAGCAGTCCAACGCACATCATGCCGAACATGATCCGTCGCGCCTTCATCCGAAAAAACCCGATTTCCGGCGGACTCGTGTTTCAAATATCATCTCGATAACCCGGCCTGTGACAGTTTTGGCATCTCACGAAGCGATCTCCGGCCAATAATCCATTTTCCTACACGCCCCGCTTCTGCAATCTGCCGTGGGTTATGGCCCAACCTTCCCCGCCCGGCACATTCCGCATTTCTCCCTATCCGGTTGAGGATCGGCCGGGTTTCCGGCTGCGCGGTTGGTGCGTCTCCTTTGCGGCATCGCGGCTTGGTGTGAGGGCAGGCTGGGCCCCCGCCTGCGCGGGGGTGACGAAGATGGGGCGCGAGGCTACGAAGAGAGGCGCGACGGGGACGAAGGATGGGTGCGTTGGGCCTCATGCCGTGAAGCACGCGGGGTGCACGAAAGCGCGAAATGGAAAGTCACACATCGTCAGGCGCGCAATGGCCGAAAACGGCTCGAAACCGCGCCTTGCAGGGGGTGTTACACAGTGTGTTTCGGGGGCCGTTCTGCGTAACACATGGCAGCCACATCCGCCCCGCCCTGCTCAGGCGGCGAGGTTTCGCGAGATCGGATTTCGTGCGGGTCTCGCCCGCATGTCACGCGGCGGATTGCCGCGCGGCTGCGCCGCTCGCAAGGACGACAGGAGGCCGGCTCTAATTGCCCGGCGGCGGGGGCGGCGGGCTGCCTGCTCCACCCGGTGCAGCGCCCGGTGCGCCGGCCGGGCCACCGCGCTGCGGGCGCATAGTGCCGGGGCCTTCGCGCAGGGCGACGATCTCGTCGGCTACCAGCCAGCCATCCTTGTTGAGGTCCGCCTTGTCGAAGCGGGCACCTTCAAAGGCCAGCAGTTCTTCCAGCGAAACGCCGCCATCGTAATTGGTGTTCGCTTCCACGATCAGCGTGGCGGTGATCGGGGCGATCACGTCTTCCAGCACTTCATCCTCGCGGTCCTTGCCGAGTTCGACCGGCAATTGCTCGGCAACCAGCGCGATCTGCTCGCCGCTCGTCATGCCGTCTTCCGCAAGCACGGCCGAACCGAGCGTGCGCTGCCAGGCGGCGAATTCCTCGGGGCTGATCTGGCGGTTACGGTCCGTATCCACCTCGGCAAAGCGCCGGGCGATCATCGCAGCCTTGCGCGCTTCTATCGCGGCGTTGAATTCGGCCAGCGTGATCGTGCCGTCGCGGTCGGTATCGGCGGCGCGGAAGATCTTCTCCACCGCCTGGTCGAACTTCTTGCGGGCAATCGGCGTGGAAGGAGGCGCGCCGTTGGGGCGCTTGATGCGAGACATGTCGCCGCCATATTGCACTTCCTGCGCGGCCAGCACCGAGGGTGCGGCCAGCGCCAGCGCGACTGCCAGAGTGGGAAGAAACCTGCTCATGATGTGCCCTCCTGCCGTCCCGCGCGGGGCGGTTCCTCTTCCTCGGGCCGTGAACCGCGGATGAACCACGTTCCCGCCGCCCGCGCCTCAGCGGCCGACGATGCCCAGCAGTTCGATCGTGAAGAACAGGGTCGCCCCGCCCGGGATCGGACCGGCGCCGCGCGGGCCGTAGCCCATGTCCGCCGGCACAGCGAGTTCGATTGTATCGCCCACGCCCATCTGCGGCACGGCCATCTGCCATGCGGGGATCAGGCCGCGCAGGGGGAAAGTGGCCGGACGGCCGGAGGCATAGGAACTGTCGAACTCCGACCCATCGGTCAGCGTGCCGCGATAATGGATGCGTACCACATCGCGCACGGTGGGATGCTCGCCCGTGCCGTCACCCTTCACCCGGCGCCACATCAGGCCGCCTTCCATCCACTGCCAGCCATCTTCGGCCTTGAGCGAAGCCAGTGCGGCCTGCTGCTTGTTGAGCCAGGCGGCATCCTGCTGGAGGCCGGTCCCCTGCGGCTCTTCCTGAGCGCGGGCGGCGGTAAGGACCAGCGCGGGAATGGCCGTGACGGCGAGCAGCAGGAACGGGGCGTAGGAAAGGATGCGTTTCATCGGGAGAGTCTTTGCTTGAAAGGGCGGCCCTGTTTCAGGCCATCAGGAATTCGACCAATTGGCGGACCTTTTTCTGGCGCCATTGGGGACGGGGCGCCACCAGCCAGTATGCACGGTGGCCCGGTTCCGGCCCCTGCAGCGCCTTCAGCCGCCCGTCGGCCAGCAGTTCTTCCACCAGAAGCAGCGGCAGCATGGCCTTGCCCAGCCCTGCCCGCACGCTGGCGAGCGCCTGCGCCGCATTGCCGACCTGAAGCACGGCCTCCGCCCCATCGGGCAAAGGCGCGCCGGGCCATGCGATCCAGTCATCAGGGGCGCTGTCGGTGGCGACCACTACGCGCATCGCCGGGGCAAGCTGCAGCCCTTCCAGATCGCCCGGCCCTTCGGCCAGGCGGATCGCGATATCCAGATTGGCCTCGGTAAAGTCCACTTCCTCGCCCGCGATCAGCTGATAGCGGATCTCCGGGTTCTCCTTGCGGAAGGCGGCAAGGCGCGGCGCAAGCCAGGTGGCCCAGAATTCATGCGGGGCGGCAATGGCATAGGAATAGCTGGACTGGCCCGCCTGCATGGCCTGCACGCTTTCCTCGAAACGCAGGAAGCCTTCGCGCAAAGTGTCCAGCCCGGCCACGGCCTCGTCCGTCAGTTCCAGCCCCTTGGAGGTGCGGCGGAACAGCACAACGCCCAGCACATCTTCCAGTGCGCGGATCTGCTGGCCCACGGCCGCCGGCGTCACCGCCAGTTCGTCCGCCGCGCGGGTGAAGGACAGGTGCCGGGCCGCGGCATCGAATACGCGCAGGGCGTTAAGGGGCAGATGCGTCCGCTTCATGGTGAGAGGGGATTTAGGCCGACCGGCGCCTGCGGGCAACCAAGCATGGCTTGCCTGCCCGAAAGGCGATCCGCCTTTATCTCAGTCAGCCGTCGCAGGCGCAGCCAGCGGGAAGAAGGGAATGGCCACTTCGAACAGCTCCCCCTCGCGCGCGCCGTCCACCCGGCGGAAGGTGTAATGCCCTTCCATGCTGCCATGCGGCGTGGTGAGCGGGCAGCCGGAGACGTAATCGTGGCTGCGTCCGGGCGCGAGAATGGGGGTTTCGCCAACCACCCCTTCGCCCTGCACGATGTTCACCATGCCGCGCCCATCCGTGATGCGCCAGAAGCGGGAGAGCAGTTGCACCGTCTCGCCCGAATCGTTCTCAAGCCGGATGTGATAGACCCAGAACCACTTGCCCGCGTCCACGCGCGACTGATCGGGCATGAAATTCACCGCCACCCTGACAGTGATGCCCTGCGTGATCGCGGCGTGCTGGAACAGTTCCTTCATGAGTCGCGACGGTAGCCATATTTGGCCGGGCGTCAAAGGGGTGGTATGGGGCCGCATGGGACGAAAGCGCGCCCTGCCCCCGGCAATCGCCATTGCGGTGCTGCTCGTTCCGCCCGCTTCCCCCTTGCGCGCCCATCCGGGCGGGCTGGATGCCAATGGCTGCCACACCAATCGCAAGACGGGCGAATATCACTGCCATCGTGCCGCAAGCGCACCGGCCCCTGCCCCATCCCCCCGGCAAGGCGGAAATGCGGGAACCTATTACCCCAATTGCGCCGCCGCCCGCGCGGCCGGAGCAGCCCCACTGCGGCGCGGCGATCCGGGTTATCGCGCCGGGCTTGATCGGGACAATGACGGGATCGCCTGCGAATAGGGGCCAAGCATGACCGCCCTTTCTTCTTGCGAACGATTCTCATTAGCGGTAAACGAGTCGCAGTTGCTCGGATAACCCCGTTGGGAGATTGCGCCATGAATCACGGCCGTTCCGCCGATTTGCTTCCCCTTCCCCTTCCGGCAGACCGCACCGGGAGGCTGGTGCTTGTCGCCATGCGACGCATGGCCGCGCATGGCATTCGCGATGCGCAAGCGGCTTGGCTGATGCTGGATCTGTTCGGCGCACGCTTCCGCCGGCCACTGGTGCTGCTGCGCGCCTTCATGCTGGAATTCGCGCAGGCATCGCACCGCTCGATCCGCATCGCGCCATGCTGCTCGCTGCGGATGACGCAAGATGAGGGCCTGCTGATCGACGCACTGAATCTGGCAGCCGACCATCCGGGCCTTGCCGAAGACGCGCTGGTGCGCCTTTCGGGCAATCCCTGTATCTGCGAGCCGCTGTCAGCCGCCGCCGTGTTCAGCCGCGCGATTGCAGAACTGGAACCTGCACGTGCCTACCATTCGCTGGAGTCGGGGGCGTAATCGTAATCTTGCACCTGTTCGTCGGATGACCAATCGGTATCGTGCCGACGTTCAGCTTCTGAATCCGCCTGCATCTGGGATATTTCCCGCTGCATCTTGAGCGCTTCATGCTGCATCTTGGGCAGGTTGCGCATTGCCGCACCGGCGCTGAGTGCGGTCATCTTGCCTTCGTTGAAGGGGCGCTGATCGAGAGCCGCGTCGACATATTCGGCAAAGGCAAGCTCGCTGACATCCGAAGTCATGGACGATGCGGCACCGTCAGAGGGCGATGAACGATTGCAGCTTGTAGCCACGTTGACTCCAGCATCGCCGACCGGAGTGAATTCCGCACGGCAATCGAGCGAGGCGAAAGACCCGCCGGCCTCATAACGCACGACATTGGGCGCGGGCGCGGTGACCAGCACGTCGAGCCTGCCGAAAGGCAGCTTGCCTTCGCGCAGATCCGCCGCGGCCAGCAGCTTCTTCGCCTCGCCCATACTCATCGCATAGGCAGGCTTTTCACCGCCTGACGTCAACGGCATGAAATATACGCCAAGTCCTGCCGCAGCGACCAGGATCGTCCCGAAAACCATTTCGCGCATAAAAGTCCCCACTCTTCTGGCGGAGACTTTCTAGCGGCGAGTAGTTACCATTTTGCTCAGTTGTGGCTGGGTAACTACCCTGCGATCACACACCGGCGCGATCGAACGCCTGTGCCAGATCCTCGATCACGTCCTGCGGATCTTCCAGGCCGACATTGATACGCAGCATCCCGTCTTCCACGCCGGCTTCGGCACGGCCTTCCGGGCCCATATTGTGATGGGTGGTGGTGGCCGGGTGGCACAGCAGGCTCTTGGAATCGCCGATATTGTTGGAAATATCGACCAGCTCCAGCGCGTTCAGCACGGCCATGGCCTGTTCCCTGCCGCCTTCGAGGAAGAAGGAGAAGATCGGCCCGGCCGCGCTCATCTGGCTCATGCACAATTCGTGCTGCGGATGGCTGGGAAGGCCGGGATGGAGCACGCGGCTGACGCGGCTTTCCACGAACTGCGCCACTTTCAGCGCATTCTCGCTCTGCCGCGCGGCGCGAAGTTCCAGCGTTTCCAGGCCCTTGAGCACTACCCACGCATTGAACGGCGCAAGGATCGGCCCGGTGTTGCGCTGGAACGGCATCAGCTTGTCGTTGATCCATTCCTCGCTGGCGCAAAGCGCACCGGCGAGCACACGGCCCTGCCCGTCCATCAGCTTGGTGGCGGAATAGGCGACCACATCGGCACCATATTCCATCGGCCGCTGCAGCGCCGGGGTGGCAAAGGCATTGTCCACCACGGTGACGATGCCATGCGCCCGCGCCAGCGCACAGACGGCGCGCATGTCGACCACGTCCATGGTCGGGTTGGCGGGCGTCTCGAAGAAGAACACCTTGGTATTCGGGCGGATCGCCTTTTCCCAGGCGTCATTGTCGCGCGCATCGACAATTGTCTTCTCGATCCCGAAGCGCGGCAGCAGATTGTCCACGATCCAGCGGCACGAACCGAAGGCCGCGCGGCCCGCCACGATGTGATCCCCTGCGGAAAGCTGGCACAGCAGCGCCGCCGTCATAGAGGCCATGCCGGTGGATTGCACACGGCACGCCTCAGCCCCTTCCAGCATGGCGATCCGTTCTTCCAGCATCGCCGTGGTTGGGTTCTGCATACGGGAATAGACCATGCCTTCGGCTTCGCCCGCAAAGCGCGCAGCGACCGTTTCGGCCGTGTCGTAGGTATAGCCCGAGGTGAGGAACAGTGCCTCGCTCGTCTCGCCCTGCTCGCTGCGCCAGGTGCCGGCGCGCACCGCGCGAGTGGCGGGGCGCCATTTGGAGGTGATCGAGCGGTCGGTTCCGGTGGTCTTCTTCATGGCCGCGCGTTTAGGGCCGGTGCCGCGACGGGGCAAGCAAGGTTTGTTTATGCGACGGATAGCCACAGACCACGGCTAATACCCGATTGCTCCCGCATACGGCTCTGCTATCCAGCGCGGCGATGATGCAGCATCCGGCAACTCCCCGCGACCCGCTTGGCTGGTGCGCCCTTATCACCGCATTGTTCGCCGCTCTCGTCTTCTGGCGGCTCGGCACCCCTTCCCGGATCTATTTTGATGAGGTCCATTATGTGACCGCATCGCGCATCCTTGCGACGTTCGATCACATCACCAATCGCGAACACCCGCTGTTGGGCAAGGAATTCATCGCGCTGGGCATTGCCCTGTTCGGCGATCATCCATGGTCGTGGCGCGTCCTTCCCGCGATTGCCGGCATCGCGACTCTGTTCGCCTTCATGCGCGGCATGTGGTTTGCCAGCCTGTCCCGCTTTGCCACGCTGGCAAGCGGGGTGCTGCTGGCAACGGGCTTCATCCTGTTCGTCCAGTCCCGCATTGCGATGCTGGACATCTTCATGGTGAGCTTCGCCATTCTGGCGCTATGGATGGTGGCGGGCGCAGTGCGCATTCCGGGGCAGGCGCGCTGGCGGCAGATCCTTGCGGGCATCTTCATGGGGCTGGCGCTGGGCAGCAAATGGAATGCCGCACCTGTACTGATGGTGCCGGGCCTCACCTTTCTGGCCATCCGTCTGGCGCAGACCGGACCGCGCTTCCTCACCGCGACCGATGCCGGGCCGATCAGGGGCATTTCCCTGCTGGAGGCAGGCCTGTGGCTGGGCGTGCTGCCAGTGCTGGTCTATCTCGCCACATTCTGGCCCGTGTTCTTCTACGCCAAGAACCCGCTGACCATCGGCGGATATTGGGAATACCACCAGAAGATGTGGGAACTGCAGCAGCAGACGGTGAAGCCCCATCCCTATATGAGCCGCTGGTATCACTGGGTGATCGACTGGCGCCCGATCTGGTATCTCTACGAGAATGTGGACGGCGCGCAGCGCGGCGTGCTGCTGCTGGGCAACCCCTTCACCATGATCGCAGGTCTGGCCGCGGTCGGCTGGTGCGCCTTTGCCGGGGTAATGCGGCAGAACAAGGCGGCGCTGGCGATGGCGGTGCTCTATGCCGTGACGCTGGGCATGTGGATCATCGCTCCCAAGCCGATCCAGTTCTACTACCACTATTTCCTGCCCAGTTGCTTCCTGCTGGGCGCGCTGGCCGTGGCGCTGGATGCGCTGTGGCAGGCAGGCTGGCGCAAGACCGCACTGGGCGGCCTTGCACTGAGCGTGGCGATGTTCGCGGTATTCTACCCGATCATTTCTTCCGCAAAGCTCTCTGGCCCCTATGCCTATGAGCATTGGATGTGGCTGAAAAGCTGGCGCTGATCGGCCCTTTGGCAGTGCGATAAGGCCTGTCAGGCCGGAGCGTTTGCGGCAAGAAAGCCGGTCCAGCCCGCCACGCTCATGCTGGCGAGATATTCGTCCTGCATATCCTGGGTGAGCACTTCGATCATCCGCTCCCCCTCGATCCACATTTCGATCACCCCGAACAATCCGGCGCGGCTGCGATATTTTGCCGGCCAGCCCTCGCGCGCGGCAATCGCCATCACCTCATCTTGCGGCAGGCGGGTACCCATCGCGAAATGGGTGGAAAAGCCGCGCAGCCTGCCCGCGCTTTCGTCGAAGTTCCCCACCGCATCGGCATCGCCCGGAACTTCTTCCAGCACTGTGCCGCGCGGATAGACTTCCACCATCGTATTGCGATCGTCGCCTGCCATGGCGAGCCAGCTACCCTCGCTTACCGGCGGGAAAGGCGTGATCGTGCCATTGCCGAACAGTTCGGCGATGACGGAAGCGACATGGCGCGGTTCGCGCGCGTCGATTGATAGATGGAACAGCATATTCGGTTCTCCCCGTTGAGCCGCACAGGCGACTCGATGGCGGCCCTCTGACTTATGGCACAAAATGTGTCAACGGGAATTTGACACATTTTGTGCCACGTGGCAGGAGGCTGTCATGACCGATGACGGAACCATACAGGAAAAACCCTCCTCCAACGACGAGCGGATCGACGAGGCGCTGCTACAGCTTGCTGCGGAGGGCGCGCCGCTTACCCACGATGCCGTTGCGAAGATTTCCGGCGTTTCGCGCCGCACAGTGTATCGGCGCTATGCAGATCAGGTGGAACTGCGGAAGCGGCTGTGGAACCTGCTCTCCCCGCCCGGAGGCATGCCGCGCAATCTGCACGATTTGCTCGACCGGGAACTGCGTGAGACGTTCGAGAAGTTCGACCGTCAGGCTGCCGCCATGACAGTCGCCTCAGCCAGTCCGGAAGGGCGCCAGATGCGGCTGGAAATGAAGGCGGAACGGGTTGCCGCCTATTCCGCCATCTTCGGCCCGCATACGGACAGGCTGACCGAGGAACAGGCGCGCAAGGCACATGCCGCGATGCAATTGCTTTGCTGCGGCCTCGCGTGGCGGGAAATGCGGGATCAGTGGGATCTGAACGGGCCGGATGCGGCGGAGGCCTCCGCCTGGGCGGTCAAGGTGCTGATCGCCCATCTCGACCGGGAAGGGGCGCAGGCTTTTGACGTGCCCACGCCCCATTAGCGGAAATACCGGTCAGCTCAGCGCAGGGCGCGCCTTCGGCCCCGCGAGGAACCAGACGATGAGGCCCAGCAGCGGAAAGATCAGGATGCCGGCCGACCAGGCGATTTTGGCACCACCCGAAGCGGAGCTTTGCAGCACGCTGACGATGGCCCAGATATCCAGGATCAGGATGATGAAGCCGAGAAGATAGGACATGTTTATCCTCCTTTGCCGTTTACGGCGCCGCCTTGCGACGTCGACGTAAAATCAACGGCTTGGAAGGGCCAGGAGTTCCTCAGCCTGTCGGGCCGGACGAACGCCCCGTCCTGCATCGCCCTATTTGAAACGGCCCCAGACGAAGCGGCTGGACAGGGCATAGTTCCAGACCGAGCCTACCAAAATGCCGACGATGGCCGAAGGATAGGCGTGGAAGCCGGAACGGACCAATGCCGCCGCCACGCCGACATTGGCGAGCATCCCCACCGAACAGGTCAGCGCGAAACGCAGCCAGCCGCGCAGCAGCGGCCCCGCGCCCGTCAGCCTCTTGTCGGCATAGGTCAGCGCATTGTTGAGCACGAAGTTGAACGTCATCGCCACGATGGAAGCGACCGTCTGCCCAACGTCGAATTCCGTGATCCAGCGCCCGAAGACGAAGCCGTCTCCGCCAGCAAAATGCAGGAAGGTGGCCAGCACGGCCATATGCACCACCACGCCGGCCGCACCGATCGTGCCGAACAGGGCGAAGCGGGTCGGGATGATCCGCCCCAGCCATTTGTCGTAAAGGCCGACGAGGAATTCGAACACCACTGTGCGGTCCAGCTTGCTCTCGCCCTCTGCACGGGCGGCGAATTCCAGCGGGAATTCCTTGATCTTCAACGGACGGTCCACCGTAGCAAGGATGTCGAGCAGGATCTTGAAGCCCACGCCGGAAAGCCGGTGCGCATCGGCACGCAGGGTCTCGGCGCGGAGCATGAAATAGCCACTCATCGGGTCTGACAATTCAACCCCGGTCATCTTGCGCGCAAGATTATTGGCAAGGCCGGATGCCTTTACCCGGTCAGGCCGGTTCCACGCCTCGGTGCTGGCCCCTTCGCAGAAGCGCGAGGCATAGGCGACGTCGTATTCGCCGCTCTCGATTACCTCCAGCATACCCGGCAAAAGCGCGGGATCATGCTGATGATCCGCATCCATCACAGCCACCACGGGCGCTGCCGTGGCGCACATGCCTTCGATCGCGGCGCTCGCAAGGCCGCGCCGGCCGATCCGCTCGATCACCCGGATGCGCGGATCCTCCAGCGAGATCGCGCGCGCTTCGTCGGCGGTGCCATCGGGGCTGTGATCGTCGACAATCACCGCTTCCCACTCGACCCCCTGCAGCGCCGCATCGAGACGCACGACCAGCGCGCGCAGATTCGCGCGCTCATTATAGGTCGGCAGGATGACGGCGAGGCGCAGGGACATCGGGAACTAAATCAGAGACGCGCGACGACCGCAGCGCCGATTTCCGCCGTGCCGGCGCTGCCGCCAAGGTCAGCACCCTTCACACCGTCTTCCAGCGCCTTTGCGACGGCCGCTTCCACGCGGGCGGCTTCGGCTTCGAGGCCCAGCGAGTGGCGCAGCAGCATGGCTAGCGACAAGATCATGGCCATCGGATTGGCCTTGCCCTGCCCGGCAATATCGGGCGCGCTGCCGTGGATCGGTTCATAGAGGCCCTTGGTGCCATAGGCAGTCTGCTTCTCGCCCAGCGAGGCGCTGGCCAGCAGGCCGATGGAACCCACGCACATGCTGGCCTGATCCGACAGGATGTCGCCGAACAGATTGCCGGTCACGATCACGTCGAACTGGCCGGGATTGCGGACCAGCTGCATCGCGGCATTGTCCACATACATGTGGCTGAGTTCCACATCCGGGTATTGCTTGGCGATCTCGATCACCACGTCGCGCCACAGCTGGCTGGTTTCCAGCACATTGGCCTTGTCCACACTGCAAAGGCGGCCCTTGCGGCCCTGCGCCGCGCGGAAGGCGACATGGGCGATCCGCTCCACCTCATCCTCGGCATAGGACATGAAGTCATAGCCCTGGCGGCGGCCGTCATGCAGCGTGCGCATGCCCTTTTCGCCGAAATAGACATCGCCGTTCAGTTCGCGAACGATCAGCAGGTCGATCTGGCGCGCCACTTCGGGGCGCAGGGCCGACATGTCCTCAAGGCCGGGGAACAGCGTCGCCGGGCGGAGATTGGCGAAGAGGGTCAGCGCCTGACGCAGGCCGAGAATGGCCTGTTCCGGGCGCAGATGGCGTTCCAGATTGTCGCAGGAAGGATCGCCCACCGCACCGAACAGCACTGCGTCCGCAGCCTTGGCCATTTCCAGCGTTTCGGGCGGCAGCGGGTGGCCGTGCTTCTTGTAGCCAATACCGCCGACATCGCCATGCATCAGTTCCACGCCCGGCAAAGCCAGTGCGTCGAGCACGGCCAACGCCTGCTCCATGATTTCCGGACCGATGCCGTCACCGGCAAGCACAGCAATCTTCATCTATCAATCCGCCCTAATCTGTCCCGCAGAATCGCGCGCGCCGCCATAACATCGCCGCGCCGGTCGGCAAGGAGGTAGCGCTCAATCGGCGCGGAAAGTGCATCCAGCGCGGTGAGGGCCTCAGCCAGAGTCTCGCTTCGGGGTGGCCCGCCTCCGCCATATCCCAGCTCGCGCAATACCAGCGCCTCATAGGCTGCCATCGCCCCTGCCCAGCCCCGCGCGGAGGGGGCATGGCAGATGGCGTCCAGCAACGCCCCGAGCGCCTGATAGAGCGAAGGATAAGCCTGCCGCTCCGGCAGGGCCGATGCCGTAAGCGCGCAGGCCCATTGGATCGCAGCGGCTGGTAAAGGCTCGGAAAGCCAAGGCCCGCGGCTCTGCACCAGTTCCAGCCGGGCGAAGGGCAACTGACTTTCGGACTTCCAGCGCAGTTCCATGTCCACCAGATTGCCGGGGATCATCACCGGGCGCAGCGTGCGCCCCCTGCCGCCCGCGACATAGCCGGCCACCATGCCGTGCTCCTCGCTCAGCAGGCGCGCGATCACTGCAGTCTCGCCATGCGGACGGGAAGCGCAGAGGATCGCCTGGGCACGGATTTGCATAGGCGCGGTTTAGGCGGCCGAGCCGCGCCGCACAAATCTTTCGCGAACGGTCACTTATCCGTTCGGCAAGGCGGGCGGAGATGTGTATGGCGCGCGCATGGACAAGAACCCGAGTCCCGCCCCCGAGCCTTCGGCCCGGTCAGAAACATCTTCCCGCGACGACAAGCTCCACTGGATTTTGCGCTGCGGCTGGAAGGGCCTCTGCCCCTGCTGCGGCAAGGGCAAGATGTTTGCCTCGTGGCTGAAGCTCAACACCAAATGCGATGTTTGCGGCCTCGATTACCGCTTCGCCGCCCCGGATGACGGGCCGGCCTTCTTCTCGCAATGTATCGTGGCCTTCCCGCTGCTGTTCGTGGTGGTCTGGCTGGAAGTTGCGCACCACCCGCCGTTCTGGGTCCACCTGATCTTCTCGGTGCCGCTGATGATGGCGGGCTGCATCCTGCCGCTGCGCCCGATCAAGGGCTGGCTGGTGGCCTCGCAATACGTCAACAAGGCGCAGGAAGCGGGCACGGAAGGCCTATGGGCCAAGCTCCACGCCCGTGAGGAGGAAAACAGCCGGAACGAAGGCTGAGCCTGCGCGGCCAGCCTTCTCCTTCTTCGGCCTTACTTCTTCGCCTTCAGCGCTTCTTCCAAAGCGGCGAGACGTTCCGCCAGTTTTTCGTTTTCTTCCCGCGCCTTGGCGGCCATTGCCTTCACCGCGTCGAATTCCTCGCGCGAGATGAAGTCGAAGCCGCCCATGGCGCCCTTCATCCGTTCACGCGCAGCCTCGCGCGCTTCGCGGGTCATGCCCGCAAAGGTGCCGGCGGCGCTGTTCATCAGCTTGACGAAATCGGATACGATCGGGTTGTCGCTTTGCATGGCGCCTATTTGGTCCCGTGCGGCGCGGCGCGCAAGATCAGAGTTCGATCCGCTGCACCGCCCCCGAATATTCCGAGCCATCCGCATGCGGGTTCAGCACCTGCAGCTCGTAATTCAGCAGCGTCGCGAAGCAGACCCATGCCAGATAGGGCAGCAGCAGGGCCCCCGCCTGCCAGCGTACTCGCCAGAAAAGCACCAGCGTCACCAGCACCGCCACGTCGATCGCGCCCAGCAGATACAGTGCCCAGCGGATTTCATGCAGGCCGAAGAAGACTGGCGACCATGCGAGATTGAGCGCGAACTGGATCACGAAGAACACCAGTGCCGCCGTGCGCCCCCGTGCCCCCCAGGCCGCCGCAACCAGCGCCGCGGCAAGGCCCATCAGGGCGTAAAGCACGCTCCACACCACCGGGAAAGTGACCGGCGGCGGATAGATCGCGGGCTTTTCAAGCGCAGCGAACCAAGGATTATCCGCTCCGGAGCCGGAAACGGCACCGGACAGAAACCCAAGCAGCAGAACCACAGGTACGAAGAAGAGCGCCCAGCGGAAGAAACTAGCCCTCAGCTGCGCGCGCGAGGCGAGAACGGTCATGCGAACTCCGATTCGGTTGACCGGATATTGGCGGCAGGTGGCTCCGGGGGCAATCGCGCGCGTGACACTGTTCCCAAAGCGGGGCGGAACGGTGAATTTCGCTTTACGCCGGCCACCCTGCGCCCGCCCCTTACCCCCGCTGCGCGGCGATCAGGAATTCCACATTGCCTTCCGGCCCGGTGATCGGGCTTTCGACGATCCCGTCGATCTGCCAGCCATCGCCCTCCAGCCATTCGCGCACTTCGTCGCACACGCGCTGGTGCAGCGCCGGATCGCGCACGACGCCGCCCTTGCCGACCTCGCCCTTTCCCACTTCAAATTGCGGCTTGATGAGAGCGACGAGGCGGCATTGCGGCGCAGCCAGTTTCAGCGGCACTTCCAATACCTTATGCAGGGAAATGAAACTGGCATCGCAAACAACCCAGTTGCACGGCGCGTCGATCTGCTCGGGCGTGAGGATGCGCGCGCTGGTCTGTTCCAGCACGGTTACGCGCGGATCCTGCCGCAATTTCCAGGCGAGCTGGTTGGTGCCGGAATCGACCGCGAAGACCCGCTCCGCCCCCTTGGACAGCAGCACATCGGTGAACCCGCCGGTCGAGCTACCGATGTCCATCGCCACTGCGCCTGACGGGTCCAATCCGAAATGCTCAATGGCGTGGGCCAGCTTGATCCCGCCCCGGCTGACCCAGGGATGATCGCGGCCACGCACGGTCACATCGGCGTCTTCGGCGACTTGCTGCCCCGGCTTGGAGACCTTCGCCTCGCCCAGATAGACAAGGCCCGCCATCACCAGCGCCTGTGCGCGCGCACGGCTTTCCGCGAGGCCCCGGGCCACCAGCAATTGGTCGATACGTTGTTTTCCCGCCATGAACGCAGCCGATAGCGCCCAGCGCGCGCTTGAGCCAGCGCCGGGTTTAAGCCAAGGATGCCAGCGATGAAACTTCGCTGTCTTGCCGCCTGCCTGCCCGCCGCCGCACTTGGCGCCTGCGTTCCTGCCGCCGTGCCGCCCGCTCCGGCCCCGGCGCCGCTGCCCAGCCCCACGCCTGCACCGCCCCCGGTGCCAGCACCGACCCCGGCGCCGGTGCCTACTCAGGCCCATGAAAACTGGATGGACGCGCCGCGCAGCCCCGGAGACTGGTTCTACAAGAAGGTCGGCCCGTTCAGCTATGCCGTCTATGGCCGAAGCGACACCGACTTCGGCTTCGTGATGCGCTGCGATCCGGCAACTCGCACCATCTCCATCGGCCGCGTCAGCGCGCAGAGCCGCAGCCAGCCGATGCGAATCCGGGCTGAAAGCGCGGAACGCCTGCTGGACGCGCAGCCGCGCCAAGGGTCCATCGAAACCCTGCTGGCGGCTGATCTTTCAGCAAACGATGCCCTGCTTGACGCCATGGCGATCAGCAAAGGCCGCTTCGCCGTCGAAACCGGCGGAGAGCCGACGCTGTATATCCCCAGTTGGCCGGAAGTGACCCGCGTGATCGAGGATTGCCGCTAAAAGCGCGACTCGATTTGGCGATTCGTTCGCATATTTTCCGCCCGATTCTTCATTCCCGCTCTTTTGCGACGGACGGTTCAGCGTGAACCGTTCGCGCCTGACGGCGAGTCGCGCGGCGATCTGCGCCTATCCCTACAAATGCTCGAAACATCGCATTCCTGATGCCCAACCAACGGAAAGATCGGACTTATCCGTTCGCAAGGCCGTTCCTTGCCCCCATGTTTCAGGAGTTCACATGTCCAAGACAATCACGACAATGGCCGCCAGCAAGGCTGCTCTCGCCCTTCTCGCCCCTTTCGCACTGAGCGCCGCCTACGCACAGGAAGCGCCCGCTCCGGCGCCGGATGACACTGCCGCCCCGACTGAACCGGCAACGCCCGCACCGACCGAAGAGCCGACCACGACTCCCAGCGAAGATCCCGGCAATTAAGCCGTTTCTGCGCAAATCCGTCACCAACACGACCGCTTCCGCCACGCCTCGAAAGGGGTGTGGCGGTTGTCGTTTCAGCAAGGTTTTCCGGGGGTTGGGCGGGCACCGTCTGCACCTTGCCACAAGCGCTCAATTCTGACGGGGAAAAACATATTTGCAAGACTTGTGTTGCGGCGCGTCATGACTCACATTGAGGGCAAGGCACGCGAGACCGCGGGCCCAGCCGCAAAAAACGGCGACTTTGGCTCAACAGCGCGAAAGGAGGTGATCCGATGTCTCATGGTTCAGCAGGGAGGTCGGTTATTTTCCGCGCGGAGCATTATCGTTAAATCCAGCAGCAACGATAAAGGCTCCGTGAGCGGCACTTCCGGCCGCTGACCATGCGAAAACCCGCTCCCGGTCCGCCGGGGCGGGTTTTCACATATCTGGGCAAATGGCGGCGAAACTCCGCCTCCGCACCCGTTACAATGGCAACTTTACTCGCACTTGCACCGCCTGCGGATTTAGGTTTAACCGCCCGGATCAACCGGAGTTAAACCTTCCCATGGCCGATTTTCCCGCCGTCGAATTCAATCGCCTGCCTCACCCGGCCCCCATGGGGCTGGCGGAACGTAACAGCGCCCTCGCCAATCCCGGCTTCGGCACCCTGTTTTCGGACCACATGGTATCGATTGACTGGACCGACGGGCTGGGCTGGCACAATGCGAAGGTAGGCCCGCGCGAGCCGATCCTGCTCGATCCCGCTGCCGCCGTTCTGCATTACGCGCAGGAAATCTTCGAAGGGCTGAAGGCCTATCGCCTGTCGGACGGTGGCACTGCCCTGTTCCGCCCCGATGCCAATGCCCGGCGCTTCAACGAATCCGCCAAGCGCCTTGCCATGCCGGAAATCCCGGAAGAAACCTTCATCGGCGCCGTGCGCGAACTCGTCGCCGCCGATGCGGACTGGTTCCCCAGCGTGGAAGGCGGCTCGCTCTATCTGCGCCCCTTCATGTTCGCTTCGGAACCCTTCCTGGGCGTGCGCCCGGCCAAGCAGTACAAGTTCCTGGTGATCGCCAGCCCGGCGGGCAATTACTTCAAGTCGGGCGCGCCTGCCGTCTCGATCTGGGTGTCGAGCGATTATACGCGCGCGGCCCCCGGCGGCACCGGTGCAGCCAAGTGCGGCGGCAATTATGCAGCCAGCCTTGTTCCGCAGGCAGAAGCCATTGCCCGCGGGCACGATCAGGTCGTGTTCCTCGATGCGGCAGAGCATAAATATATCGAGGAACTGGGCGGCATGAACCTGTTCTTCGTGTTCGAGGACGGGCGCATGGTCACCCCGCCGCTGACCGGCACGATCCTGCCCGGCATCACGCGCGACAGCCTGCTGGCCCTCGCCCGCGAGGAAGGCCTTACGGTGAGCGAGGAACGCTATTCGCTCGATCAATGGCGTGCCGACGCCGAAAGCGGCAAGCTGGTTGAAACCTTCGCCTGCGGCACGGCTGCGGTGGTTACTCCGGTGGGCAAGGTCGCTGGCCATGATGGCGAATTCACCATCGGTTCGGGCGGCCCCGGCCAGATGACGAGCAAGCTGCGCGAGAAGCTGGTGGGCATCCAGCGCGGCACCGTGCCTGACACCCATGGCTGGGTAACCCGGCTGGACTGAGCGGAACCGCCCCGGTGGCTGACATGCCCGAGGAAACTTCTCTGCCGGTCTGCGTCGCGGCGCTCTACCAGTTCACGCCCTTCGCAGACCACAAGGCCCTGCGCGAACCGCTGCTCGCCCTGTGCGAAGAGCTGGGCGTAAAGGGCACCCTGCTGCTGGCGCATGAGGGCATCAACGGCACCATCGCGGGCAGCGACAATGCGATTGCCCGCGTGATCGGCCATGTCCGCGCCCTGCCCGGCTGCGCGGGGCTGGACGTCAAATATTCCCGCGCCCCGGCCATGCCCTTCCACCGCATGAAAGTGCGGCTGAAGAAGGAAATCGTCACTATGGGCGAGCCGGATATCGATCCGCTCGCCAACGTGGGCACCTATGTCCCGGCGGAAGACTGGAACGCGCTGATCAGCGATCCCGAAACCATCGTGATCGACACGCGCAACGATTACGAGGTGGCCGTGGGCAAATTCCACGGCGCGATCGACCCGCAGACCGCCACTTTCCGCGATTTCCCCGCCTGGTTCCGCGCCGAGCGCGAGCGCCTGCTGGGAGAAGGCAAGGCGCCCAAGGTGGCGATGTATTGCACCGGCGGCATCCGCTGCGAGAAATCCACCGCCTTCCTCAAGGCCGAGGGTGTGGAAGAGGTGTTCCACCTCAAAGGCGGCATCCTCAAATATCTGGAAACCGTGCCCGCCGAAGAAAGCCTGTGGGAAGGCGAATGCTTCGTCTTCGACCAGCGCGTTACCGTCTCCCACGGCCTCGCGCCGGGCAGCTACGACCTATGCCACGCCTGCCGCCGCCCGGTGAGCGCGGAAGACAAAGCCTCGCCGCTCTATGTTGAGGGCGTCAGCTGCCCCGCCTGCCACGCCGAACGCGACGAGGAACAGCGCGCCAGCTACGCCGAACGCCACCGCCAGGAACTACTCGCCCGCGCAAGGGGTGAAGCGCATGTGGGCGCGAGCTTCGGGGTTGAGGGTTAGGCGGCGGGCACTCTTTCCTGCCAGACTTTTCGGACGAACAATCAGGCAATTATGCTTCAGTTTGACTGGGAAGAAGTTGAAGGTGCTACCGTGGCAGGCGTGTTTGCCAAGGGGGCGCGCTGCCTTGATGACGGCAGTCTTGAATGCAAAGAGCTTGCATTGAAGCTGGACTCCTCCGCTGTGATCCTGAGGGTGAACCCGGATACCGATGAGGTGATAGTCACACTTGAACCGTTCGACGGTGCAGTTGAGGGATGGCAGACGCTTCCGCAACTACAAGGTGCCGTGTCCCACAAGCTTGGCTGGTGCTGGATAGGACGAAATTTTCGCGGCTATCTGGATTGCTTCTCGTTCGCGTTAGATGGAATCGATCCCGCCTACAGTTTCACAGGAATAGCTTCCGCGCTCCATTGCATGCGAATTACGTCGATAGCAGGCTGAACGGCCACGCCCGCGGCGAGGCGCATGTGGGCGCGAGCTTCGGGGTTGAGGGTTAGGCGGCGGAGCTAAGGGTCGAACAAGGCTCCTTTTCCGCAATCACCCCGCCCGCTCGTCCTGAGCCTGTCGAAGGACACGCGCTGCCATTTGACCATTGAGCAGCTCCGTCGCCTTCTCAGCGCGAACTGGCCCAGCTGGATTTTTCCCGGAACTACCGTCGCGCGTGTCCTTCGACAGGCTCAGGACGAGCGGATGTTGGAGTATCCCGCACACATTCGAACCCGTCAGCTTTCGTTTGCCTCAAGGCGACGTTCAACCGGCAGGAATGGGGTGGAAACCTGCCGTCCGTCTCCTCATTCAATTCGGTCGAATGGAATGATGCCCATTTCTTCAAGGAGCATACGCTGAGCATCGGCGTAACGGTGCGCAAATGCCTCTCTTTCAGCCTTTGGCCTCGCAAAGTAGTCCCGCTCCAAACTCTCCCAAACACCCCCTTTGGCCGCTGGCTCTTCAACCTTTGACAACCAGTCGAACCAATGGCCAATCTCATGCAGAAGGGTTCTGTGGAGCTGGGTGTTTCGTGCAGACGATGCTGTCACGGAAATGCTGAATTTCCGCCCTAATCTCTGAACATCATGCCCATCGGCCCGAAGTCGGTCCAATTCCAGGCTATCATCTTGATCTAATGATGTGCTCCAGATCAGGGGCTTGCTGACCTGGATTGCGTCGAGAAAGATCACCGGCCCCTTCGCAAGGGGTCTCCCCTGAGCAGTCGCTATTTCGGAGTAGTAGAGCAGCCGGCCCCAGACAGGGGACAGGATGAGTTGTTTGCGTGTAGGTTGACGAAAAACAAACGTCTGTAATCCGGCCCAGTCACTTTGAGGCAATGCCTTGAGAACACGCGCTACATCGTCAACTGTGCAAGGATGGATGCAGTCCAGAGTATTCGTTTCGATGATAAAGCGAACCGTTCGGTCAGCAATTACGCGATCTTCCACACAGTGATCACCAATCCGATCAAGCCAGTAAAGACCATCAGTCCTACTGGGGATCACAAGTGCATTGTTCTGGCCATGCCCCTGCTTCGCTGTGCCGATGTTTCGGTTGCGGCGTGTCGAATTCCGATGCGAATGCATAATCATCCAATGCCATAGGCTGTGCGCTGGGCCAACGGCGGCTTTGTTGTCGTGTCCGGAATGGCGGCATTCGGCAAGATTGGGATGGGAAGCGGAAATCACTATACTCGTCATGCTGAACTTGTTTCAGCATCCATCTCTTCCCCCAAAACTACGGCCAAATCTGGAGAAATATATCCTGGAAGCGATGCTGTGCTTGCACAAACAAGTTCAGGATGACGGGGGCGAGAAATCACTTTCCTACATCGTGGCAAATGGCGTTTATCCTGCTCGATGCCTTACCTCGCTACGCCCCTCCCCGCCTCCCTCCGCCTCCCTCCGCCCGGTCTGGAAAGGTCGGCTGGAACGGCCACAAAAAAGCAAAAACGAAAGGTCACACTCCGCCGCGCGCCTGATGCCGAAAAACGGCTCGAAACTGCGGCACACAGGGGGTGTTACACAAGAGGTTTCGAGGGTCGTTCCGTGTAACACCAAAGGTGACACGCTCGCCCGAACCGGCCCGCCTAGATCGCCTGCCCCGCCGCCTTCGCGCTGGCCCAGGCCCATTGGAAATTATAGCCGCCCAACCAGCCGGTCACGTCCACTGCCTCGCCAATGGCATAGAGGCCCGGCAGCTTGCGCGCTTCTAAGGTCTTGGAGGAAAGCTCCGCCGTGCTGATGCCCCCGATGGTTACTTCGGCCTTGGCGAAACCTTCGCTGCCATTGGGCCGGAAGCGCCAGTCAGCCAGCCTCCGCGCGGCCTCAGCCAGTGCCTTGTCGGACAGATTGCCGAGTTCCCGCTCCAGCCCCAGCTTCTCGGCCAGCACCGTGGCCAGCCGGTCAGGCAGATATTCGCCCAGCACACTGCGCAGGCCAGCGCGCGGGCGGGCGCGCTTGGCGTCTGCCAGCCAGCCTTCGCCAAGATCAGGCAGAAAATCGATGCCCACTTCCTCGCCGCGCCGCCAGAAGGAGGACACTTGCAGGATCGCCGGACCGGACAGCCCGCGATGAGTGAACAAAGCCGCCTCGCGAAAGGCAGCCTTGCCGCAGCGCGCGATCACTTCGGCCGAAACGCCGGAAAGCTCGCGGAACAGGGCTTCGTCCCCCGGCAAGGTGAGGGGCACCAGCGCGGGGCGCGGTTCCACCACCTTGAGGCCGAATTGCCGGGCGAGATCATAGGCAAAGCCACTCGCGCCCATCTTGGGGATCGACGGGCCGCCCGTGGCGATCACCAGTGCGGGCGCGCTTGCCGTCTCGCCCCCGGCAGTGACGCGAAAGACCCCATCGGCGTGGGAAACCTCACTCACCGGCGCGTTGCAGCGCAATTCCACTCTGCCCTTGGCGCATTCCGCCAGCAGCATATCCACGATCTGCCGCGCGGAGCCGTCGCAGAAGAGCTGGCCCAGCGTCTTCTCGTGCCAGGCGATGCCGTAGCTATCGACCAGCGCGAGAAAGTCCTGCGGCGAATAGCGGCCCAGCGCCGATTTGGCGAAATGCGGGTTCTGCGAGAGATAGCGATCCGGCGCGGTGTGGATATTGGTGAAATTGCACCGCCCGCCGCCGGAAATCAGGATCTTCTTACCCGGTGCATCGGCATGGTCGAGCAGCAGCACCCGCCTGCCGCGTTGCCCGGCCGTGGCTGCCGCCATCATGCCGGCCGCGCCAGCCCCCAAAATGATTGCATCGAATTCACCGGCCATGGCAGTGCCCCTAGCGGGCGCGCGGCCCGCCGCCTAGGCCCCCAGCCGGATCACACTGCCGGTCAGGCGTTCCACTTCAGCCATGTCGTGGCTGACATAGAGGACCGGCAAGGCCAGCTCATCGCGGATACGTTCCACCACGCGCAAAATCTCCTCACCCCGTGCGGCATCGAGCGAGGTGAGCGGTTCGTCCATCAGCAGGAATTTCGGCGCGGAAAGCAGGGCGCGCCCGATGGTGACCCGGCGCACTTCCCCGCCCGAAAGCGTGGCAGGCGGCCGGTCGAGCAGGTGGCCGATGCCCAGAAAATCGACCACTTCATCCTGAGTGATCCAGCGTTCCTCCGGCGCATGCAGCTTCTCGCCATAAGCAAGGTTGGCCGCCACATTCATATGCGGGAACAGCCGCCCTTGCTGGAAAACATAGCCGACGCGGCGTTTTTCCGGCGCCAGGTTTATCTTCAGCGCGGAATCGAACAGCACCCGCCCGCCGACCACGATCCGCCCGCTTTCCGGCTTCAGCAGGCCCGCGATGCAATTGAGCGTTGTCGTCTTGCCCGCGCCGGACGCGCCTGTCAGCGCCGTGAGCGGCGCGTAAGAGACCGCGTTCAGATCAATCCGTATATCGCCGATCCGGCGGGCCAGCTTGATCTCGAAACAGGGTTCAGAGGACATGGCCGCCCCCCTGCCCCAGCCGCGCCCCACTGCGGCGCACCAGCCATTCGCTGGCAACCAGCGCCGCGATGGACAGACCGACCGAGATCAGCGCCAGCCGCGTCACCATCTCTTCCCCGCCCGGCATTTGCAGGCCGGTGTAGATCGCCAGCGGCAAGGTTCGCGTCTCGCCCGGAATGTTGGAGGCGAAAGTGATCGTGGCACCGAATTCGCCGATAGAGCGCGCAAAGCCCAGCACGCAGCCGGCCAGAATGCCCGGAACGGACAATGGCAGCGTCACCGTGGCGAAGGCCCAGAGCGGCCTTGCGCCCAGAGTGCGCGCTGCTTCTTCCAGCCGTCGGTCCACAGCCTCGATCGAAAGCCGGATCGCGCGGACCATCAGGGGCAACGCCATAATCGCCGCCGCCAGCGCCGCGCCGGTCCAGCGGAACACCAGCACAATGCCCAGATATTCCTCCAGAAAGGCCCCTGCCGGCCCGTTGCGGCCGAACAGGATCAGCAACAGCCAGCCGGTCACTACCGGGGGGACGACCAAGGGCAAGTGGACCAGCGCATCGAGCAGCAGGATGCCGGGAAAACGCTTCCGCGCGAGCAGCCAGGCCAGCCCATATGCCACGGGCAAGGTGGCCGCCATCGCCACCAGACTGACCTTCAGCGACAGGCCGACAATCGCCCATTCCGCCGCACTCAGCATGGAGAAATGCCCTGCGGCGTCAATTGGCGCCGGGTGGCGTAAAGCCGTGACGTTCGAAGATCGTCATTGCTGCGCCGCTTGCCAGAAATTCGCGGAATGCAGCCGCCTCCGGGTTCGTGGATGCCTTGATCTGGCCAATCGGATAGAGGATCGGCGGATGGCTGTCAGCCGGGAAGGTGGCGATAATGCGCACCTTGTCGCTCGCCATGGCATCGCTGCCATAGACAACGCCCAGCGCCGCCTCGCCCCGTTCCACCAGCGCAAGTGCCGCGCGGACGTTCTCGGCCTGCACGATCTTGCCTTCGACATCGCCCCACAGGCCAAGACTGGCCAGAGCAGCCTTTGCATATTTCCCCGCCGGAACTGCCTCAGGATCGGCCAGAGCCAGCGGCCCCTTGCTCAGGGCCACGAGAAGGCCGGGACGGTCTGCGAGATCGAAGCGGGCATCGCTCGCCGCAGGCTTGATCAGCACCAGGCTGTTGCCCAGCAGGGTCCTGCGCGTGCCGGGTTCGATCAACTTTTCATCTTCCAACGTGTCCATCCACTCTTCGTCGGCGGAAATGAACAGGTCCGCCGGGGCGCCTTGCTGCACCTGTCGGGCGAGCGCGGAAGTGGCGGCAAAGCTCAGCACCGGGCGCGGATGGCCTTCCTTTGCCCAGGCGTCTGCGGCTTCTTCCAGCGATTCCTGCAGGCTCGCGGCAGCCAACACGATGGGGCCGCCAGCCTCTTCCTTCTGCGCCCCGGAACAGGCCGTGAGAATTGCAGCGGCAAAGATCGGAAGGAGGCGGACAAAAATGCGCTGCATAGCTGGCTTTCGGTTGACGCGAACGCGTCCGCCTATGCTATATACACCGCGATATAGCAAGGCAGGAGCATGTTCTTGGTTCCCCGTTCCATGATTACCGTTGCCATGGTGGCATTCGTTTCCGTCGCTTCGGCATCTCCTGTCTGGGCGGCCGAGGATAAGTGGCAGCCCCCTGCCTGCGACGCACCCGTGCCCGTTCCGGCAGAATGGAGCGGCTGGGAAACCCCCTCCTCCGCGCCTGACAGCGGCGAGATCGCTGTCGGAACCGCCTGGAACTTCGCGCTCGCCCCCGTCTCCGAAGTGGCGCTGACCGGGTTCGACGGCAAGGAACTGCCCGAAGGCAGCATGGGCGCAGTACTGACCTTCTCGGCGCCAAGTGCGGGCACTTATCTCATCACCGTGGCCGACCCGATGTGGATCGATGTGATCGGCGCAAAGGGCGTGGTCGAATCTTCCGCCCATGGCCACGGGCCGGATTGTTCGGGCATTGGCAAGATCGTCCACTTCCCGCTGCAACCCGGAACCTATCGCATCGAGCTTTCAGCCGCGCAGGTGGATGCCAGCCGGCTGATGATAAAGGCGCCCTGACGGCTGCAATTCACCGCGCAATCGGCTACTCTCCCACCGGACAGGCGGGAGAGCGCAGATCGTTACCCTAAAGCTGAAGCTGCAGATTTATCTGGGCGACGAGATCGCGATGGGGCCGGGCAAGGCCGATCTGCTCGACGCGATCGAAGCGAGCGGGTCTATTTCCGCCGCCGCGCGTTCCATGGGCATGAGCTACCGCCGAGCCTGGTTGCTGGTGGACGCCATGAACCGCTGCTTTGCCAAGCCTCTGGTGGAAACACATCCCGGCGGCGGACAGCAAGCCGGAGCTAAAGTCACCGAACTGGGTCGCGACATCCGAGAGGCCTATCGCAAAGTCGTGGAAATGGCTGAAAATGGCGCTCAGGGCGAGGCGCTCGACATGCTGACACGGGCACTCAAAGCCTGAAAACCGCATCTTGGCGCGCCCCAAGCAAAGCATCGCTTGCCCTCGCGCCCCTGCAGTCCCATCTAACGCGACAGAGTCAACAAACCCCCTCGCAGGAGAGCCGCGCCATGTCCGACGACACCTATACTCCGCCCAAGGTCTGGACCTTCGATCCCGAGAATGGCGGCCAGTTCGCCGGCATCAACCGCCCGACCGCCGGCGCGCGCGAAGATCATGTGTTGCCGGAGGGAGATCACCCGTTCCAGCTCTATTCGCTCGGCACTCCTAACGGGGTGAAAGTCACCATCATGTTCGAAGAACTGCTGGAAGCGGGCTTTTCCGATGCCGAATACGATGCCTGGTTGATCAAGATCTTCGAAGGCAATCAGTTCTGGTCCGGCTTCGTGGACCTCAATCCGAATTCGAAGATCCCTGCCCTACTCGACAAGTCCGGACCGGAGCGGTTCCGCGTGTTCGAATCCGGCTCGATCCTGCTGCACTTGGCCGAGAAGTTCGACTACCTCCTGCCCAAGGCCCAGCCCGCCCGCGCCGAAACGCTGAGCTGGCTGATGTGGCAGATGGGTAGCGCGCCTTCGATGGGGGGCGGCTTCGGGCATTTCTATGTCTACGCCCCGGAACGCTACAAATACCCGATTGACCGCTATGCGATGGAAACCAAGCGCCTGTTCGCGGTGGCCGATATGCAGCTTGCCAGGACCGAATATCTTGCGGGCAGTGATTACACGATCGCCGACATCGCCGCCTACACCTGGCTGGGAAACCTCTATCACGGCGCCTATAATCGCTGTGACATTTTCCTCAGCCTCGACGAGTATGAAAATGTCGGCCGCTGGATCCGCGCAATCGACGCGCGTCCGGGCGCCATCCGTGGCCGGCTCGTCAATACGCAAGCGATGGCCGAACGCCATTCGGCCGCGGATTTCGAGGCACTGGACCAGTCGCTGTTCGATCCGATCCGCAAGCGCCCCGATCTCCTCTGAGGAAGGACGGGTATAGCACCTTGCGCATGGGCGAGGCCCCGCTATAGGGGCGCCTCACCCATGCGCCCGAGAGCGCAGGCGGAGACGCTGCTGGGGCGTCGCCAAGTGGTAAGGCACCGGTTTTTGGTACCGGCATTCGCAGGTTCGAATCCTGCCGCCCCAGCCAGAGTTTGTGCCATCTGGTGTCAATGAACGCCGAGAGCGTTGCAATTCTGCCCTAAAATGCAAAGACTTTGTGCCAAGTGGGGCCATTGAGTCGCAGCGAAGGGCGCTGCAGCTGGGGGCCTTGCCGGGGGCCTTTCGTGAAGAACAACCGCCTTACAGATCGAGCGTGCTTGGCGGCGAAGCCCGGCGATCGGGAACTGCGCCTGTTCGATGGTCAGGGCCTCTACCTTGCGGTTCTGCCCAGCGGCACGAAGAGCTGGCGATTGAAGTACCGCTTTGCGGGTCGCGAAAAGAAGCTCAATCTGGGTCCGTACCCGTTGCTCTCACTGAAACAGGCACGCGAAGCGCGGGATCGAGCTCGCATCGAAATCATCTCCGGAACCGATCCAGCCGCCGCACGGAAAGCTGCGCGCCTGAAGGCGAAGACCGGCGAGACATTCGAGGAGGTGGCTCGCAGCTGGCATTCGCAGAAACAGCAGAGCCTGTCTCCGCGCTATGCCGCGCACATTCTCTCACGCCTCGAGGCCAACGCCTTTCCAGCGTTCGGACGCACTTCAATCAAGGATGTGACGCCCAGCGACGTGCTGGAGGCAATACGTCGGATCGAGGCGCGGGGCGCCAAGACTATGGCCCACGAAGTTCGGGGCCACATCTCCGAGGTCTTCGTCTGGGCCATTGCATCAGGCCTGGCGGAAACGGATCCAGCAGCGATCATTCGCAAGGCGCTCTCGCCATCCGGCGGTGGGCGCCGGCCAGCACTATTGCGGATCGAGGATGCCCGAACGCTGGTCGAGGCAATCGACAAGGTGCAGCTCGCATCGACTTCGACCAAGCTGGCTTCACGACTTCTCGCGCTGACAGCTGTTCGGCCGGGCGTGGTCCGTCTAGCCGAGAGGAACGAATTCGAGGACTTGGATGGAACGATGCCACTATGGCGTGTGCCGGCATCCAAGATGAAACTGAGCAAGACGCGCAAGGCGGATCCTGCCTTCGACTTCATAGTGCCTCTTTCGTTGCAGGCGGTCGCTACGGTCCGCGCGGCAATGCAAGCCAGCCAACACAAGTCGCTGCTGTTCCCCGGCGATCGCGGGACGAAACCGATCTGCGACTCCACACTGAGCCAGTTGTATCTCGACGCTGGGTATCGCGATCGCCATGTGCCCCATGGCTGGCGGGCAAGCTTCTCGACCATAATGAACGAACGAGCTGCAACCGCAGGCCGCGAAGGCGATCGCGGGATTATCGACATGATGCTCGCGCACATGCCTGGCGGCGTGGAAGCTGCATACAATCGAGCGGCCTACATGCCCCGGCGACGCGAACTCGCTCAAGAGTGGGCAGACTTGCTTCTGCCTTCAGCTCCCGCCCCGGCCAGCTTGATCAAGGCAAAGCGCAGAACACGCTGAACGCCATGGGAGGTGCAGCATGACGGCTGCAGTTCCCAGCTTCGATGCGCAGCCCCTCGGCTTGCTGGCAGCCAAGATCACTGGCGCAGCCCTCGACCGCAAAACACGAGTCCAACTCACGCGCGGCGACAGTCCACGTAGTGGCGAACCCGTCTGGAGAAACAGCTATTACGTTGGACAGATCGAAGATCGGATCTGGCGGCCGATCAACGGCGGCTCTGTCCGCGCCGGCAAGCGCTGGACGGCTGCGCTCCTTAAGGCCGCAAAGGCTTTCGAAATTCGAACACGTGCCGAAAGGCGAGAAAAGGAACCTGGTGCAAGGAACGGTGCTTTGGGAGAGGTCGGAATCGCCGTCCTCGAATACCTCTATGGCAAGGTTGACTATGCCACCGGCCGCCTCGATCCAGCTATCCGAACGATCGCAGACGAAATAGGCCGCGCATATTCCGCCGTGCATGAAGCGATAGTGCGACTGCGCAAGCATGGCTTCCTGCAATGGATGCGCAGATCTCAGCCGATCGAGAACCCAGAGCCGGGAGGCCCTCAGGTGAAGCAGGCTAGCAACGCCTACGCCCTGCTTGTCCCGGAAGCATTAAAGGGCTGGCTAGCCCGTCTGATCGGAAAGCCTCGCACGGCCGACTGCGAGGAAGACAGACGCCGCATGGAGCGCGAAGAATTCGAACGCATGCTCACTGGCCTCTCGGCCACGGAATATGCGCGGGACTTCCTCTGGACTGGCGACAGGCTCCTGGGCGAAACGCTGCGCAATATCGCCGCCGCCCTCGACGGTCGCGATAACCTGCACCGCGAATCCTCCAGCAACGATGAAACCGGGGGATCATACTGATCCATATGAGGAATGAGGCCCCATAGGGGGACCTCATGCCCCTTTAGCTTCCCCCGGTGCCCATCTAGAGGTGTCCCAACCCCCAAACAAAGCGCCGGCCGCACCGGCGCGCAGGGGCGGCTGCGCCGCCCATGGGCTGCCAGGGGGGAAGCGCAAGGTCCATGCCAAGCGCCCCCATGCGTTTGTAGTGCCGACCGAGATGCATTTACGTGCGTCATTCTGCGTTGCGTGATCTCGAAGGGCAGAGGCGCTCTTTTCCCCTGAAACGTCACGCTTCCAGCCATGCGTCAGTGGCAACCGAACTGCGTAAAAACCGACCAAAGAAGCCGAGGGCGAGGCGTGGGGGCGAGGGCGGCGCGCGGGGTCCGGGAACCGGCCCGTTCACATTGGGCTCGCCGAACATGAATGCACTGTCGCATCGCTTGCGGTTGCGCCGTTTGTTCTTCATTCGTTCCGAAATGAGTCGCTACGTTGATGGCATCCCGGTTCCCACCTGCGTGTTTGAGGCAGCTGCCTGGCATCAGACCGTGAGGATCCGCTGCGCCTGCGGTCACACGGCGTTCCATGATCCCCATGGCCTGTGGTGGCTCTGCCGCTGCCGACACTGGGATGATGGCTTCCGGGCCCTCGTCCCGCGCTTCTACTGCACCCGCTGTCTGGCCAGCCTGCGCCGCAAGGTGCGCCCCGCCTCGATCGACGTGGCGAAGGCGAGTGCCACAATCTACCTCCCGATGCCGCCCGACCGGGTTTGGAAGAGCGAGATACGTCGCTTTCGTGGCTAGGCGATTGACAGTGCCCCTCTGCCGCGCTCACCCTCGACGCCCATGTGCAACCTCTACCGCATGACGAAAGCCTCCGCCGAAGTCGCCCGGCTCTTCGGCGCGGCCGATGCGGCGGCGGGCGCCAATCATTCGGAGCTGATCTTCCCCGGCTATCCCGGCCTAGTCGTCGCCCAGGGCGAGGTGCGCCAGATGAACTGGGGCTTCCCGCTGAGGCAGGTGAGCAAGAAGACCGGCAAGCCCATCAAGCCCAAGGCCGTCACCAACACCCGTGACGATCGACTGCACACCGCCTTCTGGAAGGACAGCTTCGTCCACCGTCGCTGCCTGATCCCCGTCAGCGCCTTTGCCGAGGCGGAAGGCGATTATGGCAGCATGACGCGCACCTGGCTGTCAGTGCCCGGCGAAGAACTGTTCGCCATCGCCGGGATCTGGCGCGAGAGCGAAGAATGGGGAGCGGTCTATTCGATGGTCACCTGCCCGCCCACCGCGCAGACGGCCGACATTCACGACCGCATGCCGGTGGTGCTGAACGCGGCCGACCACGCCCGATGGACCGACAGCACCCCGGAACAGGCCTTTGCGCTTTGCCGGCCCTATTCCGAGGTGTTGTCGATCAAGCGGACTGCCGTCCCCTGGATCAGCCGGTGATAATCACTTCCTTCGCAAGCTTGGCGCGACTGTTTCCGCCCACCGTCCAGCGCACTTCTTCCTCGCGGGAATTGAAGCCGGCGAAGATCCTTCGCACTTCGGGGTGATCATTGAGCGACAGGATGAAACGACCCCGGATCTGGCGGAGCTGCTCAGCCATCTGCTCAAACTCACCCCGTTCGAACATCCCGGCGCCATAATCGCGCTCGTTCCCGTAATAGGGCGGATCGAGGTAAAACAGCGTGCCCGGCCGGTCATAGCGGGCAATGAACGCGCTCCAGGGCAGACGCTCGATCGAAACCGAAGACAGGCGTTCGTGCACCGCTTCCAGTACCGGGGCCAGCTTTGTGACATCGAAGCGTGCCGGATTATCGACCGCCACCCCGAAATGCCGTCCGCTCACCTTCCCGCCAAAGCTGGTGCGCTGCAGGTAAATGAACCTCGCCGCCCGCTGCAAATCGGTCAGCGAACGCGGTTCCAGCGCCAACAGCTTCTCGAACCCTGCCCGGCTCGTCACCTGAAAGCGCAGCATGTCCATGAAGGCGACATAGTGGTGCTGCAGGATCCGGAAGAGGTTGGAAACATCCTCTGACCAGTCATTGATCACTTCGGCCTTTGGCTTGCGATCGCGGCGGAAGAACACCCCGCCCATGCCTACGAACACTTCGGCATAGAGTGAATGGGGCGTTTCATCGATCAAGGTGACAAGGCGCTTGGCCAGGTTGCGCTTGCCGCCGATATAGGGCGCCGGCGGCCGGCAGGGGGTAACATGCTCCAGGACGTATCCGGGATTCGACTCCATCTCATTTGTTCCTTATTCGTTCCGCCGCCGAGTCGGCAGGCGGGTTGGCCCCATGGCGGGACCGAGTGGGGACAGGACGAGCATGGATCGTCGGAAAAGGGGCGTTGCCGCGCCCCCTTCCCCCGCCTCTCGGCGGAGGGAATTCAGGCGGCGGTGGCCGTCATCATCGGCTGATATTCGCGATACTGCACCACCGGGAGGCCAGTGCGTTCATTCACCTGCTCCATCGCCCGCATGATCGGTTCGATCTCATTGGGGAAGAAGACGTCCATCGCGCTGCGCACGTCGCCAAAGCCACCGTTGTTCTGCGGGATCACGCCGATCAGCTGGGGCGGCACGCGGTGAGCGGCCAGCAGGTCATCACGGCTCACGTTCTTAATGCTGCCAAAGTCATCCTTGGCGGAAACCTCCGAGATCGGGATCAGCTTCACGCCATCGGGCTTGCCGCCGGACGAATGGATCGCGAGATTCTTGAAGTTGTTGCGGCCTTTCGCTGACGACAGCTGGGCCTTGATCGCCTCGAAGTCCTTTTCGCTGATCGTCGCATCCGTCACGAGCAGGATGTAGCCAGCATGCCCGCCATTGATGTAATATCGACGCCGGAACAGGGTGGCGCTCTCATTGAGCAGGCCTGACTGCAGCGCGCTCAACCAGCCCGGCATGCCATAGATCTCCTGCTCGACATCGGGCTCGCGCAGGTGGATCACCGAATTGGCGGGGAACTCATAATCGCCGCTCACACTCCCCAGGCCGAGCGTATTAGGTTTGACCCAGAAGTAGCGGCCGGCTTCCACTCCCACGCGCGTGTGCAGCGCCGGGCTGACCTCGTACCGCAGCGGTCGCTTCGCCAGGTTGCGGACTTCCTGCAGGAAAAGGTTCCCCATCTGGAGATAGTCCAGCACCGCCCGTTCATGGGTGGCAGCGTCCATCCAGCGCGAAGGGACGAAGTGGCGCTTCAGCAGGTTTACCTTCAGCTTGATCGCGCTCTGGTGGTGGGCGCTCATACGAAAGCTGCGGGCAAGGCCCAGGAACGGCACCGGCGGCTCGTACCAGTCGCCGCAAATCCACGCGCCATCGAAATAGCCCCAGAGTTGGCCGTCCAGCACGCCGGCATCGTCGCCGAACGCAAATGCAACCACCTTGCCGGTCGCGGCCGAATTGCTGGCCTTCTTGCTCATTGGAAAAACTCCACCTTAGCCTTGCGGGTGCCGCCATCTTCGACGCCCAAGGGTTCGTTGATCAGGGCGTGCATCGTCGCCCATGCGATATCGGCATGGCCCAGCTCGCCGCTGCGGCCGGAAACATAAGTCAGCTGCTTGCCGCTGCTGGTCAGGCTGGGCCGGATCATCATGAAGGAATCGCGCACGTCGCCGAATTCGATCGGGATCTCGATGCGGCCGGCGCGCAGCAAATTCTGCGCCTTCATCACCATATGCGCCTTGCCGGTGATCGAATAATCCACCTTGCGCGCCAGCGGGAACCACTTGACCACCTGCTGGTAGACCGCGCTGCCGAAGGCGCTGTTCTCGATCGCGATATCCGTCACATTGTAACGGCGGGCCATCTGCTGCAGCGCGCGGTTCTGCGCGGCAAAATCCCCATCCACCTTCTGCTTTTCCAGCAGGCGGAACTTGCCGCCGGGCCGATCTGGTGGCGCAACCACCATGATCTGGGCATTGTCTCGGCCCTGGTCGTTCGGATCGAAGCCCAGCCACACGGGCTTGTCGCCAAAGGGGCGCGGCGCGGCGGGCTTGAAGTCCTTCCACTTGTAGAAGGCATCCACCATCGCGGGCTGCAGCATCGCCCAGGTGAAGGCAGATTGCGTATCGTCCACGAACAGGCACAGGAACTTGTTGCCGAATTCCTCGACTGAATATCGCCGCTGCAAAGCCTCGCGGTCGAAGCGATCGAAGCCCTGTTCTTCCGCATCGTCGATCGTCACGATCTGGCGCCAGATCCCGTCCGGCCCCACCGCGCCCTGTTTCAGTGCCTTGTGGCTGGTGTCGAACCGCTGGCGCTCCGCCTTTGGCCGGCCCTTGTTCCACTCCTCGCCGCTCCACTTGCCATAGGCGCCATGGGTCACGGTGCTGGGGGTGGAGAAATAGGTCAGGCGATAGAATTTCTGCGACGCCATGGCGCTCGCCGCGGCCTCGAAACTGAGGAAGCCCGGCAGCCAGAAACATTCGTCCAGATAGACGTCGCCGTTATAGCCCTGCGCCGTGCGCAGATTGGTGGCCAGGAAATAGAAGGTCACCGGCTCGAGCTGGTTGCCCTGCTCGTCCTGCCGGTTGATCACCAGCGGGTTGCCCTTCAGCTCGATCCCGGTCGCCGCGAAGACGAAATCCTGAATATAGCTGCGGAAGATCTCGGCCTGGTTCTTCGATGCCGACAGGAAGATCTGGTTATTGCCCGTCTCCATCCCGCGCATGAAGGCCTCGCGCGCGAAATACCAGGTCGCGCCGATCTGGCGGCTCTTCAGGATGAAGCGGATCGTCTGCCCGCTCGCCTCCCACCAGGCGCGCTGGTGGCCGAACAGCCCCTCGGCGAACAGGGCGCGGCACTTTTCGATGTCCTCATGCGTCAGCGCGTTCTTGCGCCGGGATCTCTTGGCCTTGGCCGCCGGTGAATTGCGCCGCTCGATATTGGGATTGAGGTCGGTCTCGTTCCCGCCACTGGCATATTTCCGGCGCCGCTCCACCTTGTCGAGCTGGCGGTTGAGCAGGTCGATTTCCTTGAAGTCGCCGCCGGTCTTCTGTTCCTTGCCCACCAGAGTGAGCAGCCGCTCGAGCAGCCCTTCCTCAAGGCGCAGATCGGGCGCGGCGGCATCCCACTTTTCCCGCCGGCACCAGCTCGCAACGGTTGAGTATTTGAGGCCCAGCTCCCCCGCGATCTGGGTCAGCGCCCAGCCCCGCCAATAGAGCGAGCGCGCAGCGCGGCGCGCCTCGAACGGCACAGCCGGTGCGGGCACATTGCTGTCGGTCTCGGGCGGCTCCTGCATCCCGGCGGGAATGTCGCGTCACTGCCCCGCCCGCACCTTCGCGCACTCCTTGGCGGCACAGCAAGGAGGCGGGCCTGTTGCGTAAAGCAGCCCATTTCGGGCCTTCCAGCCCCATCGAACCCGCTGAACCGCCTCCGCCCTGGGAGACCCCGATGAAGACCAAGAAGTTCCTGCTCGCCACCTCTGGCGCCACCGTCGACGGCCGCAACATCGACGCGAAGATGCTCAAGGAAATGGCCAGCAGCTTCAATCCCAAGACCTATGGGGCCCGGCTCAATATCGAGCATATTCGCGGCATCAGCGGCGACGGCCCCTTCCGGGCTTATGGCGACGTACTCGAGCTCTCGACCGAGGAAATCGAAGTCGATTTCAACGGCCAGAAGGAAACCCGCACCGGCCTCTACGGCGTGTTCGAGGTGACCGAGGAAGCCAAGAAGCTCAATGCCGCAGGACAGAAGGTTTACCCCTCGATCGAGATCGAGCCGAATTTCGCAGGCAAGGATTTCGCTTATCTGATGGGCTGCGCCCTGACCGACAGCCCCGCCTCGATCGGCACCGATCGCCTGACCTTCAACCGCAAGCTGCCCGGCACCATCCTGCTCACCGCCCAGGACTGCGGGATCGAGGCGGCGTTGCTCGAGCTGATGCCGGAAGGCCCGGCAGCCGATGCCGCCGTGCAGGAGGTGAAGAGCTTCTTCTCCAAACTGACCGCGATGCTTCCCGGCGCGGCACCCAGGCAGGAAGAACAGCCCAAGCCCGCCGAACCGGCCCCGGTGGATTTTGCCAAATTCGCCAGCGATCTGGGCGAGACGCTGGACAAGGCCTTCACCAGGCAGGCCGAGGTCAATTCCACCCAGATCACGGCGCTGACGGCCAAGGTCGATGCGCTGGCCGCGTCGATCGAGAACACCGAAGCCCCCAACCAGCCCAGGCGCCCTCCCGCGACCGGCCCCAGCGGCAATTACAGCAAGACTGACTGCTGATCCCCGCCCGCTCCGCCAAACCCCACCCAAGCCGCGCACTTCGATCGAGGACACCAAACGATGCGTAACGAAACCCGCGCCCTCTTCAACGCCTATGTCAGCCAGATCGCGCTGCTCAACGGCGTCGATCGGGCAACCACCAAGTTCTCGGTCGACCCGGTGGTCGGGCAGCGGCTCGAGGAGAAGATCAAGGAATCTTCCGAATTCCTTCAGCTGATCAATATTGAGCCGGTCACCCAGCAATCGGACGAAACGCTCGGCCTGGGCGTCACCCGCACGCTGGCCGGTCGCACTGACACGTCCGGCGCTGGCGAGCGCAACCCGACTGACCCGACCGACAACGAAAAGATCAACGAGTATTTCTGCAAGCAGACCAATTTCGACTGGTCGCTGCGGTATGCTCGGCTCGATGCCTGGCGCCACAAGCCTGAATTCCAGACCATCATTCGCGACGCGATCCTGAAACAGCAGGGCCGCGATCGCATCATGATCGGCTTCAACGGCACTTCGGCGGCGGCCACCACCAATCGCGCCGCCAACCCGCTACTGCAGGACGTCAACGAAGGCTGGCTCTACAAGATTCGCACCAATGCGCCGGAGCAGGTGTTCAACGATGGCAATCTCACCGTCTATGCCAGCGGCGCCAACAATCCTGGCCTCAAGGCGATCTATGTGAAGGCCGGCGTCGAACTCTTCGATGGCGAGGCCGTCTACAATGCCACGGGTGGCTCCGCTGACGCAGCTGCGGACTACAGTTCGATCGATGCCCTGGTGCTGGACGCCAAGCGCATGCTGCCGGAATGGCATCGCGGCGACACGGAACTGGTGGTGATCGTCGGCCACGAACTGGTGGACGACAAATATTTCAACATCGCCCAGCAGACCGGCGCCACTGCCACGGAAGTCGAGGCTACTGACCGCATCCTGCGTTCCAGCAAGACGCTAGGCGGCCTGCCGGCGGTGCGCGTGCCCTTCTTCCCGGCCAACGGCATCCTGATCACCCGCCTCGATAACCTCTCCATCTATTGGCAGGAGGAAACCCGGCGCCGGATGCTCGCGGACGAACCGAAGAAGGACCGCGTGGCCAACTACGAGAGCGTGAACGAGGCCTACGTGGTCGAGGATTACGAGCTCGTCGTTCTGGTCGAAAACATCGTGATCGGCGGGGCACCGGCACGCCCGGCCGCCCCCTAAGCCATAAACCCCGGAGGGGCTGTGAAGGGGAACGCTGCCGGTGCCAGCGGCCAGCCTGGAGCCTGACAAACAGGAGGGGGACGGCACCACGCCCCCTCCACCCACAAATCAGGAGCCGCGCATGTTCAGTCCCGCCCTTCGTCACAAGCAAGCCAAGCTGGCCGCCCTGGCGGCCGCTGCCTCCGGCGCTGTCCTCGTGCAGGGCGAAGCGCCCGCCATGCCCGAGGAGGGCCCGGTCGCGACCGAGTACCAGAGCCTGCTCGGCCAGCTGCACGAGGATCTGCGCAAGCTCCACGAGATCCAGTCGACCGAGGCAAAGGCCGTCGAGAAGGAAAAGATGATCCTGGCCTATCTCGACTGGTGCAAGGGCGCGCTTGAGATCGAGCCGGGCACTGCCGCTCCGCAGGACGAGATCGTAATCCACTGCCTGATCTGGGCCGTCGATATCCGCAACTGGCCGCTGGCGCTGCTGCTGGCCGATCACGTGATCGCGCATAATCTCAAGCTGCCGGAACGCTTCCACCGTTCGCCCCGCGCCCTGTTGTGGAGCGAGCTGGCAGACTTCGCCATCGCCAATCCAGGCGCCGTTCCGCACGATATCCTGCTGCGCGCAGCACCGGGCGACGATCCGGTCAGCGACGTGAAGGACGAAACAATCGCCCGCATGCACCGCGCCATCGGCGAAAGCTGGGCCCTGCAGGCGGAGAATTTCGACGCCTCGGCCGACAGTGCCCCCGCCGGCGGCAAGCCCGCCATGGTCGATGCCGCCCTCGCCTCGCTGCGCCGCGCGCGCCAGCTCGATGCGAAGGTCGGCGTCAAGAAACAGATCGAGCAGCTGGAGCGCGAGGAGAAGAAACTCGCCGCCGCTGCCGCAGAGAATTGAGAGCTCGCGCCACGGCGCCAGGGGGGCGGTGATGCGGAAGCGACGGGATCCTCTCCCCCTGTCGCAACCGCTGATCCCCACCCCCCTTTAGGACCCGACCATGCCCAGCGACGTCATCTCCACCCCGCCGCTTCCTGCCTCGCCCGATGGCAGCACGATCGACGCGGGCGAGTGGTGGCCGACAATCGACGTCAACCAGGTACGCGATCAGGTGAATATCGGCGGCGCGATTCCGCACGCCCGCCTGGTCGAAGCCCTGCAGCAGGGAATGATTTCGGCGATCGACGAACTGGCCGACTGGCAGGCCGCGCAGATCGCCGCCGGCCACGCGGATCTCGGCGCGGTGCCGCCCGCCGTGACGGTGGACGGCAAGCCCCGGCGCGAGCTGCTGTTCCTCTCTGCCGTCTGCTCATTCGCCGCCGCGCGCCTGGCCGAACGCAATCCCGATCTCACCGCCACTCGCGAAGGCAGCGACCGGGCCGACCAGCGCCGCGACATGGCCGACGATCTGCGGCGCGAGGCAACCCACGCCATCCGCCAGATCATGGGCAAGCCGCGCACCAATTCGGAGCTGATCTGATGGCCGCGCTGGAAACCATCACCAGCAAGGCTGGCGAAATGCTCGACCAGATCGTCTGGCGCCATCGCGGCCGTACTGCCGCGCTGGTGGAACAAGCGCTGGAACTCAATCCGGGGCTGGCCGATCTCGGCCCCGTCCTGCCCGCCGGGATCGCCATCACCCTGCCCGAAGCCGCCAGCGCTCAGCCGGTGCGCGAAACCGTGAAGCTGTGGGGGTGATGATGAGCGACCCGTTCCGCGAAATGTCCGAGCCCGCCAAGCACGTGGTCGACGGCCTTTCGATCATGACCATGCTGGGGGCGCTTGTGCAGATCCTGCCGTCCGTCGCGGCTGTCCTGACCATCATCTGGACCGCGATCAGAATCTACGAAACCGACACCATCCGCCGCCTCTTCCGGCGCAAGGGGGAGGATTGACCATGCAGATCTCCGAACACTTCACGCTCGAGGAATTCCTCAAGAGCCAGACGGCCGCGCGCCTGGGAATCGACAACAGCCCCAGCGATACGGTGATCCGCAACCTGCAGGCCCTGTGCCACAACGTGCTGGAGCCGGTGCGGCTGCACTATCGGCGCCCGGTGGTGATATCGTCCGGCTATCGCAGCGCTCTGCTTAATCACTGGATCGGCGGGGCAGCCACCAGCCAGCACCGCAACGGCGAAGCGGCGGACTTCGAAGTGCCCGGCGTTGCCAATCTCGAGGTGGCGCGCTGGATGGAAAAGCACCTCAATTACGATCAGCTGATCCTCGAATTCTACACCCCCGGCCAGGCCAATAGCGGGTGGGTGCATGTCAGCTGGCGCAAGCCCTACCGCAATCAGGAACTGACCGCCGTGAAGCGCGGCGGGAAGACGGTCTATCTGCCGGGGCTGGTGGCGTGAGCCGCCCTCGCCCGCGAGACATGATGCGCGCCGTGTTGGTGCTGCTGCTTGTGGGCGCCTTCGAGCTCGCGCTGTTCTGGCTGTTCCAATGGCCGATCCCCAAGGGCAACCGCGATCTGGTGACTTACATGCTGGGCCAGCTCTCCGGCCTCGCCCTGGCGGCGGTCACTTTCTACTTCGGCACTTCGCAATCGAGCCGGGAAAAGAGCGATGCCATGGCGCGGCTTGCCGCCCCGCCCGCGCCCGAGCCGGAGGCGCCCCCGTCCCCGGCCGAGCTTCCCGAACCTCGCTTCGGCATGGAAGGAAATGCCCGATGATCTTCGCCACCATCACCGCCCTGCTGGCGAAGCTCGGCCTCGGCCAGCAGGCCGCCAATCGCGCCGCGCCCTACGTCTTTGCCCTTAGCCTGCTCGCCGCCGCTGCCACTGGCTTCGCCCTCTGGCTGCACTTCCACGATGCCGGCGTGGTGGAACGGCACCTCGCCGCCGCGAACAACCAGACACTGGGCCGCACGATCAAGGCCAACGAGGCCGCCGCCGCCGAGCAGCTGGCCGACCAGAAAATCCTATCGGACCTGCAGAGGAGTTACGCCGATGCGCTCAACAATCCGCCGCCTGGCGCCAGCCCTGATCCTCGCAAGCGCCTTGATTGCCAGCGCCTGCTCCGGGCCGGCTATCGAGAGGCCGATCTTCCCGCGAGCTGCGGATATGCGGGAAGCGGTGGCACAGGAACCCCGCCCCACCCCTGACATCGTGGACGATCCCGATGCCAGCGCCGCCTTTGGCGCTGCGCATGATGTCTGGGCACTGGGCGTCTCACTCGCCGCCGGCCGCATCTGCCGCGCCGCCGTGGCGATGGGCGCGGATTACGATTTCTGCCCGCCCGCGCCGGCAGGCCAGCCCGACCAGTAAGGAGCCCAGATGATGGCGCAGCAAGCGACAAAGGAAAATCAGGAACGCGAGATCGCGCTGCTGGACGGCTTCGATTACGTGGCCGTTCCGGCAAATTCCGCCGCCATGCCACTGGGCGCGGGCGGCGGCGCTTCCGGCGATACGCTCAGCCATTTGCTGATCACCCCGCTCAATACTTCGCCGGGGCCGGTCTCGATCAAGGATGGGGACGGCGCGGCCATCACCGTCTTTGCCGGCGGGGCAAACAGCCTGGGCCAGCTGGTGCCCTTCCCCGTCTCGCTCGGCGGCAAGTCCGCTTCCGGCCCCTGGAAGATCACCACCGGCGCCAATGTGCAGGCCGTGGCTTTCGGGCGCTTTGCCTGATGCGGCTTGCCAGCACCCTGCTGGCCTCGGCCTGCGCGATCGCCGCGCTCGGCATGGCCACCCCGCACACCACGTTCGGCGCAGGCCTCAAGGTCTGGCATGATGTGTGGGATCCTGACACGGTATTCGCTGACTTCGCTGGCACGCCCGCCACGCTGGGCTCCCGAGTGGCGCTGGTGCTCGACAAGTCGTTGTGGAATGGCCGGACGCGGGCGCAGGAACTGGCGCAGCAGCCGGAACTTGTGACAAATGGCGATTTCTCGGATGGCCTAGCCGGTTGGACTGCGGCTCCTGCCTCTGGCAGTGTCGGAAATGGCATCATATCGCAGAGCTCCGGCGGCGGAATACGCGTTACCAACGATGCTTCTGGTTTCAATTTTGGGCTGGCGTCTCAGGCCATCAACTGCGTGCCAGGTTGCCTCTACAAGGTGACGCTCTCTCGCGGTGCGACGTCCAGTGGATCATTGGCCTTTTGGTATGTTGGAGATGCACCGAACGGGAATCAGGCGACCGCCGTGGCGGCGAACATCACCACAAACACGCGATACTTCTTAGCCACCAAGGCCACGCATTATCTCAACCTCGGGGCCTACGTGAATGTCGCCAACGGTTGGGCTGAGTGGGACAATATCTCCGTCAAAGCCCTCCCCGGCCCGCACATGGCGCAGGCTTCCACTGCCCAGCAGCCATTCTATGGCCGCGTGCCTCGTGGCGGGCGCAGGAACCTTCTGACCTATACGGACCCAGACGCTGTGGTGCCGACCGGATGGACTGACTTTAGCGCCGCCCCACCGGGTAAGAGCTTCGCCGCTCTTTCCAACGGCATTTCGGGGCTGCGCTTCCAATCGTCGGGAAATCGTCCAAGAATTTCGCAGTCCTCTGTGACTGTCACTGCCGGCCAGACCTTCACTGCGACCGTTTACGTTGAACCGGGATACACTGCGCCTCCACCATCCATCTCGGGTAACGACGTTCTACGTCTGTTTGTTTCAGGCGGCGCAGACATTCGAGCCAGTCTTGGGCAAGAGGATGAAAACGGCAGGCTCACATTGGTATACACCGCGACCGTGGGCGGTGTGCTCGTATTCCAATACGGGCCGGGGATCGATGGCCCCGTCACAGGCCACGACGTTGTGATGGGGGGCGCTCAGCTTGAAACCGGCTCCACCGCAACGGCCTATCAGAAGGTCTTGCAGCCCTACGACGTAACCGAAGCCGGGGTGCCCAGCGTTCCCTGCCTATACTCGGATGGCGTAGATGACGGGATGGTGACGCCTCCGCTCGACCTGACCGGAACCGACAAGCTCGCCGTGTTCACTGCGGTTGAAAAAATGAGCGATGTGGCAGCCGGTATTCTTATCGAACTTAGTTCAAACATGGCCAGCAACAACGGCTCCATATTTGTCGCCGCCCCCGCAGCATCAAACGCCTCATACGCCAGCGCGTCTAAGGGCAATGCACAATCAACGGCTAGTTACATCAACGCAGTAGTCGCGGCGCCTAATACCGCCGTGCTGACTGGGCTGGGCAACATCTCTGGCGACAGAGCAACCCTCCGAATAAATGGCGCACAAGTGGCTCAATCCACTGTTGATCAAGGCACTGGAAACTACGGCAACCATCCACTCTACTACTTCCGGCGCGGCGGCACATCGCTGCCATTCAACGGCTATTGGTTCGGCGACATGATCGTCGCCGGCATTCCCTCGCCCGCCCAGATCGCCTGGGCGGAAGATCACTACAATCGCATCGCAGGGGCTTACTGATGGCGCTGGTTCTCATCGTTCCCGCCGCCTTGCTGGAAGCGGCCAATGCGCTGGGCGCTGCCCTTGGCCACGGCCCCCAATCCTATTCCATCGCCCTCTCGCCATCAGGCGAAGCGCCCGCCAGCCATTTCGGCCTCAACCTGGTCGAGCCGGATCAGGCCTTTCTCGCCATGCTGGCGGGGGCCGGTGAGGGCGTGATGCCGCAAGGGCTGGAATTCCCTGCCGGGGACTTTGCCGAAGTCATGGCAGGGCTGATTTCCACGGATGGGGAATTTTTCGCCGTGGCCACGGCCAATGGCCTCCGCATCGTGGAAGCCACGCAATGAGCCCCACCCCGCCCGCGAGGATCGCCGATGAAAAAGCCTGACAGCCTGCGCGCCAAGCTGATGGAGATCTTTCCCGAGCTGACCCGCGACCCCCACCGCCTGCGCATGTGGATCGAAAAGGGCGCGGTAAAATGCCGCGCCGCCGATCCCGCCCAGGGCGAGAACCTCAGCTACCGCCTCGACTACACGCTCACCGTCGTGATCGAGGAATGGACCCGGCCCAGCCTGCTGATCTGGATCGTGCTGCTGGACTGGCTGCGGATCCACGAACCCGCCCTGCTCACTGCCGCCAATGGGCGCGGGCTGGAATTCGAGGCCGATCTGATCTCCAACGCCAAGGCGGATATCAGCTTAGACCTGCCCCTGTCCGAAGCGGTGATCGCCACCCGGCGCGCGGATGGCGGCTTCGATATGCAGGTGAAAGAAGAGCCCGATCCCCTGATGCCGGACACCATGCCCATCGTGGCGGGCGGAGAGCGGCTCAAGGCGATCTGGCTGGACGGCACTCAGCTGGTGCCCGATCCTCTGGCAGCCGAGCGGGCCTGATGGAACGCAAGGGCGAGCTGGAGGCAATTGAGCCCTTCTTCGGCGAGCTGCTGCAGGCCGTCGAACCGCGCGGCCGGCGCAAGCTGATCGACAGGCTGATGCGCGCCGCCCGCCGCGCCAATGCCCAGCGCATCGCCACGAATTTGGAACCGGATGGGGCAAAGATGGCCCCGCGCAAGAAGCGCAAGGGCAAGCGCGGCAAGATGTTCCGCCGCCTGGGCAAACAGTCCAGCCTCAAAATCCGCACTTCACCCGAAGAAGGGGAACTGCGCTTTGGCAGCCGCTCAGTTGAGGACACCGCCGCCACTCACCACTTCGGCCTGACCGGCTTCGTCGGCCGCACCCGCGACGGCCGCGTGATCCGCACGAAATACGACGCACGGCGGGTTCTGGGCTTCGGGAAAGAGCAGGAGGAATTGCTCGACGAAGTGCTGCGGCATTTAACAGAGACTGCAAACTAAAGCTTTTTCCGCGGTTCTTGGTATGCTTTATCTAGGTGCTTTTGAGCCTCTTCTTTGTCAAAATCACCGCCGATGAATTTGTCAAAATCTTCGCCGATGTAACTCAATATTGATTTGGCAATTCGCCCGATATCAAGTCCGTCGGCGATAACAGGAACCGTTCGGTCCTGCTCGCAGCGATCCGCTCCATCATAGAACTGTACGCCTCCCCCATCGCAGTGCCATTTCACGATACATTTGGGGCTGACTAAACTGTCTTTGCGGGACACATTTGCATTCAAACCGGCCAAGAAATCGGCCACGTTGAGCGGTGAGACTCGTCCTTTCTCAAATGCTGCAATCAAGCGGAACAGGTTACGATACCAATCGCCAACAGGATCGAGGTGACTTGCACCAGAGCCACCCACTCCAATTCGAGGAAACCATTTGCTTTTGTCCAATCTCATATATCGGTTCGTCTGCATTATCGGTTCACCGGCCGGACCTAGAACAAGTCCGATCGTGTAAAGTCGAGGAGCCCCCTCCACGATGGCTGGCGCGACAACAAAGTGCCCCGCAACTGGCATCTTAGAAATGTGGATGGGCAAGGACTTTCGCATCTCCTCAACGAGCACACCTATGTAGTTTTCCAAGGGCATTGCAGGCAGGTCGATGAGGAGATCGTTCATCCACTCAGAAGGCTCGGTCTGGCGGGCAGAAGCGCCGAGCCCAGCATAGCCCAACAATGCACTTCCATCTCGCGCACTCACCTCCAGCATCTTGCACCCATCGTCTCTATGACGATTGGGATATGAGAGCCGACGATCAGCAAGCAACCAGGCAGATTTTTTGCCCAAAACCGCAAGGATGAAAGTCACAATGAAGGCTCCTAGTCCGGCTGACTATCCCGCACCTCACACCCCTCACCCATCACGGCGCGCAGCTCGCCCTCGATCCGGTGGATGTCCCGCCAGTCGCGGATGTTATCGAGTGACCGGCGCGAACCTCTGATCTCGCGGCCTTCCTCGTCCACTACGTAAAGCCACCTTCGCATCGCGCTCCCCTTCCGGCTTGCCCCCACAATTGCTGCCCCAACGCCNGGCTAGGCAGGGGCCTCCTTGCCATGCCGCCAAGGAGGCCCCTGCCTAGCCAGCGCGCGCGGGGCTGCGCATCCGATGCTGCATGCTTTCCGGCAGCACCTCGACCAGCAGCGCCATCGATCTTTCACGCCTGCCCCCGCCGGACGTGATCGAGGCGCTCGACTTCGAAACCCTGTTGGCGGACCTTGTCGCCACCCTTCAAGGTCTCTGGCCCGAGTTCGATGCCGTGGTCGAAAGCGACCCGGTGATGAAAATCCTGCAGGTGGCCGCCTATCGCGAACTGCTGCTGCGCCAGCGGGTCAACGAGGCTTCGCGCGCGGTCATGCTGGCCTATGCCGCCAGTGCCGATCTCGATCAGCTGGCCGCGCTGGTTGGCGTGGAGCGGCAGGAAATCACCCCTGCCGATGAGGATGCCGGCACTCCCGCCGTGATGGAATCGGATACCGAGCTGCGCGCCCGCGTGGTTCTGGCGCCCGAAAGTTTCTCAGTCGCCGGGCCGACGCTGGCCTATGTCTTCCATGCCCTTTCCGCCCATCCCTCGGTGCTCGATGCATCGGTGATCAGCCCCGCGCCGGGCGAGGTGCTGGTCACTGTTCTGGCGCGCGAGGGGGATGGCGAGCCGGAGCCCGACGTGCTCGACGCGGTGGAGGCGCGGGTCAATTCCCGCAGCGTCCGCCCGCTCACCGATCTGGTGACAGTGCAGCCGGCCGAGATCGTGCCCTATGCGATCGAGGCGGATCTGTTCCTCTACGATGGGCCCGATCCCACCGTGGTGATCGCCGCCGCGCTGGCCAAGGCGCAGGCCTATGTCGAGCTGGTGCGCAAGCTGGGCCGCGATGTCACCCGCTCCGGCATCTTCGCCGCCCTGCATGGTGAGGGCGTCCAGCGGGTGGAACTGCCCAGCCCGGCAGAGGATCTGGTGCTGGCTGCCACGCAGGCCGGGCATTGCACCGGCATCGCGCTGGAGTTTGCCGGCTATGCCGACTGATCTCCTGCCGCCCAATGCCACCCCTTTCGAACGGGCGCTGGCGCAATCCCTCGCGCGGATCAGTGAGGTGCCCGTGCCCCTGCGGGATCTCTGGTCGCCATGGAATTGCCCGATCGAGCTGCTGCCCTGGCTGGCCTGGGCCTTGTCCATCGACCGCTGGAAAGCGGAATGGAGCGAATATCAGAAGCGCATGGAAACCGCCCGCGCGATCGAACTGCAGCGGCGGAAAGGCACGCCTGCCTCGATCGAGGATCTGCTGGAAAGCTATGACCGGCTGATCCAGCTGGTCGAATGGTTCGAAACCAGCCCCCGGATGGATCCGCACACTTTCCAGGTGATCATCCCGATCGACGGCACGCAGGCCGCCCGCACCACCGCCGCATTCCAGCGTGAGATCGTGCGCGACATCTTCCGCACCAAGCCTGCGCGATCGCACTTTGACCTGGTGCTCAAGCTCGCCTGCGCGGCGAAGCTCACTCTTCGCGGGGCAGGCCATGCCATGGTGTTCCGGCGCCTGACCCTCGCCTCCGATGTCTCGGTCACCGATGTGCTGGTCACCGAAGATGGCTTTGCCCTGACCACCGAAACTGGCGAAATTCTCGAGGTAGGCTGATGGACCCCCTTCCCCTTACGATCACCGATGCCGGCATTGACCTGATCGTGGCGGCCGAGTCCGGCGGGCTGGATGCCATCGTGATCGCCGAGATCGGGCTGAGCGCCACGCCCTTTGTCGCTGCGGCGGATCTCACTGCCCTGCCCGATGAGATCAAGCGCGTGGCCACCATTTCCGGCGCTGCCGTGGATGCCGGAACGCTGCACCTGACCATGCGTGACAGCACGACGGACACTTACGAATTCACCGGCTTCGGCGTGTTTCTGGCAGATGGCACCCTGTTCGCCACTTACAGCCAGGCGGAAGAGGAAGGGCCGATTGCCGCCAAGGCGGAAGTGAGCATGCTCTACCTCGCCTTCGACCTGAAGCTGGAAGCCGAAGTGGCCGAGCTGTTCACCTTTGGGGACGCCAATTTCCTCAACCCGCCCGCCACTGCCGAGACGGCAGGCGTGGCCCAGCTTGCCACGCTGGAAGAGGTTCAGGCCGGGGATGGCGACGACACGATCGTTTCCCCCGCCATCCTCAAGGCGGTCTATGTCGCGCTTGCCCAGCTGGGCGTTGCCAATGGCGTGGCCACTCTGGGCGCGGACGGGAAGCTTGCCCTTGCCCAGCGCCCGCCGATCGATCCCATCGACTTCTGGTTTCCGGAATCGGAAGCGGCCATGCTCGCACTGGAAGCCAGTGTCGGCGACTGGGCCATTCGCGGCGATACCGATCCGACCGAGATCTACGTGCTGCAGGAAGAGCCTGCCAGCGATCTGGCCAACTGGCTCTCGCTGAATATCCCCGCGCCGGTTTCCAGCGTGAACGGCAAGGTCGGCGTGGTGGTGCTGGATGCGGCGGATGTTGGCGCCGTGCCCACTGCCCGCACCATCACCGGAACCGGCCTTGCCAGTGGCGGCGGCGATCTGGGCGCCAATCGCGAGATCATGGTGCCCAAGGCAAGCCGGGCCGAAACCTCCGCTGGCGAGATCGATACCAAGGCGGTCACGCCCTATGGCCTTGCCGGTGCCTTGGCAGACATTGGCGCCGGTGTTCCGGCGGGCCGCAAGATCAATGGCGGCGGCCTTGTCAGCGGTGGCGGCGATCTTTCCGCCGACCGGACCCTAACCGTGTCGATCGCCAGCGCGGCAGAAGCACTGGCGGGTGCCATCAACACCAAGGCCCTCACCCCGGCCTCCCTCGCCAGCATCCTCGATGCGATTGCGGCAAAGGTGCCCAGCACCCGCACCATTTCCACCAGCGGGCTGGCAAGCGGCGGCGGCGCCCTCTCGGCCAACCGCTCGATCGATGTTCCGGCGGCCAGCGTGGCCGAAGTTCTGGCTGCCACGATCGGCACCAAGGCCGTTACTCCCGCCTCGCTCGCAGGCCTGATCTCGGTCAGCGGCAGCGGCAGCACCATGGTGATCAAGATCGGCAGCGCGATCTTCCAGATCTTCGCTGGCACCGCCAATGCCAATGGCACCACTACGCTCGCCCTGCCCGAAAACTTCCCCAGCGCCTGTGTCGCGGCCTTCGCCAATGGCGGCCTCTACAATGCGGCAGCCTCGGACAACGGGCCCTATGTCTACAGCAAGACCGCCTCCTCGGTGACGCTGTTCAACGCATCGGATGCTGTCCCGGTGCAGATCCTCGCCATCGGGAAATAGCGGAGCACATCATGTCGAACCGACGATTTTACAGCCCCTCTACCGGCGGCTTCTATTCCGAGCTGATCCACGGCGCGCTCAGAATCCGTGAGGATCAGCCCGCCCCCGGCAGCCGGCGCCGCCGGATGATTCCCAACCCGGATTGCATGATCCCGGCAGATGCCGTTCCGGTCACCCCTGCGGAATATGAGAAGCTGTTTGCCGCACAGGGCGAAGGCAAGATCATCGTGGCGCGCGGCGGCAGGCCCCGCGCCGTGGATCCCGAAGACGATCCCGAAACCCGCACCGCCAGGAACCGCCTGCGGCGCGACCGGCTGCTTGCGGCCAGTGACTGGACCCAGCTGCCGGATACGCCGCTGGACGATGCCCTGTGTGCCGCCTGGGCCACCTATCGGCAGGCCCTGCGCGACATGGACCTTCTGGACCCGATCTGGCCAGTCGCGCCCGGCACTGCGGAAGCGGAGGCGAACTGATGGGCAGGAAGATCTCCCAGCTGCCTGCTGCAGAGGCAGCCACGGGCACGGAAAGCGTGCTGGTTGTCCAGGGCGGCGCGACAAAGACCCTGCCAATCGAACTGATGCGCGGCCCGCCCGGCGGCGGCGCGGATGGCTTTGGCGATCTGGCAGGCGTGCCCGGCGACAATGTGGCGCTGGCGGCAATTCTGGCCGCCCTCGCCCCCAAGGCCAGCCCGGCCTTCCTCGGCACGCCCACCGCCCCCACGGCGGCCCCCGGCACGAACACTACGCAGCTTGCCACCACGGCCTTCGTGCTTGCCGCCACTGCCGCCATTCTCGACAGCGCGCCCGAGGCACTCAACACGCTCAACGAGCTGGCCGCCGCACTGGGCGACGATCCGGCCTTCGCCACCACCGTGCTCAATGCCCTCGCGACCAAGGCCTCGCTCACCGGCGCGGAGACGCTCACCAACAAGCGCATCACCCGCCGCGTCGTCGCAGCCCCGGCCGCCAGCGGGAACCTTACTGCCAATTGCGACACGACCGATCGCTTCAAGGCTTTCGGCCTGACCGGGGCCACCACCTTCCCCGATCCCACCGGCACGCCCACCGATCAGCAGCAGCTGGTGGTCTATGCGAAGGACAACGGCACTTCCCGCGCGATCAGCTGGGGCGCTTCCTTTGTTGCCGCCAAGAACAAGACGCTGCCAGTGGCCACCACTGCCGGCAAATGGTTCAAGGCCGCCTTCGAATGGAACAGCGATGATGCAAAATGGGTGATGGTCGCCCTGGTCGAACAGGCCTGAGCCAATGACCCAGATCCTTCGGCCGAACAGCAACGTCACCAAGGCGAACTTCTACAACGGCTATGCGGCCATTGACGAAACGCCCTATAGCGACAGCGATCAGGCCTACCACACGGATGAAAGCACCGGCACCAGCCTGGCCACGCTGGAAGTGGGGCTCACCGACCCCGCAGGAACCCCGGCGCCGGGCACCTGCACCGTCCGTTATCGCATGGCCAAGATCAACACCTATGGCGGCGCGCTGGTTTCCACCGGGTCGAACCCCACGGCGCAGATGCATGTCTACCAGGGCGCTACGCTGATCGCTTCGGATGCGGTCAAGACGCTCACCACCGGGGCCTTTGCCGATTATGCCTTCACCCCGGACCTATCCGCCGTAACCGACTGGAGCGACCTGCGCCTGCGCCTGGTCAGCAACGCCCTGAACTATCGCGGCGCCGGCATTTCCTTTGCCGAGCTGGAAGTGCCGGACGACATCCCCGACAGTTCCGACATGATGCTGGCTTTCGGCTGAGCCACCCTCCTTGCCGCGCCGCCAAGGAGGCGCGTCTCTCGCATTCCCCCGGCATTTGCGCTTGCCATCGCTGCCATGCAGCGCCCGCTTTCCGATCATGTTTCCGACCCGTCGCAGATCCTGCGCCTGGGCAAAGTGGTGGGCGTGGACCTGACCACCGCCCTTTGCGAGGTGGAATTCGGCGACCCGGAAGAAGGCGCCGTTTCCACTACCCAGATCCAGTGGGGCGTGATCCGCGCTGGCGAAACCATCGTCTGGAGCCCGCCCAGCGAGGGCGAGCAGGTGCTGCTGTTCTGCCCGGACGGCGACCTTGCCCAGGCGATCCCCTTCGGCGCGCTCTATTCCGATCAGTTCCCTGCCCCCGGCAATGGCGCGCGGGAATTCGTGCGCTTCGGGGACGGTGCCGAAATCGGTTACGATCCCGATGCCCACCATTACGACATCACCCTGCCCGGCGGCGCGACCGCCCGGATCGAGGCCGATGGCGGTGTGAGCATCAAGGGCGACGTCTCGATCGAGGGCAAGCTGGACGTTTCCGGCAACATCGCAACTGAGGCGGATCTGTCCGTTGCAGGCGATGCCGATGTCCAGGGCGAGGTTACCGCCAGCGAAGTGACCGGCGGCGGCAAGCACCTGTCCAGCCACACCCACAGCGGCGTCACTTCCGGCAGCGGCAGTTCGGGGCCTCCCTCATGATCGGGATGGACCGCAACACCGGAAAGGCGATCTCTGGCGAGCTGCATCTCGCGCAGTCCATCGGCGACATTCTCACCACCCCGATCGGCAGCCGCGTGGAGCGGCGCGACTATGGATCGATGCTGTTCGAGCTGATCGATCAGCCGCTCAACGGCGCCACGCGCCTGCTGGCCTATGCCGCCACTGCATACGCCATCCGTCGCTGGGGGCCGAACTTGCGCGTCCTCAAAGTCGGCCTCGCCCCGGTCGAAGGCCAGCCCGGCCAGGCCGTGATCACCATCGAGGGCGAACGCACCGATCTGCCCAGCGCGAATGAGCGCATCGTCCTTTCCATCCCCATCCGGGCGGGCGGCGTTTCCCCCGCGCCCGTCAGCTGAAGGAGAAATCCATGTTCCACGGCGTCAAGGTCAACGAGGTTGTTACCGGCACTCGCCCGATCAACCCGGAATCCACCGCGATCATCGGCCTGCTCTGCACCGCCACGGCGGATGCGGGCACCGCAACCGACGCGCTCGATGAGGCCTTTCCGCTCGATACCCCGGTGCTGGTGACCGATATCCGCAAGGCCATCGGCCAGGCGGGTACGGGCGGCACGCTCAAGCCCGCGCTCGAGGCGATTGCCGATCAGTGCAGCCCGGTACTGGTGGTGGTGCGCGTGGCCATTGGCGTTGCCGGCGTGGGCGAGGATGCCCCCACCGCCGCCGAGGATCAGGAAGCCAGGCTGATCGGCACTGTCACTGCCGGCAATGTCTACACCGGCATGCAGGCCTTCCTCGCCGCACAGGCCCAGCTGGGCCTGCGCCCGCGCATCCTTGGCGTGCCGGGGCTGGATAGCCAGGCCGTGGTGGCCGAACTTCTGCCCATCGCCGAGCAACTGCGCGCCATGGTCTATGCCCAGTGCGAGGGCGACGATGTGGCCGAGGCAATCACTTATGCCGGCGGCTTCGGCGCGCGCGAGCTGATGCTGCTCTGGCCCCGCTTCGCCGCCGAATTCCTGGGCGATACCGTGGCCCGCGCGCTGGGCCTGCGCGCCAAGATCGATCAGGACATTGGCTGGCACAAGACGATCTCCAACATCGCCGTTTCCGGCGTCACCGGCCTCGATCGCGATATCAGCTTCGACATTCTGGGCGGCGATACCGACGCCAAGCTGCTGAACGATGCCAAGGTGACCACCCTGATCCGGCACGAAGGCTATCGCTTCTGGGGCAATCGCACCCTGTCCAGCGAGCCGCTGTTTGCCTTCGAAAGCGCCACCCGCACCGCGCAGGTGCTGAAGGACGAGATCGGGGTGGGCCTGACCTGGGCAATGGACAAGCCGCTCACCAAGGTGCTGGTGAAAGACATCCTCGAGACGATCAACGCCCGCTTCCGCCTGCTGACCGGGCAGGGAATGATCATCGGCGCCCGCGCCTGGTACGATCCCGCCATTAACGAGGAATCCACTCTCGCCGCCGGGCAGCTGAAGATCGATTTCGACTTCACCCCCGCCGCGCCGCTGGAAGGCCTCGAGATCAACCAGCGCATCACTGACAGCTACTACGCCAGCTTCGCGGACATCGTGGCGGGCTGATCTGCCGTCTGACCCTTCCCGCCCCTCCACCTGACGAAAGGATCCCGCGATGCGCCTCCCCTCCAAGCTCAAGAACCTGAACCTCTATAACGAGGGTAACGCCTACCTCGGCCAGAGCGCCGAACTGACGCCGCCCAAGGTCAGCCACTCCATGGAAGACTGGCGCGGCGGCGGCATGCTCGGCGCGGTGAAGATCGACCATGGCCTCGAAGCGCTCGAGTTCGAATGGACCATTGGCGGCTTTGCCAGCCAGGTCGTGGGCCAGATGGGCATTACCCAGATCGATGGCGTACTAATCCGCGCGCTGGGCGCTTTCCAGGCGGAAGACACCGGCGCCGTCTCCTCGGTCGAACTGGTGATGCGCGGTCGGCACCAGGAACTGGACTTCGGCAGCTGGAAGCCCGGCGACGATACCGAGAAGAAGGTGAAGACCGTCCTCACCTATTACAAGGTGATCGTGGACGGGCGCGAACTGCTCGAAATCGACATGATCTCCGGAATCTACGTGGTGGATGGCGTCGATCGTTACGCAGCCATCCGCGCCGCCATTGGCGGCTGACCCTCTTCGCCGGGCGGGGCTTCGCGGCTTCCCGTCCGGCGGAGATCCCGAAGCCGCGAGTCCCCGGCCTCAAGCAGCGTCAGCAATAGGCCGACAAGGAACCAAGGAAAGCCGCGATGGAAACCCCCGATCCCAATCAGCTCCCAACCGAACCGCAAACCGAACTGGCGCCCGAGAATGCCCCCGCGACAGAGACAGTCCCCCTGCAGGAGCCGATCCGCCGCGGCACCCAGCTGATCACCTCCGTCGATGTGCGCAAACCCAAGGCCAAGGATCTGCGCGGGCTCACCCTGCAGGCCATCCAGCAGGGCGAAGTGAACACCATGATCGCGCTGATCCCGCGCATCACAATCCCGCCCCTTCTGCCCCATGAAGTGGAAGACATGGACCCTGCCGACCTGCTTTCGTTGGGAGGGGCGATCTCGGGTTTTTTCTACACGGCGGCGGACAAGGCGATGCTGGCCAAGGTGCTTGGCCAGATCGAGCAGGAGACCCCGAACAGCTGATCGCGGACGTCGCCTTCCTGTTCCACTGGCCGCTGGCTGACCTGCGCGAGATGGATCTGGAAGAGCTGGCCATGTGGCAGCGCCTGGCGGTCGATCGATACGAGATGAACCTCAAGGCAGTGCTTTCGCCATGGATAAGAAGCTAGCTCTCACCATCCGCTTCAACGCGCTCGACAAGCTCTCCGGCTCGATGAAAAACATCATCGGGCTGGGGAAGTCGGGCGCGCAGGAACTGGCCGGGCTGAAGCGCGAGGCCCGCGATCTTGACCGCCAGCTGCAGGATGTGCGCAGCCGCCTGTCCAGCGGCAGCATGCAGGGCGGGCTGGTGATGGCCGAGCGCGAGCTGGTGAAGGCCGTCGCCCAGACCAATCGGGAACTGGAGAAGCGCCAGCGCTTCCTGCAGATCGACAGCAAAGTCGCCCGGATGCACGCCCAGGGCGACAGCCTGCAGGCCGCCGGACAATCAAACATGATGCAGGGCGCCGGGATGATGGCGCCGATCATCCTTTCCGCCCGCGAGGCCATGCAATTTTCCAGCGGCATGGTGGACCTGCAGCAAAAGGCCAATCTCACCAATGGCGAGATGATGCGCATGCAGGGCAACATCCTATCGGTCGCACGCGCCACCTATCAGCTGCCGGAGAACATGCGCGCGGCGGTGGACGTGCTTTCCGGTTTCGGCATGGATCCGCGTGACGCGGTGAAACTGGCCACGCCCATTGGCCAGCTGGGCACTGCCTTCAAGGTGGAACTGGCAGACGGCGCCGCCGCCGCCTACGCCAATATCAACAACCTGAAGCTGGCAGCCAGCGAGACGGGCAAGGCCTTCGACATCATGGCCGCCGGTGGCAATGCCGGCGCCTTCGAGATCAAGGACATGGCCAAGTGGTTTCCTGCACTGACCGCGCAGGCGCAGACGCTTGGCCAGCACGGAACGGCAGCGGTGGCGGATCTGACTGCCGCGCTGCAGATCGCCCGCCGCGCTACCGGGTCTGCAGACGAAGCCGCCACCAACGTGGGCGATCTGATGTCCAAGATCTACGCGCCTGCCACCATTCGCGCTTTCGACAAGCAGTTTGGCGTGGACCTGCCCGCCGCGATGAAGCGCGCCTATGCCGAGGGGAAAACCCCGCTCGAGGCCATTGCGGAGCTCACCAACAAGGTGACCGGCGGCAACATGGAAAAGATCGGGCAGGTTTTCGGCGACAAGCAGGCCCGCATGGCAGTGACCTCGCTGATCCAGAACATGGACGACTACCGCAAGATGCGCGACGAAATTTCGAAAGCGGAGGGCACCGTTCTCGCGGCTTTCGATCAGCGCAAGATGAATGACGGCATGGTCGCATGGTCCGCTTTCAGGGTCGAACTCAGTGCAACCATGCTGGTGCTCGGCAACAAGCTTCTTCCCGTCGCAAGCCAGTTCCTTGGTATTCTCGGTGGAATGGCGGAAGGCGTGGGAAATTTCGCCCAGGCGAACCCGCAGCTGACAACCGGGCTGCTCTACCTTGTCGCCGGCACCGCCGCCGCGAAGATCGGAATCGGCGGGCTGCAATTCGCCTTTGGCAGCATCCTGAAGCCTGCCGCCAGCGCATGGGGAATGTACCAGAAGTGGAAGGCAGCTGCTTCGGTGGCCGAGGCATTCCCAAAAGCTGCTCGCGCCTTCACCATGCTCCGGACGGCAGCCCTGTTCATGGCCAAGGGAATTGCCCGCGCAGGCCTCTATCTGCTGGCAAACCCCATAATCCTCGGGATCATGCTGATCGCGGGCGGCATCGCTGTGGCGGGCTATCTGATTTATCGAAATTGGGACACGATCAAGGCCGCCTTCAACGCCGGGCTGGCCAATCTCAGCGCGGCATGGAACTGGATCAAATCCACCTTCATGCGCTTCCCGGCCCTGTTCGGCCCGATCGGCATGGCCGTGGCCTTCGTCATCCGCCATTGGGACGGGATCAAGTCCGCCTTCGGCGCGGGGATCGACTTCCTTGCGTCCCTGCCCTCCCGCATGCTGGCCATGGGCAAGCAGATCATGGCCGGGTTGCTCAACGGCCTTAATCCCTTCGGCCTGCGCAACCGGCTGCTGGACATCGCGAAAACCGGCGTCACCGCCTTCAAGAACTTCTTCGGCATCAAATCCCCTTCCCGCCTGTTCATGCAGATGGGCGGATACCTCACCGAAGGGCTGGCGCGCGGCGTGGATCAGGGCGCGGCGCGGCCGGTCCGCTCGGTCGGCCGCATGGCCACGGCGGTTGCCGGTGCCGTCGCGCTGGGCACCGCCCCGGCGGCGGCCAAGGGCCCCACCAGCGGCAGCGCGCTGGCAGGCGCCGCCGGCGGCGTGAACATCTCCATCACTATCCACCAGCAACCCGGCGAGGATGCCGCCGCCCTTGCCCGCCGCGTGGCGGACGAGCTGGAGCGCCGCGCCGCCGCCGCCCGACGCGGAGCCTATTACGATGAGTAGCGATCGTCTGCTCTCCATCGGCATGTTCATCTTCACCACCGATGGCCTCTCCTATCAGGAGCTGGAACGGCGCATGAGCTGGAACTGGGCCGCCGCGCCCCGTTTCGGCGCGCGCGATGCCCTGCAATTCACCGGGCCGGGCGAGGACAAGATCACGCTCAACGGCGTGCTGGTGCCCGAAGTGGCGGGCAAATATTCCGACATCGCCCGCCTGCGCGAAATGGCCGACAGCGGCCAGGTGCAGGATGTCACCCTGGGCGAAGGCGATGTGCTGGGCCAGTTCGTGATCGTGGCCGTGGATCACCGCGAACAGAACATCATCATGGGCGGCCGCGCCCGCCGCTATGACTTCGCGGTGGATCTGCTGAGGTATCAGCCATGAGCGCCCGCCGCGCCGGCTTTTCGCTGGTGGTGGACGGGATCGATTATGCGAAGGAAATCGTCCCCCGCCTGATCCGCCTCTCCCTCACCGAAAAGCTGGGCGAAGCGGCGGACGAGCTCGAGATCGAGCTTTCCAACCATGACGGCGCGCTGAAGCCCATCAAGCGCGGCGTCTATGCCAGCCTCTCGCTGGGCTGGCTGGAAGGCGAAGGGGTGAAGCTGGGCCTGATCGACAAGGGCCGCTTCAAGGTGGACGAGGTGGAGAAGAGCGGCCCGCCCGACACATTGCGCATCAAGGCCCGCTCGGCCGACCTCACCGGGGATTTTCGCAAGCGCAAGGACAAGGGCTGGAAAGACACCACTCTTGGCGCCGTGCTGCAGGATATTGCCGGGGCCAATGGCCTCAAGGCCAGCATCCATGCCGATCTGGCCAGCATTGCCCTGCCCTCGATCGAGCAGGCCGCCAAGAGCGATGCCGCCTTCGTGCGCGATCTGGGCGCGCGTTACGATGCCGTGGCCACGGTGAAGGACGGCACGCTGATCTTCCTGCCCATCGGCGCCAGTGCCAATGCCTCCGGCCAGGCCTTCACAGGCGCCACGCTGAGCCGCCAGAACAACAGCCGCTGGAGCTTCACCATCCCCGACCGCGAACAGCATGACGGGGCCGAGGCGCGCTGGCACGATAAGCGCGGAGCCAAGGGCAAGACGGTAAAGGTGGGCGGCGCGAAGAACGCCCGGCGCATCAAGCGCAGCTTCGCCAGCGAGGCCGAGGCAAAACAGGCCGCCGCCGCCGAAGCCCGCAAGGCCGCGCGCGGCGAATATCAGTTCTCCTACCAGATGGCGCTGGGCGATCCCGGCCTGGAGCCTAACCTGCCCGTGACGCTGGAAGGCTGGGACAGCGAGATCGATGCCGTGAAGTGGCTGATCGGCGAGAGCCAGCACACGCTGGATAAGGGTGGCGGGCTGGCCAGTTCGATTAAGCTGGAGAGTGTGAGCTGAGACCGACCGCCCCTCGTGCTGAACTGCCACCTTGTTCTATGCTGGCCCACTGGGATTATGTTGCAACGGTCAGATTTGGTAGGCTCGAGGCGAGATCAGTTAGACAGAGTGAGAATGAGTTCATCAGCTTGTTGGCGCGCAACTCGATGCTTGAGGTCTCCACCCAAGGTTGAGAAACGGGATGACACTTTCTCTTCCTCAATCTTGAAGTGATCCGCTGCGAGCGCCTTCACATCATCTCCACTGAGGCCGTTTGAAGCCTTCCCTGCCGGGAAGGTTATGATCACGCTGGCCTTCTTCCTAGCAAGGGTGGCAAGCAGTTCATCAAAAGCTCGTTTGGAAGTGGTGAGCATAGAAAAGTCAGATGCTGGGCGCTCGCTCCGGTCAGGGTATCGTCCAGAGCCCGAAACTTCACCGACCTCACCACGAGCTACACTCTCTAGCACATGATAGAAGCGGCTGTAATGAACCCCAGAATACGGTGGATCGAGAAAAACCAAGTCGCCCGCTTGCGCTTCTTCAGCAAGTTCCAGTGCGTTGGTGCAGTGAGCCTTTCCCTTCGTGCTAGCTGAGCGAGGTGCAATATCATCAATGCGCGCACGAACTATAGCCGCCACATCTCGCGCCCAGGCCTCAATTAGGTACTTGCCTGCCGTGGCATTAGGTTTGAACGGCTGTGCGGTATGGCCGGGAGAGGCGGCACATCGGCTTGCTGTTTGAATCAGTGCGGCCAACGCCACATTGCGTAGGTCATCCTCAGTTGGCAGGCTCGCCCTCAATGCATCCAACCAAAGGGATTGGAGAGGAGAAAAGTAGTATCCGCCGTAGGCTTGGCTAAGAGGATACCTCTTATCAAAGACGATCTCATGGGCACCTGCCGCAGCTTCTTGAGCAGACAATTGCTTCAAGTTGCGCTGCAATTCCTTGATTATTTTCCAATCCTTGTGGGCCGAGACGCGCGCGCGCGCGCGTCGCATCCAACGTTCGACCCAATCCCGATCAGTGATTGGCGAAGTCCGCTCAATTACAGATGCGGCTAGCACCACCGAATACTGCTGAAGATCGCATGCAAGAACTTCGTGTTTGTAGCGCTCAGCGACATGCCACGCGACCGCCCCCGATCCAGTGAAGAGGTCGAACACGCGTTTGGCCTCTGACAATGAGCGTCCAAGCGCCTCGCCCAGGCCATTGCCGAGCATCGCACGCTTCGACCCCATATATTTCACTGGAACAACCCCCAGAGAGCAGCCCGCTCTGTCTCACACATTCTGATGGCGTTGCCTGCTAATGCCGTTATCCATTCATGTCGATGGCCAGTCGGCGCTGCCGCACAATCTTCCAAGGCCAGCTCAATATCCGACCAAAGATCGACTGTCGCCTCTGGTGGGTTACCTGGTGGCCAGAGCCCCTGCTGGGCGCCAAAATCTTGCCACCAATCGTTGAAATGCTGTGTCGGCTGTACGCCCGCCGCACGCAGGTTTTCCTCTGCCATACCAATCGCCAACTTGAGAAGGAGGCCCGCTCGGCACAGCATTGCGTAAGGATGTGCGGGCGCAGCCCTGTCAGCCAGATATGTCAGGAACTGGTGATCGTATGCGTCGACCACTCTTGTTAAAAAGCCGAAGGAGACAACATTCTTAGTGCCGGCCTGCAGCCGCTCGTACCTGTGTTCGTAGTCCGCCACTCCTGCATTTAAAGATCGCGCCTCAGTTTCCAACAAAATGCGCAGGAGATGCCGTTCCAGTTCCACGCCATTCGGTCGAACCGCTTGCCAGAACATCTGAAAAAAGGCGGCGTCATCGACCGGACGGGTCAAAATTGGCCCCAATGCGGTGGGCTGGTAGCTAGACCAATTGCGTTGATTCCGGTCGACGAGGCCTTGCTGAAGATCGAAACCCCATTCGATCATCAACTCGCCTATCGCAGTTGAGGCGCCGCCAGGGAAAAACTCCTGGAATGGATCGAGAAGTGACCCACCCGCAAAGCGAATCGGCGATATCAGATGTTCGATGCTCGAAGCCCGCGCAGCCCACTCTGAGAGTGCGAGCCACGCCATTTCATGGGTCCCGCGCCGCGACATGATGTGAACGTCCCCATTCGCATCTAGCACTGCATTTTGCCTATTGAATATTCCTACTCCAGCGCTTGCCAGGATCGACAGACCAGCTCGCAATTCAGCATAGTAGGAGAGGTGTCGAGCAGCGTGTACTTGACCACTGAGGAGGGAAGCGAGAGCTCGCCCTAGGTAGCTCCAGCCGTCCACAGCATGAAGTGGTCCCCTTACAGCGATCAACTCAGACATGTCTTGAGCGGACACCCCTCCAAAGGCGACCGGGCCTGTTGGCAAAACTCCATCTGGAAAATGATTTACTGCAGAAAGCCAAGGCGGGACCGCAGCATTCCTGTAGCGCGTCAAAGCGGCGACAATGACAGCTGGATCGGCAAGCGCCAACGTTGCCTTATCTTGTTGATTAAGCGGAGCAATCATTTCACGCCAACCGGCTGAGTGCGTGACCTGAAATTTCGGCCAACCAGTTTGGCCCTTCAGCGAGATGCCGGTAAAGTTGCTCCCGGAGCGCAACATAGCCGCTGCTTCCCCTGAACGCTCTTTTTAGCAGGCGTTGTCCCTCATCAAGACCCGGAGCATCGGCAGAACGCCAATCAAAACTGGCGATGGTCGAGCCGAATTGTGCTATCCGAGCGTGAAGCTCTGAACCAGCAAGCTCACTTAGAGCGACTGACACATCTTCGGGTGCCGTAGCTCCTCCCGCCTGAATCCTGGTATCGAACTCAAAGAGATCCGGTTCGATCTGGGCAAGGCCGAAGAATACCTCATTCGCCACCGCAAGGACTCCACGAACACCTTGCTCCTGGTTCAACATCGTGCGCCCGCCGGTGAAGGCCGGAATTGGGTTAGGATCTAGGCTGTCTTGACCCTGAGGACGGATTAGTTGTTCCACCCATTCAGCAGGCCGATCAAGGATCGCGCTCTTAATAGAATTCCATAGCTCAATGAGGAAGGCGGCCTGCTGTGGTCGCGACCAAGGAAGAGGGCCTCTCGCAGCGGAAATGTCCGCAGCGAACAAACCGTTTGCTGAGCGCCCAGAACCTGTCGCCAAGAAACTAGTGGTGATTGCCTGTACCCATCCAGCCTGAGTCACACCAGCGCCCGGAGGGGCGGTTCTGGAGGACTCGCCCAGCATATTGATGCGGTTGTGGAATGGACTCTCTGGTTGGGTGTAGAGAATCTCTGTCAGTTCCTGCGCACGAGCTTGGCGATAAATGCGAAGGTCTGAAAGCGTCTCCAGCCATTCAGCCGAACGCAACAGGGGAAAGAGATCGAATGCGTGACTCGGATTAATGCGCTTTGGTGAGACGTTGATCGACCAAAACAGATATGCCTGCCAGCCGACGTCCAGACCGGTAAACGCTACCACTGGCAACTCAAAATCACCTGGCAAAGTTCCGTCCTTAAGCGCTTCGTCAAATGCCCACAGACGATGCTGCCCGTCTATGACTTCAAAAGGCTCAAGCTCGGTCGGCATCCATTGCTCGAGACGATCGGAATAGGGGAGGGTCAATTCAGCACGGCTGTCACCATCACAATTTACTGAAACTAGATCTGACGCCGCCACTTTGCGTCCGCGTCGGCGATCACCCTCAGTAAGGATGTTCACTACAATTGCCGTTGGAAGCCATCCAGGCTTCCGCATTGCTGCCGAAGATTCGTCTCGAGCGGCAACCGGCAGTCCGCTGTAGGGGTGACCAAATCGGACGAAGTCACGAATAGCTGCAGATCGCTTAGGATCGTGCAATCGTTGCAGCCCTTCCCCGCCTTCATTGTCACGTGTTCGACGATAAACACCGCTCAATGCCCGAAGTTGCACTGCGGGCATTGAAAATAGAAGGATGTGTTCCTCAGGCTTACGCCTGTGCTGTGCGGGATCAAACTCAAAATCGTCCCACTCTGGCAGCCATTGCTTGAACCGGATTGCCTGAACATTATTCGCCATCGACCAATTCCCGTTGCCCCAGCGACGTTTCACTGAAGCTTGCAATTCCATAGACCCTCACTCTGAATTTGGGGTCGTCTATGGTAGGCCTGCTACAGCGAAAATTCTTAACCGGAGCTTCTGCTCTTCCGCGTTTGTTTACTGATCCTTCAGCCCCAGATCAGCCTCCGAAGCCCCCACTGACATCGCGCCCCCGGCAAGCCCCGCCCCGCAGATCAGGATAGCAGCCTGCAAACCCTCAGTAGCGTCAGCCAGGTCCGCTTGCGCGGCTATGGAATCGCTGTGCTCGACTGCTTCCTTCATCGCTCGCGCAGCAGACCAGCGGGCGAGATAGGCATTGTCGCAATCCTCCACCGCTTTGGTGAACTGGGCATGGGCATCTTTGCCAAGCGAAACCGGCACCTCAAGCTCCCGAATTTTGCCGGGCACTTCCAGGCAGGCCGCCTCCATGTGGTCAGCCGCGCGATACATGCTGACCATGTCATTGACGGAACTCACTACCTTTCCGGCGGCATCGCAGGGGGCGACGACAGCCTGGAAACGTTTGACGAAAGAGACCGCATCATCCTTTGCGGTTGCAGTCGGCTCCTGCGGGATCTCGGGTGCGCCAGAGCCACAAGCCGCGAGCAGCAGCATCGCGGCGATAATCAAAGTTCCCCTCATGAAGCCCCCACTTCACACCTAAGTCTTGCGGAAAATCCCCGCTACCCGGCCGATGATCTGCATCTCGCCGTCATAGGCGACGTCATCGGGCACCTCGGGGTTTGAGGAAATCAGGATCATTCCTGATCCGTCCTTTGTGGGCCGCAGGCGCTTGATTGAGCCCATCCCACCGATCTCGATCGCCCAGAGCTTGTCGGCAAAACGTGGGGTGCGGTCGTAACTGTCGATCAGCACCACGTCGGAATCGAGGATGGTCGGCATCATCGAATCCCCGCTGCCGGTGGCGAAGAACAGATATTCCATCGGGGATTCGGTGAACTGACGCACCCATGCGCGCGAGAATACCCGCTTTTTTCCGGTCACCGGAACATCATGGATGAACGACAGGCCAAGCCCGAATGACACGTCGAACTCGTGCAATTCGACCAGATCGCTGGCCTCGCCAACACCTTTGACTGCAGCCTTGCTGGTCGCGCTGGGCGGCGTCGGCACGCCTCCATGCGGCGCGGAATCGTCGGTTTCGCCCATCAAATATTCCGCCGATGTCCCCAGCTCGCTGGCGATCCGGTGGATATACTTTGATCCCTGCGATTGTCCGCTGACGAGTTTGTAGATCACCGTTTGCGAGACGCCAACGCGCCGCGCCAGCTCGGATTGTGACAATCCAAGCGCGATCAGCAGCTCTTCTAGGCGATCACCACGAAACATCAGCCACCGACGCTACATCATTGGTTTTAGCGCGCCACCCAACTTTAGGCATTGACACGGCTAAATCATTAGTTTTAGCTATGCCTATTGATATAGCCCTCCAACCAAGAGGAAGCCGCGCATGAAACTCCTCAACACACCCGTATGGTTTGAAATGCCCACCTCGGGCCGCCCGCGCTATCTGGCGTGGTGGCTCCTCGGAGCGCTCTGCGGGCTTTCGGAAGCCTCCCCCGTGCTGGCCCGGATCTACGAATTGCTGGTCCCGAATGCCCTGCAGGCAGACGAGCCTCACAACCCCGCAGCCTTCCAGGACGGGTATGACACCACGGTAGATTGGGTGTCGAACCGGAAGCTGGCTGCGCGCTGAGATGTCAGCCCGGTTCACACCGTTCGAAGCGCTCGAAGCTCTGGTCGAGAAGGCCGGCTCGCAAAGCGCCCTCGCCCGCGCGCTCGGCGTCTCGCAGACGGCGGTGTGGAAATGGCTGCAATCCTCCAAGCGCCTGCCTGCCGAATACGTCCTCAAGGCAGAAGCCCTTTACGGCGTCTCCCGCCACGATCTGCGGCCTGACATCTACCCACGCGGATACCCTCCTGCCCCCGATGCCCGCTGGACCGGCGTGGATCGCCGCGCGGGGGCATCGGCATGAACTCCCTTCCCCAGGCGACCCGAGCCGGGTCTTTCTCCCCTGTTGCAGTCCCGGCTCACCTCAGGGTGGACGGCGGAGAGGGCTTAGCCCCTGTTGCCCCCTCCGTCGTCCGCCCGCCTTTTGCCTACCTCTGCAGCGCTTGCCAATCATCGGGCGAATTTCTCGAAAATTCCCCCCACTCCCGGAACGGAACCCACGCATGAACCTCCCCGCCCAGGAACAGCGGCAGGCCGAACGCGCACGCCAGTTGATCGAAGATGCCGGCGGGCTGGAAGCCTGCGCCGAGGAAACCGGCCTCTCCACCAGCCAGCTGCACCGCTATTATTCCAAGTCTGACCGGGATTCGATGCCCGCCCGCGTGATCGAGGCGCTGGAGGCTGTCACTCATGGCAAGCCCGGCCACCCGGTGATGACGCGCCACCTCGCCCGGCGGCAGGGCTTTGTCCTCGTGCCGCTGCCCCGCGCCTTCCCCGGCGAAGGCGAATGGAACCGCCACATTGCCAACCTCTCCAGCGAGGCAGGCAATCTGATTTCCGGCATTGCCGAAGATCTGGCCGACGATCTGGATGTAGACCCTCAGGAAGCTGCCCAGCGCCTGCCCGGCGCCCGCAGGCTGGTGGAGATCGCCGCCGAGATCGAGGCCGCCCTTACAGCCCGCGCCGGGAGGGATCGCTGATGAGCGGCGAAGGGGCAGGCTTCATTCCCACCCGAGGCACCAAACGCATGCGCCGGGGCACTATCAGCTGCCCCGTCTGCAGCTGCGGCGGCGTGATCCACGGCAACGATCCCATCACGCCCATGGTCAAGGCCCTGTGGGTCCATTGCGAGAATACCGCCTGCGGCATGACCTGGCGGATGGACCTCACCTTCGTCCACGTGATCAGCCCATCGGGCATCGCCCATGCGCTCGATCTGCCCATGGCCCCCGCAACCATGCTGCGGGCGGGCCTTCCGGCTGAGCCTGCCGAGCCGCCCGATCCCAACCAGCTCAGCATGTTCCCTGACCATGGCGACCCGCTCGCCCCGCCTGCCCCCCTCACACCCTGCACCGGAGAGTAACATGGCCGAAGCCACCGATGACCGCCTGCGCCTGCTGATCGAGCGCGTGGAGCGCCTTGAGGAAGAGAAGAAGGGTATCTCCGACGATATCCGCGACGCCTACGCCGAGGCAAAGGCGGTCGGTTACGATGTGAAGATCATGCGCCAGATCGTGCGGCTGCGGAAATTGCGCCCTGATGATCGCCGCGCGATGGACCTCATCCTTGAAACCTATCGCAGCGCGCTGGGGCTGGACTGATGGCCCGCCGCGCCTCCCCCGCCCGCCGTGCACCCCTGCCCACCGCCATCGTGCATGAATGCGCCCGCTGCGCCCGCGCGCACCATGGCGGCGGTACTCCGCCGGGCTGGGCCGTCCATCCCGGCCACGGCCTGCTGTGTGATGATTGTGACGAGGCCGTGCGCCTCTCCGGGATCACCGGCATCCCTTTAGCGCGGCGGGCGGCGTGACCCCGCGCCCGCCCGAATTCATCGGCGTCGATTGGGCCGTGCAGGATCAACGCCTCGCCATGCTCAATCGCCGGGTGGAGAAATGGGCATTGCGCGCCCAGCTCGCCATTCTTGGCACCTGCGGCCTGGTCGCCGCCTTCGCCGCGCCGGTGTTCTTCAAGAACCTCGCCCTCGGCCTGTTGCTGGGGGCGGAGGGGCTGCTGCCATGAGCCTGCGCGATGTCGCCTTCATGGCCTCTGCCCTGATCGTCGCCGCCCTGATGGGCTGCGCCTTCGCCCTGCTGTCCACCCCGCCGGAGTTCCCCTGATGCGCCCCTTCCGCGCCTCTCGCCGCCAGCTCAGCGTGCTGCGCTACATCCGCGGCTATCAGCTCGCCCACGATGGCATATCGCCCACCCTGCACGAGATTGCGCGGGGCACCGGCACCATGAACAAAACCGGCGTCTGGCGCGTCCTGCGCACGCTGGAACGCCAGGGCGCCCTCCGCCGCCTCTTCCGCCGCCCCCGCGCAATCGAACTGCTGGTGCCCGTGGCCATCCCCCAGGCCCCCAACGGCGCCCCGCTGTTCCATATCCCCATCCCCACGCGCACCCACCCCGGCTCCGCCATCGAGAAGAAGGCGCGGGATTTCATGCAGCGGAGTGCTGCGTGAACGGAAACCGATCCACTGCGGTCATGCAACGCCGCGCCCCTGCACCGGACGAACTGGATTACTTCCCCACTCAACCGTGGGCCGTGCGCGCTGCCTGCGAATTCCTCGCGGCCGAACTGGGCGAGGACCTGACCGGCCAGACCTGCTGGGAACCGGCATGCGGCGAAATGTTCATGGTGCTCGCCCTGGCCGAATACTTTGCCCACGTGATCGCCAGCGACATCTATCGCTACACCCCCGATCACCAGATCCATGACTTTCTCTCGCATGGCCCGCCCTTCGCCATGCCGGACTGGATCTTCACCAACCCACCCTTCCTGTTGGCCGAACAATTCGTGGCCCGCGCGATCGAGCGCGCACGGCGCGGTGTGGTCATGTTCGTGCGTGGTGCCTTCACTGAGGGCGACAAGCGCTACGAGGCCCTTTTCCGGCCCCATATCCGCCCATCATTCGTTGTGACCTACGTCGAGCGCGCAGTGCTTCTGCGCGGCCGCCTGATCCGCTCCGGCGCCCCGGATCCCTTCAACGTGGATCCCATTACGCTGGAGCCGCGCAAGGCCAGCTCGGCCACCGCCTATTCCCTCGTGATCTGGCAACCCGGCCAGCACGACACCCGCCACCGCTGGATCCCCGCCTGCCGCCGCCGCCTTGAGCGCGATGCCGATTATCCGGCTTACGAAACCCAATGGGCCTGGCTGCGAGAGCAGCAGGCAAAAATCGCGCAAGTGAGCGCACAGGAATCACTGCTGTGACCAGTTTCCCCCACCGCGATGAAACGCGCATCCCCCAACAGCAACGCCGGGAGGCTCGGCATGTCTAACCGCCTGCTCAAGATCGCCCAGGTTATCGAAGAAACCTCGCTCAGCCGCCGCTCGATCTATCGCCTCATCGCGCAAGGCGAATTCCCGCCCAGCCGCAAGATCTCCCCCCAACGAGTAGCCTGGCGCGCCGACGAGGTGGAAGCCTGGATGCAGGGCCGCCCTATTAACTCCGGGGCCTAACTGGGGGCCTCAGTCAGTTAAAATAGTACATTTATCGTTTTAATACAGGACCATAGGCAAATGACATGCATCCTGCCGCCCCAGCCAGCTTTTCAGGTCAACTGAAGTAATACGCGGGTGTGGCCTAAGGTCGATCCTGCTCAGTTCGGGCAGGAATTGACCGGTGCGGCTGGCGACGGATTGTAGATCTGAGTCAGATCGCGGTCGTCACGAACATACATTGCCGCCGTCTTGCGAATGGCCTGTGGCGGCACAAGGCTGCTGAAGATCAGCGGTTTGTAGTTGTAGACCACTTCCACAAACATCACGGCAAAACCGCTTTCCGCGCGAATCCGGCGGTCTACAGGCCCCATGCCGGGGAATCCCGTGCCAGAAGCGCCATCGCCCTGCTTGCCATAGCTGGACTTGTAGGCCGTCTTGCCGAAGCAGCGCTGCCAGTGGACCCACTGGCCACCCTGCGCATTCACTTCGAGACTGGAGAGGATCAAGCGGCCATTCTGCTCGATGTCGAGCCCTCCCGACTGCAATGCGGCGCCCTGGAAAGTCTCGTTCACGTCATATTCGCGCATGCGCGGCACCCCCGCGACGATTTCCTGCTTCGCGCGCGACGCATTGTCGGCAAGTGAAATGGCAATCTGGCTCACGCGCATATGCGTGACCGAGAGATTGGCGATCTCCACCCCGCCCAGCCCGAGCATGGTGAGAACCGGCAACGAATAGGCGAATTCGATGAGGGCGAGCGCCTTCTCATCGCGCCACAGCCGACGCGCGAAACGGCGCAGGCTGCCAAGTTTGGGCTTGCGCATCATGTTCCGGGGCACACCTGTTTCTTAGCCCGCGCGGCCTGCGGGCCGAAAGGCTGGTTGCGCAGTGCGGTCGTGGCAGAGACGCTGCCACGCTGTTCGCCGCTGATCAGCTTCCACAGGGGGAACACACGGTCATAATTGACTGTTACCGAATAGACGACCACGTCATTCGCGCCGCCCAGGCCGCCTTTACCGACGTCGCCGTCCCATGTGTTATTGCCGTTTTCGTCGACGAAACACTCGCCTGCATCGTATTTGTCATTATTGTTCGAGTCCGTGAAATCCTCGGGCCGACCGACGTCGTTGAATCCCGAATAGTTCAGCCGCTCCACTTCGTAGGTCGGATTGCTGATTGCGATCGGGCTAAGCTGGTCACGAACATATTGATCGATCGCGTCCTTCTGGCTGAGGCCACTTTCAAGGCCGGCGTCGCGCCCCGCATCCAGAATGGCGCCCTGCAGTACCGACTTGAGGTAAATGCCCTGCCCCAAATCGTAGATGCCAAACAGAAGCACGAGGAATGTGGGCAGCACGATCGCGAACTCCGGCAGGGTCGCCCCCTGCCGGTCGCGCGCCAGCATACGCATCATAGGGAAAACCGGCAGACGGATCATGCACCAAGCCTCAGGTCGGCCACCTGCGCGGCGATGAACTTGAACGTGTTGCGCAATTCATCCGTATTGCTCGAATAATAAGCGCGGCCATTACTGGCGCAGTTCTGCAATTCGGTGGTCATGCTGGTACCGAAGGCAACCACCCAGATCGTGGTGCCCTGCGCCTTGATCGCCTCGCACATTGCCGAGAAGCGCAGATTGTGACGCGACGTGATCGTGTTGGAATAATACCGGGGCGCGATACGGCTATCGAGGTTTTCGATCCCATATGCGGAATAACCGGACGCGGTCGGCTCCATGATACCGTCGGTCATGAAGATCACGTGCTTGCTGACATTGATCTTGTCGGAATCGAGATTGACGTTGGCTGCGAACAGGCCGGTCGGGCTGGTCAGGCGACCTCCCCAGATCATGCCGATGTCATGGTACGTATTGCCGGTGGCGACCAGATTGTTGAGGTAGGTGTTCAGCCAGTCGGGCACGTTGTTCGGATCGTCCGACAATTCAACATTGCGGAACATCATCATCGGCGAAGGACAGCTGCTCGATGCCGTGCTGCGATTGCTGGTGGAATCTTCATAGTCGTAGTTCGAACGGCTATATTCCACCGGGTTCCAGTGCGGTTTCCAACTGGAATCCCGATCATAAGGAACCAGATCGAAGCTGAGATCGAACGCATCTTCCGGCAGTGGCGCCAGGTTGGGCAGCGTCACTTCCGGTGTGATGGTCTTGCGTTCCTCGATACAGCCGCTCCAGGTGTAATTCGTCGTGCCTACACCGGTAGCGGTGCTGCCGCTCATTTGGGCCAGGCGGACGGGATCATAAGCACCGGCGGACTGAACAATGGCGTTGCTTACATTGGTCGCCACAGCAACCGAGTCGAACCTCTTTACCCTTGAGGTATCGATTGGCGCCTCTGAGTAGCGCCAGGTCGTGAACTTGTAGCCGTCCAGAGTGTACGTCGTGCGCGTAGTCCACACGCGGCGGACACAGGTGCCAACGTTGGTGCCTCCACTCTTCCCGGTCTTCGTCCAAGAAACGTAGTCATATTCCTTCGTAGTCACCGGATTGGGAGCAGTGCCGCTTGGATCAGGGTTGCTGCCGCTGGAAGGATACCTGTTATCGCCGTATTTCGTGCAATTGTTGGAACTGATGGCGTAAGGGTACGTCTCGTTGGTTGTACCAAGGTCCTGCACATGTTCTTCGTAGACTGGCGTGTTGAACACTGCCAGGCGTGACTGGTAATTGGTCGAATCCGCCATGAACTCATACGGCATCTCACCACTTTGCAGCAGATCCTTGACGTTGACGGTCATGGAATAGGGTACGAAGCCGTAACGGATGCGAGTGCGGTTATCGTTCACCGCCTGATTGATCGTCTTGTGGAAATCGCGCACGGCAGCGCGAAGACCTTCGATCTTGGTCGGTTCACCCCAGTTGATCGAATTGCCCATCGAACCGGTGGTATCGAGCACGAACATCACATCCGCATTGCCGATCTGCAGTTCCGCCATACAGTCAACCGAAAGGTCGACCGTGCGCATGTCAAAGATCTTCATCACCAGCGTAGGCACACGGGCCGAGGCCGTCCCCAGAACCTGACCATCGTCATTGTCATGCGTGACATAGCTGACATTCGTCGCATCGAAGGACACCGGGTCGAAATTGAAGGTGAACATGCTGTTCGCCTTAGCCTTCTCAGACGTGCCGTAGCTCCCGGTCTTGCTCATCGCACGCCGACCCGCCAGCACGCCCGCGTCGCATGCGGCTTGCAGTTGCGTCTTGGCCATATAGGCTCGGCCGACATCCACGCCGCCGCCAATCAGGGCCGTCATCGGAATCAGCGAGGCAGCCGCGATCACGAGCGTATTGCCCGCGCGATCCTCTACCAGCGCGCGTAGGAAGTTACCCCCCAGGGAACGACTGCGCATTCCATTGATCTCCATAGACTAGGCCAAGCCTGCATGGAGATAGGCTGAACAGGGTTACTCCCCCGCCAAGACTTATGGTTAATGCGCGTTAATACCCGCGGATTCCGCAGACGTGCGATATTGGGACAAAGTTTCTACAAGCGTTAACTCTTGCCCTTCATCATCGCAGTCTCTGCCTGAGTGGATTGCGGGCCGGTGTTGCGGCGTGCAAGTCCACCCAATTGCGGCCCCTTCTGGAACGGCTCGGGATCGCCTTCGCGCAGTTGCAGACCGAACAGCGGCAACATGCCGGGATGGCGCCCAAGGCCGCCATAGAGATCAAACCCACGGTCAATCCAGTCACGCAGCGGATCGTCATCCGTCAACACAGGCGTATCGGCCACCGCCGCAGCGAAGAGGAACACGCTGAGCATCCGGTGATCGGCATAATTGGGGCTTTCCCCGCCGAACCACTTATTGTCCGCCAGAGTGTTGCGCAGCAGTTGCAGTGCGGGCGGGACGAGCGGCAGGCGATCTTCGCGCCCTACGATGATGTCCTCCATCTTGCGGCCGAACATACGCTCGCGGCTCTGGGTCACATATTCATGATCCTGCGGCAGCGAACGGTCGCGATAGGATTTGATGAAACAGGTCATCCACGGGCCGATGGCCGCCTGCCACAGCCAGCTTTCCATCATTGTAGTGAGCACGCGTACGCTGGGATCGGGGATCAGAGTCGGGCGATCGGGGTATTTCTCGTCGAGATATTCTGCAATCAGCCAGCTATCCAGCACCCATTCGCCATCGTCCACGATGGCCGGAAGGCGCTCCGTCTTACCGCCCGTACGCTCCATGATGCCGGTGAAACCACCGGGGACAATGTCAATCTCGAAGCCCTTGTGAGCAATGGCATATTTGGTAGCCCAGACGAAGGGGCTGATCGTGCAGCCCGGTTCGAGCTGAAGATCGTAAAGCGTAATCGTGTTGTTCTTTGCCATCCGGCCCTCTCCGTCCTTGCTGTACCTCGCGTGGGTAACGGCGGCGCGGTTTGTGCAACCGCATAAGGACAGAGTCAACTTGGCGCGCGAGTTTTCCTGCCGTTGTCAGGCCGAGGCGCAGGAATCAGGCGCTCCGCTCATACCCGCCTGGCAGATTTCCCACAGGGCGAGAATGATCTGGCGCACGTCATTGTCCACCAGCTTGTAATAGCGGGTCTGCGCATCGGGCCGCACAGTCACCAGCCCCATATCACGGAACTTCGCCAGATGCTGGGAAACGGCGGATTGGGACATGCCGGTCAGCTCTACCAACTCGCCCACCGTCACTTCCTCGTCCGACATGCGGCAGAGCATCAACAGCCGGTCCGGATGCGAGAGAATCCGCAGCCGGTTGGCCATTGCCTCAGAATTTTCGCGCAACAGGTCCAAAGGCATCAGAGTCTTCATTCGTCTCCGGTGGCAGGCAACCCGTCATCGCGCAAGACGATATAGATGGCGGGAATGACCAGCACCGTGAGAGCGGTGGAGGAAGCAAGGCCGAAGAGCAGCGAAATCGCCAGCCCCTGGAAGATCGGATCGGTCAGAATTACAGCCGCACCGATCATGGCCGCTGCGGCGGTTAGCGCGATCGGCTTGAACCGGATGGTCCCGGCTTCCAGCAAGGTATCGCGCAGCGATTTCCCGGGCGCCCGGGCATGGCGGATGAAGTCCACCAGCAGGATGGAATTGCGCACGATGATCCCGGCAAGCGCGATGAAGCCGATCATGCTGGTGGCGGTGAACGGCGCGCCGAACAGCATGTGGCCAATCACGATCCCGATCAGGGTCAGCGGAATGGGCGTAAGGATCACCAGCGGGATCTTGAAGTTCCCGAACTGCGCCACAACCAGCACATAGATGCCCAGCAGGGCCACCATGAAGGCAGCGCCCATATCGCGGAAAGTCACCCAGGTGATTTCCCATTCACCGTCCCACAGCAGGGTCGGTTGGCGCTCATCTTCAGGCTGCCCGTTAAGCGAGATTTCCGGCTTGGGCAGACCGGCCTTGGCCCAGTCGAAATCGTTAATTGCCTGATCGACTGCCAGCATTCCGTAGATCGGCGCCTCGTAACGGCCGGCCAGTTCGGCCTGCACCATCGCCGCCCCGCGTCCGTCGCGGCGGAACACGGCAGGCTCGCCCCGCTCCATCCGCGCATCGACCAGTTCGCCCAGCCGGATCAGCTGCGGTGCGCCTGCGGCCGTTGTCACCGCGACCGGGGTTGCGGCAAGGCTGGCAGACCATGCCCGCTCCGACTGGTCCAGCGAGACCTGGATCGGCAGCGGATCGCGTCCCATGCCCTGCGGCGCGTAACCGACGATCTGATTGCCCATCAACGCGCCGATGGAATCGAACAGCTGGCGTTCCGACAGGCCATAATGGTCCAGCCGCGAACGGTCAGGCACCAGCCGCAATTGCGGGCGCCCGTCCCCGAAGCTGTTATCGACATCGACGATGAAGGGCACTTCCTTGAATATCTTCTCCACCTGCAGGGCAACAGCGCGGCGAGTGCCTTCGTCCGGCCCGTAGATTTCGGCCAGCAGGGTAGCGAGTACCGGCGGCCCCGGCGGGGTTTCGACCACCTTGATCGAACCGCCAGCGGGCAGAACAATCCCGGAGAGCTTTTCACGCATGTCCACGGCGATGGCATGGCTGGCGCGCGAGCGGTCACCCTTGGGCAGCAGGGTGACCATCAGATCGCCCATCTCCGGCCGGGCGCGCAGGAAATAGTGCCGCACGAGCCCGTTGAAATTGAACGGCGCGGAGGAACCGGCATAGGCCTCCATCGAGGTGACCTCGGGAACGCTGCGCGCGACGGCGGCAGCCTGATCGAGCACGCGGGCCGTCGCCTCGAGGCTCGTGCCTTCCGGCATGTCGACGACAAGCTGGATCTCCGACTTGTTGTCGAAGGGCAGCAGCTTCACCGTTACCGCCTTGAAGTAGAACATCGAACAGGCGACCAGAGTTGCGACACCCACGCCGATCAGGAAATTGCGCGCGCTTTTGCGGTCGCGGATAACGCGGCGGGCAACGCGGGCGTAATATTGGCCCAGCTTGCCGCCCTGTTCGTCATGGCCATGCGCCAGTGTTTCGCGGGCGAAACGGATCATCAGCCATGGCGCAATGATCACCGCAACGAAGAAGCTGAAGATCATTGCGGCAGAGGCGTTGATCGGGATCGGCGCCATGTAAGGCCCCATCAGCCCCGAAACGAACAGCATCGGCAGCAGAGCCGCAACCACGGTCATGGTCGCGACGATGGTGGGGTTGCCTACTTCGGCAACAGCCTCAACCGCGGCCTGAATGCGCGTGCGATCATCGTTCATCGCCCAGTGGCGGGCGATATTCTCGATCATCACGATGGCATCGTCGACGAGGATGCCGATCGAGAAGATCAGTGCGAACAGGCTCACACGGTTGATCGTGAAGCCCATGATGTTCGAGGCGAACATGGTGAGCAGGATCGTGGTGGGAATGACGATGGCCGTCACGCCCGCCTCACGCCAGCCAATGGCAAAACCGATCAGCACCACGATGGAAACGGTGGCGAGCGCGAGGTGGAACAGCAGTTCGTTCGCCTTTTCATTCGCCGTCTCGCCGTAATTGCGAGTCACCGCAACATCGAGCGAAGTGGGAATGAGCGTGCCCTCAAGGCTTTCGATCCGGTCCACCACCGCTTCCGAAACTGTCACGGCATTGGCGCCGGCGCGCTTGGCAATGGCGATGCTGACGGCGGGAGTGCGTGCCCATTTCGCGCCCTCTTCCTCGCCCTTGGCCCAGCGCCAGACCATCTGCTGATCCTGCGTGGGGGCCTCGGTCACGGTGGCGACGTCGCGCATGTAGACAGGCGATCCGTCCACTGCGCGCACCTGCAAATTGCCGACTTCATCGGCGCCAGAGAGCGTGCGCCCGGCCACGACGTCCGCAGCCTGCCCCGCTTCGCGCACACTGCCCGCCGGGAAGGCACGATTGGCCTGGCTGGCCGCCTCGATCAGATTGCCGAGCGGCACCTGATGGAGTTGCAGCTTCGCAGGATCGGGCGCGATCCGCACGGCCTGTCGCTGACCGCCGGTAATGAAGGTAAGGCCGACATCAGGCACCTTGGCGACTTCGGTCCGCAGCCTGCCGGCCAGTTCGCCCAAAGCCTGTTCGTTCCAGGCGCCGGGTGCACCCGGTTTGGGAGAGAGGGTAAGGACGACAATCGGAACGTCATTGATCCCGCGCACCGTCACCTGCGGTGCGGGAACCCCCACAGGGATGCGGTCCATATTTGCGTTGAGCTTCTCGTCGATGCGGGTCGCGGCATCTTCCGGATCGGAGCCGACAATGAACCGCGCCGTCACCATCACGCCATTGTCTTCGGCCTGGGTGTAGACATGCTCCACCCCATCCACGCTCTTGACGATGGTCTCCAGCGGCTTGGCCACCACTTCCACCGCATCGCTGGCCGAAAGGCCCGGCGCGGCAACGCGGATGTCCACCATGGGGACGGAAATCTGCGGTTCTTCCTCGCGCGGGATCGTCAGTGTGGCGATCACGCCCACCAGGATCGCGGCGAGCAGCAGCAACGGAGTAAGCGGCGACTGGATCGTCGCCCGGGTCAGCCGCCCGGATATGCCAAGGCTCATTTCGCGGCCTGCTTAACGATAGTGTCACCAGCGGAAAGGCCGGAAAGCACTTCCACCTTGCCCTTCTCGGTCGAAGGGGCGGTCTGGACCGGCACGCTGGCCGCACTGCCATCCTTGCCCACGGCCCAGACAGTATCGAGGCCATAGGCCGTGGTAACGTAATCCGCAGGGACGAGCAGCGCCTTGCGGCTGCCTGCCTCTACCTTCGCGGAAATGCGCCTGCCGATCAGCGAGCCATCCAGCCCGGCAATCTCCACATCGGCGCGCACCTGCCCGCCCATGACGGAAGGATAGAGCTTCACGATAGTGCCGGTCACATCCGCCGCGCCCGGCATCTGGGCCAGAACACGCGAACCGGGATGGACCTGTGCGGCGAGCGATTCCGGCAGTTCGAGCTTCAGCACCGTTGCCCCTGCGGTAATGACCGCAATCGGCATACCCGGCGCCACGGGCGAACCGGCAGGCACATCGGCCATGAGCACCCGGCCCGAAGCTGGCGCGACGACCGCGCCCTGCCCTGCCACTGCATTGACGGCGCCCTGCTGCTGGCGGGCGGCATTGACCTGCGCCTGCGCCGCATCGGCGGAGGCCTTGGCCTGATCCAGCCGCGCCTTAGCATAGACGCCATTGTCGAAGAGGAACTGGACACGCTCCAGCTCAGCCTTGGCGGCGGCGGCCTGTGCCTGTGCGGCAGCGGCCTGCGCGCCATAGGCGCCCGCCTGATAGCCTAGCTGGCTGTCGACGATGCGCCCGATCACCTGCCCCTTGCGGACAAGATCGCCTTCCTTGACAGAGAGCGAGGTGAGGATGCCGGGAATACGGGCGAGAACCTGTGCCTGATCCACGGTAGAGATTTCCGCACTCACATCTTTCCAGTCGCCAGTCTCGGCAAGCTGGACAGTGAAGCGCTCTCCGGTGGCCTTCTGGACCTGGGCTGGCTCGCTCTCGCTGCTGCCGCAACCCGCCAGAGGCAGCGCCAGCGGCAGCAACGCCGCCGCAATACCCAGACGCAGATGTGTCTTCCCGATCATCGTCCGGCCCCCTCGCCGCTTGTCTTAGCGTTCTACCGGCAGGCCAGCCTGCGCCCAGGCACCGAAGCCACCCGCAAGATGGGTATCCACCGCAGATTGGGCCACGCCGCATTGATCGAGCGCAATGCCGGAACGCTTGCCGCCAAGGCAGTTTAGCACGAGAATCTTGCCCTGCGACTCGGGAAGCTTGTTGGGCGAAAAGCTGGAGAGCGGCATGTTGAGCGCCCCTGGAATGTGCCCCTGCTGGAATTCGTCAGGTTCGCGCACGTCAACGACCTGCACTTCGCCGCGATCCAGCATGGCCTTCAGCTCTGCTGCGGTCAGTTCCTTGTGCTTGGGTTTGCCGAACAGGCCCATGATTCGAATCCTTTCCGATTAAATTATGGATTGCTTATATGCAGTATTTGTTATATTAGCAAGCCCGTAAAGGGAGAAGCGTTGATGTCTGACCAACCCCAAATCGTCGTCCTCGGAGCGGGACTTGGCGGAACGATTGCCGCCTATGAAATCCGGCAGGCTCTTGGAAAATCCGCCAGCATTACCGTGCTGAACAAGGGCGAGGATTACTGGTTCGTCCCGTCCAATCCCTGGGTTGCCGTCGGCTGGCGCGAGCCTGAGTCGATTCGGGTCCATCTCCCTCCCGTGATGGAAAAGCATGGCATCGGCTTCAATTCGGTGGGCGCCGCCAAGGTTCACCCCAAGGAAAACCGGGTCGAGCTGCTCGACGGCTCTTCGGTTTCCTATGACTATCTGGTTATCGCCACCGGGCCGGAACTGGCCTTTGACGAAATCCCCGGCTTTGGCCCCAATGGCCATACGCAAAGCATCTGCGTGACCGACCATGCCAAGGCCGCTCACGCGAAATTCGAGGAACTCTGCGCCAATCCCCGGCCCATCGTGGTCGGCGCCGTTCAGGGCGCCAGCTGCTATGGCCCCGCCTACGAAATGGCGATGATCCTCGATACGGAACTCAAGCGCCGCAAGATCCGCGACCGCGTGCCGATGACATTCGTGACGCCGGAACCCTATGTCGGCCATCTCGGCCTTGACGGGGTGGGCGACACCAAGGGCCTGCTCGAAAGCGAAATGCGCGACCGCCACATCAAGTGGATCACGAATGCCAAGGTCACTTCGGTGGAAGACGGCAAGGTCCATGTCGAGGAAGTCAATGATGACGGCTCCCTCAAGAAGACCCACGATCTCGATTTCGGCTGGGCCATGATGCTCCCCGCATTCCGCGGCGTGGAAGCCGTGATGGGCATCGAAGGGCTTTCCAACCCGCGCGGCTTCATCATCACCGACAAGCACCAGCGCAACACCGCCTATCCCAACATCTTCGGCCTTGGCGTGTGCATCGCGATCCCGCCCGTCGGCCCCACTCCCCTGCCTGTAGGCGTGCCCAAGACCGGCTTCATGATCGAAAGCATGGTCACCGCCATTGCCCAGAACCTGAAGGAAATCCTTGCCGGGCAGGAACCGACCCACGAGGCGACCTGGAACGCGATCTGCCTGGCCGATTTCGGCAATGGCGGCGTGGCCTTCGTCGCCAAACCGCAGATCCCGCCGCGCAACGTCAACTGGGCGAGCGAGGGCAAGTGGGTTCACTTGGCCAAGATCGGCTTCGAGAAATACTTCCTGCACAAGGTCCGCAGCGGCGAGAGCGAGCCGTTCTACGAAAAGCTCGCCCTGCATGTGCTGGGCGTGAAGAAGCTGCGTTTCAACTGAGATAACAGGAGGATATGCCATGAACCTCGATCGTTCCGTCCTCGCTTTCGCAGGCATTGTGGTGCTGCTCAGTTCCATTCTTTCGGTCACCGTTCATCCCTACTGGATCGCGCTGACGATCTTTGCCGGGCTGAACATGCTGCAGGCCAGCTTCACCGGCTTCTGCCCGGCAGCGATGATCTTCAAGAAGCTGGGCGTGCGCAGCGGCACGGCCTTCAACTGAACCTCCGAACGGGGCGCGCCATGAAATTCCGCCATCTCGTCCTTCTGGGCACCGGACTGGGTCTACTCCCCCTTTCCCCCCCGGCCGGTGCCCAGTCCCTCGACGAAGTGACCGCGATCGCGCTGGAGCATTCCCCCGCGATTGCCGGGGCGGATGCGCGCGCCGAGGCGGCGGCGGCCCAGCTCGATTATGCCAAGGCGCAGAACCTGCCGGACCTCAATGCACAGGGCCAGATCGGCTTCGGCCGGATCGACCCGCAGGGCTTCTTCGGCCTTTCCGCCGACGATGTGACCCCGCGCACGGCGCAGGTGACGGCCGAAATGCCGCTGCTGACATTCGGGCGCACTGGCGGCGGGATCGACGCGGCGCGCGGCGGTTCGAAGGCGGCCGAACTGATGGCCCGTCAGGCCCGGCTCAATTTGCGGGTGGAAGTGGCTGCCGCCTATGCGGAGGCCATTTCGGCCAAGCGCCTGCTGGGCAGCTATGATCTGCTGCGCCTGTCGCTGGCCGAAGTGGTCCGCCAATCCGAACTCAAGTTCAAGGTCGGCGCGGCGACCTCTACCGATCTGGCCCAGGCCAAGGCCCGGCTGGCGGAGGCCGATGCCGGTTATGCCGCCGCCGATGGTCGCCTGAAGGCCGCCATGGCAGGCCTGCGGACGCTGACCGGCCTCGATGCCGTGACGCTCGACGAAACGCTCCCTGCCCCGCCGCAGGTGCCTGCGACGCGCGAAGAGGCCATGGCGATGGCTCTGGCGGGCAATCCGCAACTGCTCGCCGCCGGGAAGGCCGTCGAAGCTGCGGAAGGCAAGCACCGCATGGCCAAGGGCGATACGCTGCCGATGGTGGGTGCCTATGCCGAAGCGGCCAGCGTGAGGGACCAGTTCTTCCCCGGCTATGCCGCCGATTCCTATTCCGCTGGCCTTCGGGTGAAGTGGAACTTCTTCTCTTCCGGCCGCAACGGCGCCAAGGCGCGCGCTGCCGGATCGGAAGCCGATGCCGCCCAGGCCGATTACGACATGGCCCGCCTGCGCACCGAGCAGGCCGCGATTACCGCGCATGACGGCTATGAAACCGCAAAGCTGATGCTGACGGCCGCCGAAGCGCGGCAGGCCGCCGCGAAAGAGGCTTTGCGCGGAACCAAGCTTGAAGTCGAAGCCGGAGCCAAGCCACAGCTTGCCCTGCTCGACGCCCAGCGCGAAGCGATCGAAGCCGAAGCCGCCCTGTCGGGCGCGCAGGGCCGCGTGATCGCTTCGGCATATCAGTTGCGAGCCGTCGCCGGCATGGAGTGACCCCGGCTCTCCCCCCCTTGTGCGGGGTTGCCGGCCGGCGGCGGTTCGCTTGGTTTCCTGCCCTGTGATTACGGGCCTGAAGTGCCACCCTCGTGTTACACAGAACGACCTGTGAAAGGTCATGTGTAACACCCCCTGTAAGCCGCAGTTTCAAGACGTTTTCCGGCCGTGAGTGCGCGCGGAAGTGTGACTTTCCATTTCGGGTTTTCGTGCAGGCCGATCCGGGTTCGGCGCGCTTGCGCGAGGCGGCTTGCGAGGCGCAGAGAAAGGCTGGGGCACAGCGGTTCATCGCGCAGGATAAACGCTATTTGGGGTGCTGTAGGAAAGTGTTTTTCAGAACCACCTACTCTTCGTCATTCCCGCGAAGGCGGGAACCCAGTTCAACGGTTGCTGCTGGGTTCCCGCCTTCGCGGGAATGACGAATCTAAGATACGCCGCGCAATGACGAGGAACTCAAACCTTCAGCCACAGCCTGATACCATAGGCCACCGCCCCCAGCACCGTGACGCTACCGACCCACAGCGCCGCCATCCACAGGAGGCGGCGCCAGAGGGGGGCGTCATCGGCGTCCAGATGCGGGGCCTGCCCCATCAGTGATACCCCTCGCTGCCTACCTTCCCGCGGAAGACCCAATAGGCCCAGCCGGTATAGGCAATGATCAGCGGCATGGTCAGACCCACGCCGATCAGCATGAAGACCTGGCTGCGCGGCGGTGCTGCGGCATCCCAGATGGTCACGGCATCGGGCACCACGAAGGGCCACATGGAAACGCCCAGCCCCGCCATGCCGAGCAGGAACAGGCCCAGCGACAGCAGGAAGGGCGCCGCCTGCCACTGCTTCTTCAGGCCCCACAGCAGGAAGCCCGCAATGATTGCCGTCAGCAGCGGCACCTGCGCCGCGAACAGCACATTGGGCATGGCGAACCAGCGTTCCCAATATTGCGTGTCGAGCAGCGGGGTATAGAGGCTGACCGCGCCGAGCAGGGCCAGCGTGGCAAGGGTTGCGCGCAGTGCCAGCCTGTAGGCATGGGCCTGCGTGCTGCCTTCCGTCTTCCACACCAGCCAGGTCGAGCCGAGCAGTGCATAGCCCGCAACGGTGCCGAGGCCGGTCAGCAGGGTATAAGGCGTAAGCCAGTCCCACCAGCTGCCCGCATAGGCGCGGCCATCCACGTCGATCCCCTGCAGGATCGCGCCCAGGATCATGCCCTGCGAAAGCGCGGCGACCAGCGAACCGCCGCTGAAGGCCATGTCCCAGAACGGCCGATGGCCCGGATCGCGCCAGCGGAATTCAAAGGCCACGCCCCGGAACACGAGCCCCAGCAGCATGGCGATGATCAGCGGATAGGTCGCCGGAAGAATGATGGCATAGGCCAGCGGGAAGGCAGCAAACAGCCCGCCCCCGCCCAGCACCAGCCAGGTCTCGTTACCGTCCCACACGGGCGCGATGGAGTTCATGGCCTGATCGCGTTCCTCGCCCACCTTGAAGCTGGGGAAGAGGATGCCGATGCCCAGATCGAACCCGTCCATCACGACATAGGCGAAGACGGCGAAGGCGATGATGAAGGCCCAGATGGCGGTGAGGTCCACGCTCATTCTCCGTCCTCCTTCGCGGGCTGCTCGATGATCGGGCCGCCTACGGCCCGCGCCGGTCCGGGCGTGATGCCCGCCGTGCGGATCGGGCCCTTCTCCGTCCGCCGCACACCCGGTTCATGCACCTTGGGCGCACCATGCATCAGGCGCAGGATATACCATGTGCCCGTGCCGAAGACGGCGAAATAGACCACTACGAAGGCGAGCAGCGATGCCCCCACGGCAGGCGCATCGAGCGGCGAGGCGGAATCCGCCGTCCGCAACAGGCCATAGACCGTATAGGGCTGGCGGCCGATTTCCGTGACCATCCAGCCCGCGATCACCGCGACAAAGCCAGAAGGCGCCATCAGGATCGCGGCCCGGTGCAGCAAGGGCCAGTCATAGAGCGACTTCTTCCAGCGCGCGACGAGGCTCCACAGGCCCAGCCCGAGCATGGCAAAGCCCAGCCCCACCATGACGCGGAACGCCCAGAAAACGGGGCCGACCGGCGGGTGATTTTCCGGCGGAATAGTGTCCAGCCCGGCCAGCGGCGCATTGGGATCGTGCTTGAGGATCAGCGAGGACGCCTTGGGAATCTCGATCGCATAATCGACGCGCTGTTCCTTGCTGTTGGGAATACCCGCCACGATGAAGGGCGCGCCGTCCGGGTGGCTCTGATAATGGCCTTCCATCGCCATGACCTTGGCCGGCTGATGCTCCATCGTGTTCAGCCCGTGCATGTCACCGGCGAAAATCTGCACCGGAGCGACCAGCGCCGCCATCCACATTGCCATGGAGAACATCTTGCGCGCGTGCTGGTTGGTCTTGTCCTTCAGCAGGTGCCAGGCCCCCACCCCGCCGACCACGAAGGCAGTGGTGAGATAGGCGGCGATCACCGTGTGGACGAGACGATAGGGGAAGCTGGCGGTGAAGACGATGTCCAGCCAGCTCGGCCCCGGCAGGAACTGCCCGTTCGCGCCCATTTCGAACCCGGCGGGCGTCTGCATCCAGCTGTTCACGCTGAGAATCCAGAAGGCCGAAACCGCCGTGCCGCCGGCCACCATCAAGGTGGCGATGAAGTGAAGCTTCTTGCCCACGCGTTCCAGCCCGAACAGCATCACGCCAAGGAAGCCTGCCTCAAGGAAGAAGGCCGTCAGCACTTCATAGGCGAGCAGCGGGCCGATGACGGGGCCGGCCTTGTCGGAGAATTCGGCCCAGTTGGTGCCGAACTGGTAGGACATGACGATGCCGGAGACGACGCCCATGGCGAAAGCCACGGCGAAGATCTTCAGCCAATATTTGAACAGGTCGAGATAGATGCCCTTGCCCGTCTTGAGCCACAGCCCTTCGAGCACTGCGAGATAGCTTGCCAGCCCGATCGAGAAGGCGGGGAAGATGAAATGGAAGCTCACCGTGAATGCAAATTGCACTCGTGCAAGCAACAGCGCGTCTGCCTGATCGAACATGGATCACTTACTCCCGGCCGCGGCCTGTTCGTTGCGCCAGCGGTAATAGGTTTTCTCCGAAATGCCGAAGACCCGGCAGCTTTCGGTAACTCCTCTACCCTCGGCGATCATCCGCCCGATGGAGCGGCATTTTCGGTCCTTGTCAGCGATCGCGGCCATAGCAGATAAGCCCTTTCTCTTCCTATGGTTTGGCGCATGATTATCCCGCAAGCGCGATTGCGCTGCGTGCAAGCATGTAGAGGGCGACAGCCATGATCAGCCCCGAAAACAGGGTGTTGAGGCGGCCCTTCTGCGCCGAAAGGCGGCGCGAGGCGGCAGTGCCGGCAAAGCTGCCCACTACGCCGCCTGCAATGAACACGCCTGCCAGCGGCCAGTCGACCAGGCCGGAAAAGGCATAGGACGCAGCCGTGGCAACACCGAAGGCGGTGACGGCCACCAGCGAAGTGCCGACCGCGCGATAGATCGCCATGGATGTGGAGGCGACCAGGGCCGGAACGATCAGGAACCCGCCCCCGATCCCGAAGAAGCCGGATAGCGCGCCAGTGCCGAAGCCATAGGACAGGACCTTGCCCATATTGTCGCGATTGCAGGCGACGTTTTCCGGCCCTTCCCCGCTGCGGCCGCGATACATGGCAATGGCCACCACGATCATCAGCAGGGCGAACAGGAACAGCAGCTTCTGCCCGTCCACTGCCTTGCCCAGGGTTGACCCGGCCAGCGCGCCCAGCACGCCCGCCGTGGCGAAGGTGCCGCCGCAGCGCCAGTTGACGTTATGGTTGCGGGCATGGTTCGCAAGGCCGGCCAGCGCATTGGCGGCCACTGCCAGCGCGCTGGTGCCGATGGCGACATGCGGGCTCTTCACCCCCACGACATAGACCATCAGCGGGACCGCCAGGATCGACCCGCCCCCGCCGACAAGGCCAAGGGTAAAGCCCACCGCCACGCCGCTGAAAGCAGCGAGGATATAATGGAGCTGGTCGATCATGATCCGCCCTCCCCTGTCAGATCGCGTTGATCGGGATCTTGATATAGCTGACGCCGTTATCCTCAGGCTCGGGCATGTGGCCGCCGCGGATGTTCACCTGCACCGAAGGCAGGATCAGCCGCGGCACAGCCAGCGTCGCGTCGCGTTTGGTGCGCATGGCCACAAACTCGTCCTCGCTGACGCCGTCATGCACATGGACATTGCCGTCCCGTTCCGCACCCACGGTGGTCTCCCACGCATAGGTATCGCGCCCCGGCGCCTTGTAATCATGGCACATGAACAGCCGCGTCTCGCGCGGGAGGGTCAGCAACCGCCGGATCGAGCGGAACAGCCGCGCGGCATCCCCGCCGGGAAAGTCCGCCCGCGCCGTGCCGTAATCGGGCATGAACAGCGTGTCGCCTGCAAAGCCGGCATCGCCGATGATATAGGCCATGTCCGCCGGGGTGTGACCGGGCACGTGCAGCACGATCCCTTCCAGATTGCCGAGACGGAATGTCTCGCCATCCTTGAACAGATGATCGAATTGCGAACCGTCGCGCGCGAATTCGGTGCCTTCGTTGAACAGCTTGCCGAACACGCCCTGCACGGTGACGATATGTTCGCCAATGGCCAGCTTCCCGCCCAGCTTCTCCTGCAGATAGGGCGCGGCCGAAAGGTGGTCGGCATGGGCATGGGTCTCGATCAGCCAGGTGACCGAAAGGCCCTGCGCCTGCACATAATCGACGATCCGGTCCGCAGAGCCGTAGGACGTGCGCCCGGCATCGGGATCGTAATCCAGCACCGAGTCGATCACGGCCGCTTCCAAAGTGGCCGGATCGTGGATCACATAGGATACGGTATAGGTCGGCTGATCGAAGAATGCCTGCACAACCGGGCGCAACGCCGGGTTCCCCAGCGCGCGAGCCACCTGTGCGGATGCGGCTTCCAGCGGGCGATCGATTTGCGGGGCATTTGCAGTCATGGAATCTCTCCTGCTAAACATTAGTTAGTTCTAATGTTCTAATTCGTCAAGAACAGATCTCGCCCCTTCCCCACCCGCGCTCGCGGCGATAGCGTGGGGGAAAGACAAACCTGTTGCGAGAGGAAACCATGCCTGCCCCGACCGTGAAGCTCAGCTTCTTCAAGCTCAACGTGCCCGACATGGACGCGGCGCTCGCCTTCTATCGCGGGGTGTTCGGTTTCGAGATCACTCAGACCTTCGACGAGGATGCGTTCCTGGAACACATCATGGCGCTGCCCGGCCAGGAAGCCGGCCCGAACCTGCTGCTGGTCGCCTATAAGGACGGGCGCGATGTGTCGGTCGGCCCCGGGCACGGCCCGGTGGGCCTGGTCACCGACGACATCGACGCCCTGTGCGCCAAGGCCGTGGAAGCCGGCGCCAACCCCATCGTGCCTGTGTTCGACATGGGTGCGGTCCGGGTCGGCATCGTGCTCGATCCCTGGGGCCACGAACTGGAATTGCTGCAATTCGGCGCGGGCTGAGCGGCCCGCACCGCCTCAAAACGGCGCGAGATCGAGCGCGATCTTCGTCAGTTCCGGCAGGAAATCCTCATCCTCCAGCCGCAGCGGCCCCGGCCCGTTGATGATCTGGTTGTTGATGACCGAATTGAACACCTGCCCGGCAATCGCCAGCTGGCGGCGCTCACCTGCGTCGAACTGCCGCCCGGCAGCCGCCTCCACGACGTTCAGCGTCATCGCCCCCACCCGTTCACGGAAGGAATGGTAGGTCGCCCAGAACGAGGGATCGGCGGCGGAGCGTTCCAGCGCCGCATGCCAAAGGTTCCGGTTCTCCACGATGCCGCGATAGCCGCGCGCCAGAATATCGGCGTAGATCTCTGCCGGGGAGCCATCGGGCGTAATCTTTTCCCGCCAGCCCAGAGAATCCCGGAAATAGGCGGAAAGCAGCACGTGCAGGAAATCATCCTTGCTGCCGAAACGCTGATAGAACACGCCGACCGAGCGGCCGGCCTTCTGCGCCAGTTCCGCCACCGACAGTTCCGCATAGGTTTTTTCGCGCAGCAGTTGCAGCGCCACCTGAATGAAGCGTTCGGCGGTCTTGCGGCTACGTTCCTGCATCGGGGCGGGCATGTCCCAGTCGCCCGTAGCAACGGGATGCTTGACGCCTAAATGAGAACCCGTATTCATATTGAGAGGATGGCCCCGTTGCGGTTTGCACGCAAGTGGCAATGACTACATCGTGTCCGCGCCCGAAAGGCAAGTGCGGAGCCGAATTTTCGGAGAGGAATTAGGAACATGGCTGAATTCGCGGACCAATCGAACACCGAACGGACCGCGATCACGCGCCGTACAGCCGTGGCCGGCCTGGCCGGGGCGGCGGCGCTGGCCGTGCTGCCCGGCTGTTCCGCACAGAAGGCGGGCGCCAGCGGCAAGCCCAACATCCTGTACATCATGGCCGACGACATGGGCTATGCCGACCTCTCCTGCTATGGCCGCCGCGAATACAAGACTTCGAATATCGACCGGCTGGCGGCGGAAGGCATCCGCTTCACCCACGCCTATGCCAACAGCGCAGTATGCACCGCCACGCGGGTTGGGCTGATCACCGGCCGCTACCAATATCGCATTCCGGTGGGGCTGCAGGAGCCATTGGGACCGGGCGATATCGGCCTGCCGCCGGAACATCCAACCATGCCCTCGCTGCTGCGCAAGGCCGGTTACAAGACCACACTGGTGGGCAAATGGCACATGGGCAATCTGCCCAAATACGGCCCGCTGCAAAGCGGCTATGACGAGTTCTGGGGCCTGCGCGGCGGCGGGGTAGACTATTTCCGCCACGGCTTCGGCGGCCTGAAGGATCTGTGGGACGGAGATACGCCGATCGAGAAGGCCGGCTATATGACCGACCTGCTGGGCGACGCCGCCATCGCCGCGCTGGAGCGGCGGGCGGAAGACAAGCAGCCCTTTTTCATCTCGCTCCACTTCACTGCGCCGCACTGGCCTTGGGAAGCCAATGACGAGGCCGGAAAGGCCGAGGCGGAGCGGATTGCGAAGATTCCGGGCGGCTTCAGCCATTACGATGGCGGCACGATGGACACTTACAAGAAGATGATGCTCTCGCTCGACGAGAATGTGGGCCGGGTGCTCATCCGCCTGAAGCAGCTTGGACTGGACGACAATACAATAGTGGTCTTCACCAGCGACAACGGGGGGGAGCGTTTTTCCGACAACTGGCCCTTCACTGGCCGGAAGACCGAACTGCTGGAAGGCGGGTTGCGTATCCCCGCCATCGTGCGCTGGCCGGGCGTGGCCAAAGCGGGCAGCACCAGCGAGAGCGAGATCATTTCCATGGACTGGCTGCCCACATTCCTTGCCGCGGGCGGCGGGAAGCAAGATCCGGCCTTTCCCAGCGACGGGCGAGATATTCTCCCCGCGATCAGGGGGGAGACCATGCCGGAACGCACGCTGTTCTGGCGCTTCACCAACAAGGGGCAGGAAGCGGCGCTGCGCGGCAGGTGGAAATATCTCAAGATCGCCGGAAACACTTTCCTGTTCGACGTCTTTGCCGATCCGCTGGAGCGCGCAAACCTGAAGGATCGCTATCCCGCGCGGTTCGCGCAATTGCAGAGCGCCTTCGCGGAATGGAACAAGGGCATGTTGTTCGATCCCAACGCCCCCAGTTACGGCTTTACCGGCCAGCAACTGGCCGATCACTTCGGTATGGATAGCTAAGAGCGATCAGGCCCAGCCGTGCGCATTCGGTTTGGCCCCCTGCAAGGGGGCCAGGGGGCGGGCCAGGAGGGGAGTTGCGATGCGATCATATCCTGTCGCCGCAACTCGCCCGCCCCCGGCTTCTTTTGCGGCCTTACTGGCGGGATGCTGCCCGGGGGCCGAATGCAGGCGCGAAGATGCCCAGCGCCACGATCAGCACTGCCACCGCGACTGCCATGAAAGCTATCAACGTCATGATCGTCTCCAGCGGCAGCATCATGCGCAGCGCGGCCGCCCCCGCGAAAGGCGCCAGCACGATGCCCGCGACGCGGCCCCAGCCCCCTGCCCAGCCGATCCCGCTTGAACGCATTTCAGGCGGATAGCTGAGCGTGGCGAGATTGTTGATGCCCGTCTGTCCGCCCACCTGCGTGAAGTTCCACACGATCAGCGCGCCAAGGAATATCCCGCTGCTGAACGGCACCTGCCCCAGCAGGAACAGGGCGACTGCCTCGACCAGGAAGAAGGCCGCGATCAGCCAGTAGGGATTCACCCGGTCCATCAGGAAGCCCATGATCAGCGTGCCGGTGGCTCCGCCGATGAACGAAATCATCGCGGACACGGCGAATTCCTGAATCGGAATGCCGCCCAGTTCCTGGAAGAAGGTGGCCATCCAGTTGGTCAGCAGCGCGATATTGCCGAGCGAGATGAAGCACGCGACCCACAGGATCATAGTCTGCAGGAAATAGGGCTTGTGCAGCAGGGCCAAGGGCCCGGCGCCGCTCTTCTCGCGAGGCGGCCTGTTGCCATATTGGAAAGTCGATCCAGCAGAAATCGGCGCACTCGCATCGAGGAGCTTGATCGTGGCCGGGATCTTCGGATCCTGCGGATTGCGGGCCAGGCGGAAAGCAAGCGATTCCGGGATCAGCATCAGCACTGGTACCGCCACGAAGCCGAGCACGCCGCCGACCCAGAAACCGATCTGCCAGCCATAGAGATCGAGCAGCCATGCCGCGATCACCCCACTGGCGGCATTGCCGGCGGAAAACAGCACCAGCGCCATGGCCATGAAGCCAGCACGCCAGCGCCGCGGCGTCATTTCCGAAAGCAGTGCCAGGCCGATGGGCAGCATCGCGGAAAAGAAGATGCCCGATACGCCGCGCAACACCGCCATCTGCGTGACCGTCTGGGCATAGGCGCCCATGATCGAGAGCACGCCGAAGCACAGGGCGCACAGGCCCAGCACCGGGCGCCGCCCCACCTTGTCGGCCAGCGGCGGCATCAGGAACGCGCCCACGGCCATGCCGACATAGGTCCAGAAGATCACCACATCCATGTCGGCCGGCTTGGCATCCAGCCCATGCGCGATGGCAGGCAGGATCTTGCCAAAGAAATACATGTCGAAACCGTCGATGAAGAGGACCAGCGAACAGACGACGAGCATCATCACTTCGCGGCCGCCGATCCGGCGCCCGTCAATAAAGGCCTCTACGTCGAAACGCTCCCCCTGCGCACCGAGAGTCTCGGCGGTGCTGCTGGCCATCAGGCTGATCTCCCAGATTTCGCGAATTTTTTTCGCGATTTGCTTTGGCGGGAGAGTGGCCGTGCCACAGATGCTCGTCAATCAGAGTTTGGTATCGGAGATGTGCCGCGCCGATGCGCCGCACTGTCAAGCGGCTTGCTGGACCTTGTTGCGCCCGGCATCCTTGGCTTCATACAATGCGGCATCGACGCGGGCGAGCAGGCTGTTTGCATCGTCGCCCTCGCGCCACAATGCATATCCGATGCTGGCCGTGACGCGCGGCAGCCCGCCTTCGGCGCTTTCCTGCTCGATTGCGTGACGCAGCCGTTCTGCCGCCGCCTGTGCCTCATCCAAGCCGGCGCCGGGCAACAGCCAGACGAATTCTTCCCCGCCCATGCGCCCGATCAGGTCGCTTGCCCGGGCCTGCGCGCGGGCAATATCGGCAATGCGCACCAGCACATCGTCACCGGTCTGGTGGCCGCTGGTATCGTTGACCCGCTTGAAATGGTCGATGTCGAACAGGATCAGCGCGGTCGGCCTGCCGTCCTGTTCGGACCGGCGGATGCACTTCTGCAATTGCGTGATTGTGCGGCGACGATTGGCAAGGCCGGTCAACGGATCGGTGTGAGCCAGATATTGCGCCTCCGCCGCCAGGCGCATGGCGCGCGTGCGTTCCTTGTCCAGCGCTTCCTGCCGCTGGTAATGTTCAGTCACGTCCATCACCACGCCGAACATGCAAGCCAGTTCTCCGTCATCGGTGAACTGGTTGGTGGCATACATCTTGAGGATGCGCTCGTCGCCATTGGGCGGGCAGATGCGGTATTCGAAGCTGTAGCGCGCGCGGTCGCGGGCGTGATGGGCAAGCTGCCCGAACAGTTCGGCCCCGCCATCGGGCAGCATGGACGTAAGGTCGCCCGGATCGCGCCCAAGAGTCGGGTCCAGCCCGTTGATGAGATACATCTGGCGCGACCAGTCCTGCTCGCCAGTGCGCGGATCGTAACGCCAGCGCCCGATCCGCGCGACTTCCTCCGCCATGTTGAGCATCAGGAGGTTCTCGCGCATGCGCGAATTGCGCGCCTTCAGCCGCAGGGCCAGCCGTTCATTGTCGAGCAGCAGTGCCGCCAGCGGCAGCGAAGTGGCCATCATCAACAGCATCACGAGTTGCAGGACGATCCCCGCCTCGAACGGCGTGAATTCCAGATAGGCCGCAGACGGCGTATGCCCACCGATAGAGCGAAGCGTTCCGGCCAGTCCGAACACGAAAGTGCCCAGCGAGGCGCCGATCTGGCCATAGCGGGTGACGATCAGGACAAGCGCAGAGACCACCACGGCAATCAGCGATACATGGCTGTAACCCAGCGCCAGCCACGAAAGGACGAACAGGGTGATCATCGAGATCACCAGCCACAACGGCAGGCGTTCGGCCGTGATCGACTTGTCGTCGCGCCGCCTGCTCAACAGGTCGTGCAGATAAAGCAGGATCGGCGCGCCGACCGTTGTGCCGAGCGTGGTGGTGAGAATCCACCAGACGAACTGTATCACTTCCTGATGTGGCCGGAACGGAAGGGAAATGATCCCGCTGGAAAGCGAACCGACGACCACGCCAAGAAACAGCAGCGTCATGTCGCGCAGCCGCAAGGCTTCCAGCTTGCGCCGTCCGATGATCTGGTGGGCTATCGCCACGATCACGATCGGCTCGACCAGATTGGCGACGATATAGCCGAGCGAATCGCCAAAACCCACGCCGACCACAAAATTGAAGATCAGATTGGCGACCGCCAGTATGGCGATCAGCGGCAGGCGTTGTCCGGGCTTGGAGACATAAAGCGCGGAAACGGCAATCGCGCTGGGCAGCCACAGCACCAACACCGCCCCACCCTGATCGCGCAGCGACACGGATGCAATCGCGCAGACCAGCCACGCAATCGCTGCCTTTGCCGCAAACAGCCAGTTTCTGGCGATCTTGCTGTCCAAAACCCGCCTCCTCAATCTGCAAGATATAGAGGCGATGAGTGAAGCTATGGTAAATCGCGCGGCTACGGTTTGCCGCGCCTCACATGAAACGGGCCCCGCACCGAAGCACGGAGCCCGCAATCATTCCCGAAGACCGGGCCGCCGCGTCAGGCGGCGTCGGCGTGGCGCTGCTGCGCTTCGAGATTGAGCATCTCGGCCAGCAGGAACGCCAGTTCCAGCGACTGCGCGGCATTGAGGCGCGGGTCGCAATGGGTGTGATAGCGATCGGCCAGACGTTCGTCGGTAATCGCAACGGCGCCGCCGGTGCATTCGGTCACGTCCTGACCGGTCATTTCGACATGGATACCACCCGCATGGGTTCCTTCGGCGCGGTGGACGGCGAAGAAGCCCTTCACTTCCGACAGGATGCGGTCGAACGGGCGGGTCTTGTAGCCGCTTTCCGCCTTCACGACATTGCCGTGCATCGGATCGCAGCTCCACACCACCGGATGGCCTTCGCGCTTCACCGCGCGCACCAGCTTGGGCAGACCGGCTTCCACCTTGTCGTGGCCGTAACGGCTGATCAGCGTCATGCGGCCGGCCTCGCGGCCGGGGTTGAGCGTGTCGAGCATGCGCAGCAGCGCGTCCGGCTCAAGGCTGGGGCCGCACTTCATGCCGATGGGGTTCTGCACCCCGCGCAGGAACTCGACATGGGCGGAACCGTCGAACCGGGTACGGTCGCCGATCCACAGCATGTGCGCGCTGGTATCGTACCAGTCGCCGGTGAGCGAATCCTGCCGGGTCAGCGCCTGCTCATAGGGAAGCAGCAGCGCCTCGTGGCTGGTGTAGAAGCTCGCGCTCTTCAGCTGCGGCGCATTTTCCGGATCGATCCCGCAGGCTTCCATGAAGTCCAGCGCCTCGCCGATACGGTCGGCAATGTCGCGGAACTTGTCGGCCCAGGGGCTGCGGCCCATGAAATCCAGCGTCCATTTGTGAACCTGGCGCAGGTTCGCATAGCCGCCGCCCGCAAAGGCGCGCAGCAGGTTCAGCGTCGCAGCCGACTGGCTGTAGGCGCGGATCATCCGCTCCGGATCGTTGCGGCGCTGGGCATCCTCGAAGTCGATGCCATTGATGATGTCGCCGAAATAGCTCGGCAGTTCCTTGCCGCCGATCGTCTCGGTCGCGGCACTGCGCGGCTTGGCGAACTGGCCGGCCATGCGGCCCACCTTCACCACCGGCTGCTTGCTGGCAAAAGTCAGCACAGCAGCCATCTGCAGCAGCACGCGGAACGTGTCGCGAATGTTGTTCGGATGGAACTCGGCAAAGCTTTCGGCGCAGTCACCGCCCTGCAGCAGGAAACCGCGGCCATGGACCACTTCGGCCAGTTCGGCCTTGAGAGCGCGCGCCTCGCCCGCAAAGACGAGCGGCGGATAAGCCGACAGCGTATCCACTGCCACATCCAGCGCTTTTTCGTCTTCATAGACCGGAAGGTGCTTCGCTTCGAAGTTCTTCCAGCCCTCGGGGGTCCAGCTCTTAGCCACTTTTCATCTCTGCCTGTTATGGGAAGGCGGCGCAAATAGGCGCTCGCGCGCCAGATTGCAAAGGTTACACTCTCAACTACTCTGATCGATTATTTCGATCTCACGGCGCAGCGGGATTTGCGGCGGCCGAAGTGCCCGCCCCCGCGCCCTTTCGCGGGGCCGAACGGGCCAGCTGCTGCCCCTGCGGGATCACCGCAACGCGCATGCCCTGGCCGGTGGGAAGAAAATGCGCAGCCAGTTCCTTCATCCGTTCCGGCGTGGTCACAGTGAAATCGTCAAACAGCGATCCGACCGTGGCGATCCGTTCCGGCTGGATCGAGGCGCCCTCAACCAGATTCATCCAGATGCCATGCGCGGAAAGCGCGCGCGTCAGCTGCTGCAGGATCGGTTCCGTCACGCGCACGATCTCATCCTGATCCGGCCCGTTCTTCGCAAGGTCGGCTGCGATCTGGTCTGCCACGGCGAAGAATTCCGGCACCATTTCCGGCTTGAGCTGCGCCAGCGCGATGAAGCGTCCGCCACTTTCGATATCGGTCGGCCAGCTGGCCATGACAAAGGGTGTGTAGCTTGCCCCCGCCTTCTCGCGCATCGCATCGAGCAGGCGGTTATTGTAGATGTCGCCCAGCACCGTCAGTTCGCGCGAAACCGGCACGCCCTTCACCCCGCCACCCAGCGGCCAGGCGACCACGGCGGCGGCCTGATCGGCCTCGCCGTTGTGATGCAGCACCACCGGTTCGGCCGGCACGGGCGAGAAGGACACGCCGCGCGCCAGTGCCTCGGGCGGAATTGGGGCGCGCGACGGCAGGGCACCGAATGTGCGGGCCAGTTCCGCCTCGGTCGCGGCCGGATCGATGTCACCGAACACCATCACCTCAACCGGCCCCTGCCGCAGCAGCGGCTCCCAAACCCGGCGGAAGCCATCCGCTGTCGCCAGATTGAGCTGAGCTGGAGTCGGCGTGGCAAAGCGGGCATCGCGATTATCGAGAATCCAGTCCAGATCGCGGTTCATCACGCTCATCGGATCGGCATTGAGGCTGTCATAGCCGAGCTGGCCGATCGCTTTTGCCCGGTCGAAGGCAGGCGTATCCCAGCGCGGAAGGGCGAGTTTGGCCGCGAACAGCCACAGTTGATCCGCCAGATCTTCCTGCCTCGTCTGCGCCTCGAACTGGAAGGCCCCATTGTCGATGGAGAAATCGAAGCCCAGCTTGCGGCCCGAGGCAATGGCGTCGAGCTGCGAAGCGCCAAGCGGCCCCATGCCCGAAGCCACGAGGGCGGACTGCCCAAGGCTGATATAGGGTGCATCTTCGGCGGCAAAGGCGCGGTAACCGCTGCCGAAGCGAACGCGCACCGTGATCCGGCCAGGCTCGTTATCGGTCCGCCAGATCAGCGCGTGGACGCCATTGGCGTAATCGAGCTGTTCGATCTCGCGCACGCCGATCTGGTGGCGCGCGACAGGCTGAGCAAGCGCGCCGATGACGGGCATATCCGCAAAGCTGAGCGCGCCGGCTGAAACGCGCGCGCCATTATCGGCCGCCACCGGCTCCAGCAGGGCGTCGCGCAATTGCGCTTCGGTCGCGTCACCGGCCTTGGGCGTCAACATGATCGCGCGGGTCACTGTGCCCTGGAACAGCTTCCTGGTATGCTCGAACACTGCTTCGGGAGTGAAACGGTCCCTCATGGCGCGCAGGACGGTCAGGAAGGTCTCGGGCGATGCAACCGATTCCCTGATGTCGACCGCGCTGACCAGATCGTCCGCCAATTGCGAGCCGGGCTGATTGACGCGCTGATCGAACATATCGGCAAAACTGACGTCGATCTCGGAAAGCTCGCGGGCGATCTCTTCTTCGCTCGGCGGCGTTTCCAGCGCATCGGCAATCACCGCGCGCACATCGTTCAGCGCGCCTTTCCAGTCATCGCCGATGGGCGTCACATTGATGAAGGTCACATTGGCGGACCGGCTCATTTCCCGCCGTTCCACGCTGGCAAGCACGAAGCTGCCGCCGGCGCGGGACCGCTCCATAAGCCGGCGATTGACAATCTGTTCGGCCACCCGGTCGATCATCAGCCCGCGGTTATATTCCAGATTGTCGATCGGCTTGCCCCAGGGGCGCAGCAAAGCAACGATAATGCCGCGCGGCAGATCAGGCTCCACCAGCACCTTCGTCTCGCCGAGCGGGCTGTCCAGCCCGGCCACTTCCGGCGCCCCTGCGGGGGCGACCGGCTTGCCGAAATCGGGCGCCTTTGCCGGCGCGCCCTTGCCCTTCCAATCCGAATAATATTGCTCGATCAACTCGGCGAAGCGGTTGGGATCACCATCGCCGACAATCACGATGGTGGTGTTTTCCGGGCGATACCAGCGATCGTGAAACCCCCGGAGCGAGGCACTGGTGGCCGCCTGCAAGGTAGCCTCCGTACCCGACGGCGCCCGGTTGGCGAGCAACTGCCCCTTGTAGAACAGCGCGCTCGACGCGTCGGAGAAGCGCTTGCCCGGCCCGCCATTCTCGCGGTTTTCCGCCAGCACGATCGGCAGCTCGGCAGCGATGTTCGCATCGCTCAGCAGCGGTTCGCGGATCATGCCGGACAGCAGCTTCATGCTCTCATCCAGCTTGGCGTCCGTCGCATCGGGCAGGTCCAGCTGATAAGCCGTTTGTGTGGGCGACGTGATAGCGTTGGTGTCCGAGCCCAGCCTCGCCCCCAGCCTCTGCCAGGTGGGAATGGCCTGCCCGTTGGCCAGATATTTGGATTCGCGGAACGTCAAATGCTCGATCAGATGGGCAAAGCCACGCTCTCCATCCTGTTCGTTGAGCGAACCGGCATCGATGCGAACCCGGATCGAGACCTGCTGGCCCGGTACGAGATTGCGACGCACTGCGTAGCGCAGGCCATTGGGCAGTTCGCCGAACAGCCAATCCTTGTCATGCGGAATGTCGCCGCCGCGATAGATCCACGGATCATCGGGGTTGAGCGAGGCCGGAGGCAGCGGCGCGGTGGCCGATGGCACAAATACAGATGAAGCATCATCCCGCGCCTGGACGGCGGGCGTGGCCGCAACAAGCAAGGCAAGAAACGGTGCGAGCAGCCGAACGGCGCGCGAATGGATCTTCATGGGCGCACTAATAGGGGCCGAGGGCATGAAGGGATAGTGAATGACGCGAAACAAGCTCTACCTTGTCGGACAGCCGCCCCGCGCCTAAATCCCTGACCATGTATATCGAGACAGAAACCACGCCCAACCCCGCGACGCTCAAATTCCTGCCCGGACAGGCCGTGATGGCCAGCGGCACACGGGAATTCACTTCGCCGGAAGCTGCGGAAGCATCCCCGCTGGCCGATGCGCTGTTCGGCACGGGCGAAGTCGTCAACGTCCTGTTCGGGCGGGACTTCGTTTCCGTAACTGCCGCACCCGGCGCAGACTGGTCCGCGCTCAAGCCGCAGGTGGTGGCGATCCTGCTCGATCATTTCATCAGCCAGGCTCCCCTGTTCCATGCAGGCACCGCGGCCGACATCGCCGTACCGCCGGAAGAAGAGGACATGGGCGACGATCCGGCCGATGCCGACATCGTGGCGCAGATTCGCGAGTTGATCGAAACCCGCGTTCGCCCTGCCGTTGCCGGCGACGGGGGCGACATCCAGTATCGCGGATTTCGCGAAGGCGTGGTCTATCTGACCATGCAGGGCGCCTGTTCTGGCTGCCCCTCTTCCACGGCCACGCTCAAGCACGGGATCGAAGGCCTGCTGAAGCACTACGTGCCCGAAGTCACCGAAGTGCGCGCCGCCTGACATGGCCGAGCCTCTTTCGAACGCCGCGCTCGACCAGCTGTTCCGCACTGCGCGGACCTATAATGGCTATCTCGACAAGCCAGTCAGCACCGAGCAGCTTCATGAGATCTGGGATCTGGTGAAGATGGGGCCGACTTCGGCCAACCAGCTTCCTGCGCGCATGATCTGGCTCACCACGCCCGAAGCAAAGGAAAGGCTGGCGAAGCATGCAGGCGGCACCAATGGTGACAAGATTCGCAAGGCGCCGGTCAGCGTGATCATCGCCATGGACGTGGATTTCCACGAGCAATTGCCTTGGCTCTTCCCCCATGCCGACGCGAAAAGCTGGTTCGAAGGAAACGAAACGGCCCGCGAACTTTCCGCCCTGCGCAATTCGACTCTGCAGGGCGCCTATTTCATCCTCGCCGCGCGCGCTTTGGGGCTGGATACCGGCCCCATGTCGGGCTTCGACAATGCGGCGGTAGATGCGGAATTCTTCGCCGATCAGCCGCGCTGGAAGTCCAATTTCATCTCGACACTGGGCTATGGCGATCCCTCCACGATCTTCCCCCGCAGCCCGCGGCCTGATTTCGAGGTCTTCAATCGCGTGCTGTGACGCGCTAGCGCTAAGCGCAATGAAGACACTTGCCATAGATTGCGCCACAGAAGGCTGCTCCGTCGCCTTGTTCGAAGGCGATCAACCGGCCGTGGGCGAATTCCGCTTACTGGGGCGCGGCCATGCCGAACACCTCGTGCCGATGATTGCGCAATTGCCGGAACGCGGCCGCGCAGACCGGATCTGCGTATCGCTCGGCCCGGGCAGCTTCACCGGCGTGCGCATCGGCCTTGCTGCCGCGCGTGCGCTGGGGCTGGCGTGGAAAGCCGAAATGCTCGGCTATCCAACTCTGGCGCTGGTTGCCTCCATGGCGCGCGGCGACATGGGCGCACAGCCCGTCACCGTGTGCATGACCGGCGGCCATGGCGAATGGTTCGTCCAGGACTTTTCCGCCGACGGCATGCCCGAAGGCCCGCTGGAATCGCTGCGCCCTGAAGCGGCTGCTGCACGCCAATGCCATGCACTGACGGCCGGGACGCAGGCCGAATCGCTGGTCGCCGCCAAAGGCAGCGGCACGGCCCTGCCCTTGTGGCCGGATGCGCGCCGCCTGTCGCAGTTGCCGGCCGCGCTGCTGACACCGGCTCTTGCCCCGCTTTACGGCCGCGCGCCCGACGCGCGCCTGCCGGGTGCCCCCGCATGACGGCACCGCGCGATCCCGTCGATCACATCATGGAAGTGATGGAGGGCGCGTTCGATCCAGCCTTTGGCGAGGCCTGGAATCGCAGGCAGGTCAGCGATGCGCTGGTATTGGCGAATTGCCGCTGCCATCTGCTCGACGTGAAGCTGCAAGTACCTGACGCAAATGGGAAAGCTGCCGGATTTACTTTATCCAGACAAATTCTGGATGAAGAGGAATTGCTGCTTATCGCCGTACTTCCCGCCCATCGGCGCAATGGCATTGCCGGTGCCCTGATGGATCGCCTGATTGCCGATGCGCGCGCCCGCGGAGTGACACGGATGTTCCTTGAAATGCGGGACGGCAATCCTGCCGAAGCGCTCTATCGCCAGCATGGATTTGAACCGGTGGGCAGGCGACCGAATTATTACAATCGAGGTTCGATTGCCGGGATCGATGCCATTACCTTTGCGTTAGGGCTTTAAATCATAAAGGCTTAACTTGATCCCCAGCGACAGTTCTTCTCCATTTCCGCACTGCACTTGAATTTCGATTTTGTTTCATGCAAGGCGCGCAATCCGGCCCATACCGGAAAAACACGTAAGCGAGCCCCCCTCTCGCTGGAATTGAGGAAATTATGGACACCATCGAAAATGACATGACCGAGACGTTGATCACGCTCACCTCGGATATCGTCGCTGCTCATGTCAGCAATAACAGCGTCGCGGTTGAAGAACTTCCCGGCCTGATCCAGAACATTTACGGCGCCCTTGCCGGTCTGGGCCAAAAGGTCGAACCCGAAGTCGCTCCGCTGGAACCCGCTGTTTCCGTGCGCGCTTCCGTGAAGCCCGACTACATCATCTGCCTGGAAGACGGGAAGAAGATGAAGATGCTCAAGCGCCACCTGATGACGGCCTACAACATGACCCCGGAAGAATATCGCGCGCGCTGGAATCTGCCCGCCGATTACCCGATGGTTGCCCCCAATTATGCGGAAAAGCGCCGCGAGCTGGCCAAGAAGATCGGCCTTGGCCGCAAGCCCGGCCAGAAGCGCGGCCGTCGCAAGAAGGAAGCCTGAGACTTACAAAGTCTCACTGCAGGTTGAAAAAACGCCCCATGGGTCTAAAACCCATGGGGCGTTTTGATTGACGGGGCTAGCGTTGAATCAACCCATTGATATTGAGCAGCTCTGCAACGAGCGGGGACTGCGGATTACAGAGCAGCGGCGCATCATTGCCCGCGTGCTTTCCGAAAGCACGGATCATCCCGATGTCGAGCTGCTGCACGAGCGCGCCTCCGCGATCGATCCCAAGATCTCGATCGCGACAGTTTACCGGACAGTGCGCCTGTTCGAAGAGGCCGGCATTCTTGACCGACACGATTTCGGCGATGGGCGCGCACGCTATGAAGCGGCGCCGGAAGCCCATCACGATCACCTGATCGATGTCGAATCCGGCAAGGTCGTGGAGTTCGTCGATCCCGAGCTGGAAGCCTTGCAGCGGGTGATCGCCGAAAGGCTGGGCTATCGCCTGGTCGATCACCGCATGGAGCTTTACGGCGTCCGGCTCGATCGAGAGGACTGACGGGGCGTTGCGATGAGCGGCGCACTCGCCCTCGATCCACCCCGCATCACCCCGCTCGGCTGGCTGCTGATCGCCGTCAAGCTCGTGCTGATGGTGGCACTGCTCGCGCTGTGCCTTCCTCTGCACGGATTATGGAAGCTGCTGCGGCTGGACCGGTTCTGGCCGCGCGTTTTCCTGACCGGAATCGGGGCGATCTGCGGCTTGCAGATCGAACGGCGCGGCCGTCCCGTGCCGGGTGCCCTGCTGATTTCGAATCATGTCAGCTGGCTGGACATCCCCGGTCTCGCCCAGACGGCAGGCAGTGCCTTCGTGGCGCATGACGGGCTGTCGGCCTTCCCGCTTCTTCGTTTCCTTTGCCGCCTGAACGAAACGGTCTTCGTTGCCCGCCATGACCGGACGAGCGTCGCCCGGCAGGTGGAGGATGTGCGTCATGCCATCGACCATGGCGGCACGCTCACCCTGTTCGCCGAAGGCACCACCAGCGACGGGACCGGCCTGCTTGCGTTCAAGAGCGCCTTGTTTTCCGCTGTCAGCCCGCTTCCGGATGGCGTCGCAATCCAGCCGGTGTTGCTGGCATATAGTGAAGTGCCGGGAATTGCCTGGGTTGGCGAGGAACACGGGCTGGACAATTTCAAGCGCATCCTCGCCCGTCTGCGGCCGCTGCACCTGACTGTCCATTTCCTGCCCCCGCTCACAGGTGAGCAGCTTGCCAGCCGCAAGACCATGGCCATCGCCGCGCAGGAAGCAGTGCGGAACGCGCTGGGGCGCTAGATCGCCGCCCCCTTCACTCCGGCCCGCATTTCCCCTAAACGCCCCCACCATGCGACAGAGCCCGCCCCCCAAGACCTACAGGGTCAAGAGCTTCGGCTGCCAGATGAACGTCTATGACGGCGAGCGTATGGCCGAATTGCTAGCAGAACGCGGCCTTTCCGCCGCGCCAGAGGGCGAGGATGCCGATCTGGTGGTGCTGAACACCTGCCACATCCGGGAAAAGGCGGCTGAGAAGGTCTATTCGGATATCGGCCGGTTGCGCCGCGAGGACGGCTCCAGCCCCCTGATCGCCGTGGCTGGCTGCGTCGCACAGGCCGAGGGTGAGGAGATCATGTCCCGCGCTCCGGCGGTCTCCATGGTAGTCGGCCCGCAGGCCTATCACCGCCTGCCGGAAATGCTGGAAAAGGCCACTCTGGGCGAACGGGCGACCGATACGGACATGCCGGCCGACGCCAAATTCGCGGCCCTGCCTGCCCGCCGCCGGGCTGGGCCGACGGCATTTCTGACCGTGCAGGAAGGCTGTGACAAATTCTGCACCTATTGCGTTGTCCCTTACACACGTGGTGCAGAAATTTCACGCCCTTACAAGGATTTGATTGCCGAAGCGCAGAGGCTGGTCGAAGCCGGTGCACGCGAGATCACATTGCTGGGCCAGAACGTCAATGCCTGGACAGGCGAGGATGACAAGGGCCGCCCCGTAGGGCTGGACGGCCTCATCAAAGAACTCGCCAAGCTACCGGAATTGCAGCGAATTCGCTACACCACCAGCCACCCGAACGACATGACGGAAGGCCTTATCGCCGCCCATGGCGAAGTGGCCAAACTGATGCCCTATCTGCACCTACCGGTACAGAGCGGTTCCGACCGGGTGCTGAAGGCGATGAACCGCAGCCACACGGCGGAGAGCTATCTGCGCGTGCTGGAACGCGTCCGAGCGGCGCGCCCGGACATTGCCCTGTCGGGCGACTTCATCGTCGGCTTCCCCGGCGAGACGGAGGCCGAGTTCGAAGAGACCCTCGGGCTGGTCGATGCTGTCGGCTATGCAGCCGCCTTCAGCTTCAAATATTCGCCCCGCCCCGGCACGCCTGCGGCAACCATGGACAATCAGATCGCGGTTTCGGTGATGGACGAGCGCCTGCAACGCCTCCAGGCCGCGCTCAATCGCGATCAACTGGCCTTCAACAAGGCGTCCATCGGCAAGACCTGCGAAGTGCTGGTGGAGCGCAAGGGCAAATATCCCGGCCAGTGGCTGGGCAAGTCACCCTGGCTGCAATCCGTCCATTTCGAAGGCGATGCCGCCATTGGCGACATCGTTACCGTCGAACTGGCGGAAGCCGGGCCGAACTCCATCTCGGGCCGCCTGCTGCAACCCGCCACGGCCTGACCCGCCCCCCTTCGCCCGGTTCACTGGGCGAGATAGGCCCCGTCCACCGGATAATAGGCGCCCGTCACGAAGCTGGCCGCATCGCTGAGCAGGAAATTGGTCAGCGCAGCCACTTCTTCCGGCTGGCCCAGCCGCCCGATGGGATGCATGCCGACCAGCGCCGCCCGCGCCTCGTCCGTCATGGCATTTTCGATCAGCGGAGTTTCGATGAAGGCCGGGCCAACGGCATTCACACGAATGCCTTGCGCCGAATATTCGAGCGCCGCCGACTTGGTCATCCCGCACACGCCATGCTTGGCCGTGACATAGGCCGCCGCACCGCGCCAGCCGACCGAACCGAGGATGGAAGCCATGTTGACAATGGAGCCGCCGCCCGTCTCCAGCATGGCCGGAATCTGATAACGCATGCCGTAGAACACGCCGTGCAGGTTCACGTCGATAACCCGGTGCCAGTCATCCAGATCGATTTCACCCACCGGCTTGTCCGCACCCGCGATCCCGGCGTTGTTCACTGCCAGATCGAGGCGCCCGAACTGCGCGACGGCAAAATCGACCATGGCCTTAACCTGCGCGGCGTCAGCGGTATCCACCCTGAAGGCCAGCGCCCCGTTGCCGGCCTTTGCCGCCAGTTCCTCCGCGCCTGCCAGATTGTAATCCGCAACGACCACTTTCGCCCCGCGCGCCGCCAGATCGCGCACGATCGCTGCGCCGATCCCGGATGCCCCGCCCGTGACAATGGCCACCTTGCCGGAAAAATCCTGTGTCATGCGTGCTCTCCAATATTTGGCTGAAAGATAGGCGGATATATGGACGAGCAGTTCTTTCCTTGTCCTGACTCAATCCGGCAGAACGTTTTCAGCCCGACGCACAAAAGCAACATCCGCGTGGTTTTCCACCGGGACAAACGCCCCGCCCGCTTGCCCTCGCCCACTCCTGTATTATCTTCCCCGTTACAGACCGAAAGGAGCGCATGGCCCGCAAAGCAGATCGTGCCGGTTACGCGGCACTCGCCCATCCCGAAGACCGCCGTGACCCGTCACGCCGCGCAAGGGTGGAAGTGGAATTTGACGAACAGACAGTGCTTGGCGCGCTGTTCGGAGAGTTCGATGCCAATCTGGTGCAGATAGAGAACCGGTTGGGCGTCTATATCGCGGCGCGCGGCAACAAGGTTCAGATCGAAGGCCCCGACGATGCCGTTGCCCGTGCGCGCGATGTGCTGAAGGGCATGCATCAGCGCCTGCTGACCGGCCAGCAACTGGATTCCGGCGCCATCGAATCGCTGATCGCCATGTCGAGCGAACCGACGCTGGAGGGCATCATTTCCGGCGATGCGGAACGCCCGCCGATCATGATCCGCACCCGCAAGAAAACCATCGTGCCGCGCTCTGCCGCGCAGATCGACTATATGCGGGCACTGGCCCGCGAAGACGTGATCTTCGCCCTTGGCCCCGCCGGTACGGGCAAGACCTATCTGGCTGTGGCTCAGGCGGTCAGCCAGCTCATCACCGGCAGCGTACAGCGCCTGATCCTGTCCCGCCCGGCCGTGGAAGCGGGCGAGCGCCTGGGCTTCCTGCCCGGCGACATGAAGGAGAAGGTCGATCCCTATCTGCGCCCGCTTTACGATGCGCTGTACGATTGCATGCCGCCCGAACAGGTGGAACGGCGCCTTGCCAGCGGTGAAATCGAAATCGCGCCCATCGCCTTCATGCGCGGGCGCACCTTGGCTGACGCCTTCGTGATTCTGGACGAAGCGCAGAACACCACGCGCGAACAGATGAAGATGTTCCTCACCCGCTTCGGCCAGAACAGCCGGATGGTGATCTGCGGCGACCCCAAGCAGGTAGACATTCCCGGCGGCCCGAACATGAGCGGCCTGAACGATGCCGTCGGCAGGCTGGAAGGCGTGGAAGGCATCGCTGTCTCCCGATTCTCGACCGGGGACGTGGTCCGCCATCCCATCGTGGGCCGGATTGTCGAGGCCTATGAGGGGCAGGAGGGGTAATGTCGTCGCCCCCGCGAAAGCGGGGGTCCCGCTGCCTTTCGGCCATCAGGCAATTCCCGATATCACCTGCCCTTACAAATCGCGGGATTTCCGCTTTTGCGGGAATGACGAAAGATGGGTAAGGGCGGCTGGATCTACATGACAAGCGACCGCTATCGCGGCGGCATCTACACAGGCGTAACGGGCGATCTGGCGGCCCGCATGGTCCAGCATCGCGCGGGCACAGGCTCGGAATTTGTGGCTAAATATGGCTTCACCCGGTTGGTCTATATGGAATTCCATGATCGGATCGAGGGCGCCATCGCTCGTGAGAAGGCGATCAAGAAATGGCGTCGCGCCTGGAAAATCGAGTTGATCGAAACGATGAATCCCGATTGGGATGATCTGTTCGACACACTTAACGCATGAATTATAGCGGGGTCCCCGCTTTCGCGAGGACGACGGAGAAATTTTGGAACTCGAAATCGACATTGAAGAGCCCTGGCCGGCCGGCCAGTGGGACAGCCTTGCAGAACAGGCAGCCGATTCCCTTGCGCAAGTCGCGCCGGAACTGGGCAATCCGCGCCTGTGCGTCAGCCTGATCTTCACTTCCGACGAGGAAATCCACTCGCTCAACCGCGAATGGCGCCAGCGCGACAAGCCCACGAACGTGCTGTCCTTCCCCATGCTGGAGCGGGACGATCTGCTTGCCCTCGCCCCGGAAGGCCCGCCCGAATTGCTGGGCGACATTGCCCTTGCGCACGAAACCTGTGCCCGCGAAGCGGCGGAAAAGGGCGTTCCGCTGGAACATCATGCGGCACATCTGATCGTGCACGGATTGCTGCATCTGGCCGGTCATGACCATGAAATATCCCCAGCCGATGCAGATGCAATGGAAGCGCTGGAAACAAAGGCGCTTGCGCTAATGGGAATTGCAGACCCATATGGCGACCGCGAGCAATGACAGGAGAAAGTAGCAAGGTCATGTCCGACACGGCCAGGACCGGCGACTCCAGCAATGGAGACGCGGACAGTAAAGGCGGCTTGTGGGGTTCCATCCGCCGCTTCTTCGATGGGGACAATGGGGAAACCTCGCTGCGCGCGCAGCTTGAGGAAGCCATTGCCGAGCACGAAGACGAGCATCCCAGGGGCGATGCGGGGAAGACCAATGGCGACCTGTCGTCGGTCGAACTGACGATGCTGCGCAACCTGCTCCACTTCAGCGAACACGATGCTGACGACGTGGCCATCCCGCGCGGCGAGATCGTGTCCATCTCAGCCGATTCGAGCTGGGCGGAGCTGGTGGCGACCTTTGCCGAGCATGGCCATTCGCGCATGCCCGTCTATCGCGAGACGCTGGACGATGTGATCGGCATGATTCACATCAAGGACGTTTTCACCATCATCGCCACCGATCAGCCGCCACCGGCCGACTGGTCTACCCTGATGCGCCAGCCGCTCTATGTGCCGCAGTCACGCAATGCGCTGGACGTGCTGGCAGACATGCGCGCGCGCCGCACCCACCTTGCGGTGGTGGTGGACGAATATTCAGGCGTCGACGGGATCATCACGATCGAGGATCTGGTCGAGGAAATCGTCGGCGAGATCGAGGACGAACACGATGACGCGCCCGAAGCGCTGATCGTTCCCATTGCCGAGGGCATGTGGGACGCCGATGCGCGCGCCGAACTGGACGATGTGGCCGAAACCGTAGGCGATCCCCGCATTGCCGAGGTTGAGGAAGCCGTCGACACGCTGGGCGGCCTTGCCTTCGTGCTTGCGGGACAGGTGCCGGAAGTGGGCGCGATTCTGGAACATCCGAGCGGGTGGCGGATCGAGGTGACTGCCGGGGACGAAACTCACGTAACAAGATTACGCCTGCACCCACCGCGGCGCAATTTTGAGGAAGATGACTAAGTCCGGCTCTTCAAATTGTATTTTTCGCAACTATTTTCCGGCTGGTTCTCGACAGACCGGGGTTTTTCTGACCAACTATAGCTCTTCATGGTAACACGCCGCCTTCCCCCCCTACGTGCGCTCGAAGCGTTCGTGCGCATCGTGCGCATGGGCTCTGCCCGCGCTGCCGCGAACGAACTCGGCCTGTCGCCATCCGCGCTTTCGCGCCGTGTGACGAGCCTTGAGGAGTTCGTCGGCAAGAAGCTGTTCACCCGCGCCCATCAGGCCATGAAGCTGACCGATGACGGCCGCGCCTTCTACGAAGCGATCAATCCGCATCTGGAAGCGCTGGCACAGGCAGTGGAAGCACAGTCGGAAAACCTGCAGCTGCTGCGCCTGCATCTGGGCGTTTCGCCGCTGTTCGGCAGCCAGCGCCTGTTCCCGCGCCTGCTCGAACTGCGCAAGCTGCATCCGCGCCTGCACATCGACATCGATACCGGCCCGAACCTGCTCGGCCGCGTGGGCGACACGCTGGACGCTGCCATCATCGTGACAGCCGATCCGGACGAAGCCTATTATTCGGTGCGGCTGGACCATAACCGGGTGCATGCGATCTGCAGCGAGGCGCTGGCCGCCGAAATCGGCCCCTCACCCGATCTGGAAACGCTCGCCAAGCAGACCTTCCTGATCCACAACGACCTGCCTGAGAGTTTCGAGGCATGGAAAGAAGCCCTGGGCTTCCAGGCCCTGCAGCCCGCCGCGATCGACCATTACGATTCCGGCCAGCTGATGCTGGAAGCGGCCGCGCAGGGCCTTGGCATCGCGATCATGCACGATGACCATTATCGGCGGGCGACTGGCAAGAAGCTGGCCAAGCTCTACGATGTGGAAGTGGAAAGCCCCTATTCCTACTGGTTCGTCTGCCGGCCCAAATCGCTCGATACGCGGCCGGTGAAGCTGTTCCATGACTGGATGATCGAATCCGGGCTTTAGGGCGCGGATAGCAAGCGGACCTCGAAAACCTCAGTCCCGAAAAGCAAAAGGCGACCCGGCGCGGCCCTGAAGACCGCCCCAGATCGCCCTGAATGCGTTTGACCTGTGCCCTTGCGGGCTATCAGGCGACCGTCGCCTTCACGATCTTGCCCGGGCTTGCCGGCGGCTCGCCCTTGGGCAGCGCGTCGATATGTTCCATGCCGCTGACGACCTGGCCCCAGACGGTGTACTGCTTGTCGAGGAAGCGGGCATCGTCGAAGCAGATGAAGAACTGGCTGTTCGCGCTATGCGGATACTGGGTGCGCGCCATGGAGCACACGCCGCGCACATGCGGTTCGTCGTTGAATTCGGCCTGCAGGTCCGGCTTGTCGGAACCGCCCATGCCGGTGCCCGTCGGGTCGCCGCCCTGAGCCATGAAGCCGGGGATCACGCGGTGGAACACCACGCCGTCATAGAAGCCTTCCTTGGCCAGTTCGGTAATGCGGGCCACGTGGCCGGGCGCAAGGTCGGGGCGCAGCTTGATCACGACATCGCCGCTCTCGAGCGAGAAGGTAAGAGTTTCATCGGCCATCGGGCTATCTCCTGAAGTTCGGCCGCCGATATAGGCGTTGCAATCAATAAGTCACCCCACCTTGCTTTTGCCTCCCACCGGAATAGGAGGGACCGATGAGCCCAGAGGAACTCGAAGAACTGGAACGCGCGCCCGCCGCCGATGCCGGAACCGGCGAAGAAAAGCGCGAACAGTTCGACAATGAGAACCGCCTGAAGGCCGATTTCGTCCGTGCCGTTTCCGACGCGCTGGAAGAAGGCGACGAGGCTCAGGTCTACGAACTGGTGGAGCCGCTCCACCCCGCCGACATCGCCGACCTGTTCGAACTGCTCGAACGGCCCGAGCGCGCGAAACTGGCCGCCGCCATCACCGACCTGATGAGCGGCGAGGTGATCGCCGAACTCAACGACTATGTGCGCGAAAGCATGGTCGAGGAACTGGCGCCCGGCGCCGTGGCCGAGATCGCCGAGCAGCTGGATACGGACGATGCCGTCCAGCTGATCGAGGATCTCGACGAGGAAGATCAGGCCGCTGTTCTGGCGGAAATGGACCCGGAAGACCGCGCCGCAATCGAAAGCGCGCTGTCCTATCCCGAGGAAACCGCCGGCCGCCTGATGCAGCGCGAGCTGATCGCGGTGCCCGAACACATGAATGTCGGCGACCTGATCGATTATCTGCGCGAGCGCGACGATCTGACGACCGAATTCTGGGAAGTGTTCATCGTCGATCACACCCACAAGCCGGTGGGCACCTGCCAGCTTTCGTGGATTTTGCGCACTCCGCGCCACATCGCCCTGACCGATGTGATGAAGCGCGACCAGACGCTGATCCCCGTTTCGATGGATCAGGAAGAGGTCGCGCTGCTGTTCCAGAAATACGCGCTGATCTCCGCCGCCGTGGTGGACGAAAGCGGGCGGCTGGTCGGCCAGCTGACGGTCGACGACATCGTCCACATCATTCAGGAAGAAGCGGGCGAGGACGTGCTACTGCTGTCGGGTGCCGGCGAAGGCGACATTAACGAGCCGATCCGCGAAGCCTATGCCGCGCGCGTGCGCTGGCTAATCGCCAATCTGCTCACCGCAACGCTCGCCAGCACGATCATTGCGACATTCGAAGGCACTATCGAAAAGATGGTGGCCCTCGCCACCCTGATGCCCATCGTTGCCGGGATCGGCGGCAATGCGGGTACTCAGACCCTGGCCGTGACCGTGCGCGCACTGGCCACCAACCAGCTTACCGCCTCCAATGCCTGGCGCTCGGTGCGGCGCGAGTTGGGCATTGCCCTGCTCAATGGCAGCACCGTGGCCGTGGTGATCGGCATAGTGGTGGGGCTGCTGTTCCACAATCCGGCACTAGGCCTGGTGATCGCGGCGGCAATGCTGACCAATATCGTGATCGCGGGGCTGGCCGGCGTATTCGTGCCGCTCACTCTGGAACGGCTGAAAGTGGACCCCGCCATTTCCAGTTCCATCTTCGTGACCATGACGACCGATTCGATGGGCTTCCTCGCCTTCCTCGGCCTGGCGACTCTCAGCGGGCTGACCGGCTGACATGCCGCTGCACCTCACCAAGATCGCGTTCGGCGCCCAGTCCATGGAGGATCTGCGCAGCTGGTTCGACATTGGCGGGCCGGAAATGCGCCTGACCACGCGTTACGTGCCCAAGCGGCTTGCCGAAATGGAAGGCGGATCGCTCTACTGGATTTACGATCACGCACTTGTTGGCCGTAGCCCGATCCTGCGCTTCGAACAGCGCGAGGATAACGGCCGCTGGTGGATCGTGCTGGAGCGCAAGCTGATCCCGGTGGAGCCGCGTGCGAAGCGGGCACATCAGGGCTGGCGCTATCTGGATGAAGAGAACGCCCCGCCCGATCTCGGCGAGGGCAGCATGGAAGGCGACGTTCTGCCCGGCAGGCTGGTGAAAGACCTCGCCAAGCTGGGGCTGGTCTGAAACCGATGCTGCGCGCAGCAAACGCTGCCATGGCGGCGCTGCTGGAACTGGCCGCGCTGGCGGGTTTCTCCATCTTCGGCTGGTCGCTTGCCAGTGCCCTGCCCCTGCAGCTGCTGTCATCCATAGCCTGCGCGGGTGCTATTTCGCTCGCCTGGAGCCGCTGGGCGGCTCCCAACTCGCCTCACCGGCTGACGGGTGCGGCCCTCACCGCGTTCAGGCTGACCGTCTTTGCGGGCGCTACTGCGGCGATAATGGCGTTGGGCCATCCGGTGCTGGCAGCGACATTTGCGGGCTTTGCCCTGACTCACATCGCTCTCGCAGCGGCGATCCGCGCGCTCTGAATTCTCGGAAAACCCGACTTTACAGCGCCTTCTGGCAGCGCAGAAACGTGCCCGACGCATATTTCATATAAGCTAAACTAACATAAAACTTGCGCACCTCATTTTTCATGTTATTCAAACTCACATGAAAGACGAATCGAGCAAGACACGCGGCTATCGACAGTCGGCGCGGGCCAAGGCGGCAGAGGAGACGGGCAACCGTATTCTCGACGCCTTCCTCGCCCACCTGCAGGCCCAGTGGTTCGACGAAATCCGGCTGGACGACGTCGCGAAGGAAGCCGGTGTCACGGTGCAGACCGTCATTCGCCGTTTCGGTGGCAAGGAAGGGCTGCTCAAGGCCACCAGCGACCGGATGCAGGAAGAGATCGTCGGCGATCGCGCCCCGGCTGCGCAGGATGTCGGCCGGGCGGTCGATACGCTGATCGGGGAATATGAGGCGGTTGGCCCGCTGATGATGCGCTTGCTCTCGCAGGAAGATCGCTATCCGGCGATCCGCATCATGGCGGACCGAGGACGCGCCACGCACCGCGAATGGGTAGGCGATGTGTTCGCCCGCTGGCTGCCGAAGGTGCCCGCCGAAAAGCGCGAATATGTGCATGACCGGCTGGTGATCGCGCTCGACCTCTACGTCTGGAAATTGCTGCGTGCCGATATGGGCCGCAGCGTGGAGCAATTGCGCAAGGCGATGCTGGAGATGGCCGCCGACGCGCTGGACCTGGAACCGGGCGAGCTGGAACGCCCCGCCCTGCTTACGGAGGCCTGACATGACCTGCGCTACACCTTCTCGCAAATTCCTCATCGCCACCTGGGAAGGCGGCGGTTCTGTCGGCCCCAAGCTGACCGTGGCGCGCAAGCTGCTGGATGCCGGGCATCAGGTCCGTGTGATGAGCGATGAATGCAATCGGCTGGAAAGCGAAGCCATCGGCGCGCGCTTCATTCCCTGGACCCGCGCCCCCAGCCGCACCGATCGCAATCGCGAGAGCGACCCGATCCTCGACTGGGCGCAGGCCAATCCGCTGGAAGGCTTCGCGCAGGCACTGGATGCCGTCTTCACCGGGCGGGCACTGGATTACGCACTCGACCTGATCGAGGAACTGAAGCGCGAACCCGCGGACCTTGTGATCTCCAGCGAACTTCTGTTCGGCGTCATGGCCGCCTGCGAGACGCTGGATCAGCCGATGGTGCTGATGCCGTGCAATTCGCTGATGTTCCCCCTCACCGATGCCCCGCCCGCCGGGCCGCTGCGGTTCGAGGATATGACGCCGGATCAACAGGCGCAGGCCGGGGCGATGTTTGCAGCCGCCAGCGCGGTGTTCGACGGCGCCCTGCCTGCGCTCAACGATGCGCGCGCCCAGCTTGCCCTGCCGCCGCTGGAAACGCTGATGGCCCAGTTGAAACCCGCCCGCAAAGTGCTGATCGGCATCAGCCGCTTCTTCGACTTTGCGCCCGCTGGCGATCATGCCCGCTATGCCTATGTCGGCCCCCAGATCGACGATCTGGCATGGACGGAGGAATGGCAGTCCCCCTGGCCTGCCGACGATGCCCGCCCGCTGGCGCTGGTCGGCTTTTCCACCACCTTCCAAAACCATGTGGCCATCATGCAGCGGGTAATCGACGCTCTCGCAACCTTGCCAGTGCGCGCGCTCGTCACCCTCGGGCCTGCGATTGAGCCGGAAGAACTGACCCCGGCCGCCAACACCGTGCTCGTCCGCAGCGCGCCGCATAATGCGGTGCTGAAGGAGGCGAACCTCGTTATCACGCATGGCGGCCACGGCACTCTGGCCCGCGCCATGGCGCATAAGCTGCCGGTGCTGGTAATCCCGCATGGCCGCGATCAGGATGGCAATGCCGCCCGCATCGTGGCCCATGGCGCCGGACTGATGCTGCCGCCGCAGGCCGAAACGCACGAGATCCACGATGCGCTGGAGCGTGTGCTCTATGACCGTTCGCTCCACCGGGGCGCGCAGCAACTCGGCACTGAAGTGGAACGCGAAATGCGCGAAAGCCGCGTGGTGGAGGAGTTGGAAGCCCTGTGCTGCCCTGCCTATGCCTGAACCGTCATTGCGAGCGTAGCGAAACAATCCAGGGCGACACATCCCAACCCTCTGGATTGCTTCGGGCCTTTGGCCCTCGCAATGACGATCCTATAAGGCTGAGAGCAATCTATCCCGCCTGAGACAGTTCGACCACCTTGCGCAGGGTTTCCCGATAGACTTCGGGTTCCTGTGCACCGGGCACCAGATAGCGATCGTTGATGATGAAGCTGGGCACCGAATTGATGTTCGATTCGCGTGCCCGGCGTTCTTCCAGCCGCACGGCGATGCCCAGAGCCTCGTCCTCCAGCGCCGCTTCCATGGCCTTACGGTCGAAGCCGAGATTTTCGGCCACGTCGAGCAGGACGGAACGCTTGCCGATGCGGCGGCGCTGCTGGAAATGGGCGCGGAACAGGGCCAGCTTCAGCGCCGTCTGCGCCTCCATGCCTTCCACGGTCAGCGCCCAGCGCAGCAGCTTGTGGGCATCGAAAGTGTTCCACATCCACGGTTCGGGCGGCTCGCCCTCCCCATCATATTCCATCGGGAAACCGGCATGGGCCGCCACTTCCAGCAATTGCTCGCGCATTTCGGCGACTTCCGCCGGGCTGCGGTCATAGACGGCGGCGAGGTGTTCGGCCTGGCTGCGGCCTTCGGGCGGCATGTCGGGGTTCAGTTCGAAGGGCATGAAGCGCACTTCGATGTCGATCTCCCCTTCCAGCTCTTTCAGGGCCTTGGCAAACTGGGTGTAGCCGATGGCGCACCATGGGCACATGACGTCCGACCAGATGTCGACTGCAACCTTGGGAAGTTCTTCGGCACTCATTTCGCAAGCCACCATGTGAGCATGTGATAGGCAATCGCCTGAGGGGGCGGCGGGAAGAAGCTGGTGCTCTCCCGGTTTTTCTCGATTGCTTCCGCCACTTCTTCCCGCGTGTACCAGCGGGCATCGTCCAGTTCCGTCCGGTCGATGATCAGCGCGGCAGAATCCGCATAGGCATGGCAGCCGATCATCAGTTGCGAGGGGAACGGCCAGGGCTGGCTGGAAATATAGGTGACATCGCGCACCTTCACTCCCGCTTCTTCCAGCACTTCGCGCGCCACGGCCTCCTCGATCGCCTCACCCGGTTCGACAAAGCCCGCCAGAGCTGAATAGCTGCCCGGCGGAAAGCGCGACTGGCGCCCCAGCAGCAGCTTGCCCTCATGCTCCACCAGCATGATGGTGACCGGATCGACGCGGGGGAAATGCTCGGCCGCGCAATTCTCGTTCACGCAATTGCGCTGCCAGCCGCCCTTGGCCAGCACCGAAGGCGCGCCGCATTTGGCGCAGAAACGGTGGCGGGCATGCCAGTCCACCAGACTGCGGGCACAGCCATAGATGGCCATATCCTCGCCACTCATCGCGGCAATGGCCTGCCATGATTTGCGATGGGCATAGGCCGGGCTGGTATCGCCCATGAGAGGCACGGCGGCAAAGCAGCCGAAACCGTGGCGCAGGCCAAGGAACACCAGTTCCGCATCTTCCGGCGCGTCGGACAGCCTGCCCCACAGAAGGCCGCCATCCTCACCTGTTTCCGGGGCAAGCCCGTCCATCAGCAACAGGCTGGCCTGCGGGCTTTTCAGCACCGCGAGCCGTTCGGGATCGGAGCGGATATGGTCCGCCCGGTCCAGCCCCGAGCCGGCAAAGGCAATGGCGGCGGCGCAACAGCTCATGCGGTTCCCTTCCTTGAGGCGAGATCGGATTCGACCGCCTTTTCAAACTCGGCATATACCGGATAGGCAGTGGAGGGCATGTATTGCGTGTAGATCCCGCCGCGCAGGCCGCTCGCCATGTCGACAAAACCCACCGTGCCAGCCGCGCCCGCCCAGCCAAAGGCACTTGTGCCGCCCGCCCAGCCGACCCTTCCGCCAGCGCCGAAGCCATATCCGGCAACGGAAGTGCCCTTCGTGACCACCGGGCTGGGCAACAGGTCTGACGTGCCCATGCGCACTGCCGCCTCGCTCATCACCCGCTTGCCTTCGATCCTGCCGTAACCGGCCAGCATCCTTAGAAAGCGGTCATAATCGCGCGGGCTGCCCACCAGGCCGGAACCGCCGAAGGGGAATGCGGGCTGATCGAGAAAGATCGAGGATGGCCCCGGATCGAGCGGCAGGACTTCGCCCTTCACCACGGCATAGGTGGTGGTGAGCCTGCCTGCCTCGCTTGCAGGCACGCGGAACCATGTGCTCGTCATCCCGCAGGGATCGAAGATATGGTCCTTCAGGAATTGGTCGAACGTCTCTCCGCTGGCCAGTTCGATCACCCTGCCGAGCAGGTCCAGCCCGCAGGAATAGGACCAGCGCGTGCCGGGCTGACGGACCAGCGGAATTTCCGCCAGCCGCTCCGCGAACAGGGAAAGGCTCTCCACCGGCTTGCCCCGGATGAAGCCCTCCATCGGGATGCGGCTGATCTGGCCGGAAATCACGCCGCGTTCTTCCATCAGCGCCTTGATCGGCCCCTGCTGGACAATCGAATAGCCCAGCCCGGCCGTGTGGGTCAGCAAATGACGGATAGTGATCGGGCGGGCGAGCGGCTCCAGATTGTCCTCGCTCACCAGCCCGTCATAGGTCTTCTGCACTTTCACATCGGCGAAGGCAGGCAGGATTTCCGCGAGCGGCTGGTCCAGACTGAGGCGGCCCTCGTCGATCAGAATCATCACCGCCATGCCGGTGATCGGCTTGGTCATGGAATAGAGGCGATAGAGGCTGTCCGCATCGGATTTGCGCGGCCCGCCCGCCATGTCGCGCCCTTCGGCAACCATTTGCGGCGCCCCGTCGCCCTGCCCCATATAGGCCAGCATATTGGCGACCTTGTGGCTCTCGACATAGCTGCGCGCCATGGCTCGCAAGGCAGGCCATTGCTCGCCTGTGGCGGCAAATGCGGAGAGCGGCCAGCCGCCAAGCCCTGCACCCAGGCCAAGCGCGGCGCCGCCTCGCAGCAAATTGCGGCGCGACAGGCAACCAAGTGTGGGACTGGGCTGGATGGTGGATTCCATGCGGCCTCTCCAATCAATTTGTGTTTTGCCCTGCCTAGGCAGCAGGCGTGACGGGCGCAAGGCACCCTTTGGGCGCCGGGCTTGCATTGCGAGGGTGTATTATTCATATAGAACACATGTTCAATCTGATCTCGATCCTCATCGGCATTGTCGCCCTGGTGCTCGCCATTCCCTCGCAAATTCCGCTGCTCGGCTGGGGCAATTGGGTCGTCCTGCCCATCGCCGTGCTGGGCGTGGGCTTCGGTGCCCTGTCGCGCCACAATCACGGGCGGAATTTCTGTCTGGTAGTGTTCGCCATCGCCGTGATCCGGCTGATTCTGGGCGGCGGGCTGGTGTGATCCGGCGGAGAAAAGCCTCCCGAAAGTGACACAGAACGGCCGGTGAAACTCCTCGAGCAACACCTCCATAAGGCCCGGCTTTGCGCCACTTTCCGGCACCGGGCGCGAAATGGAGTGTGACCTTTCGTTTTGGCGCGCTTTGAGCGTTTCGAATGGCCGGGAGATTGCAGCTTTCTGACGGGCGATCATGCTTGTCGGTCGGGCGTTTCATCGCGCAGGATAAACGCCATTCGGGGTGCTGTAGGAAAGGGATTTCTGGGGAGTGTGGTGATTGCGATCACCTGTCTCCGCTCGTCCTGAGCCTGTCGAAGGACGCGCGCGACACCAAGTCCCGACGAAAAACAAACGGTACCGATTTGCGTCGCTCCCCTGCCGGAAAGGCGGCGCGTGTCCTTCGACAGGCTCAGGACGAACGGGAATGTTTAGGGGGCGATGCCCCCCTAAGTCACCGCGAGCCGGGCAACCTTGGCGAACAGGGTCGGCAGGCCTGCATCCCCCAGCCGGGCGAGTGGCCACCACTCCCCTTCACCGTCCATCTCCATGCCCTTGAGCACCTTGAGCTTCAGCGTGAGGTGGAAATGGGTGAAAGTGTGACGTACCGCGCCTGCATCGCGCCAGTGGCCGGGCACCGGTGCCTCGCCCGAACCGTCTGCCCGCGCATGCCAGCCATCGTCCGGCAGGGCGCGCATTCCGCCAAGCATGCCTTCGCCGGGACGCGTGACGAGCCAGACCTTGCCCGCCCGCTCGATCCAATAGGCCGTGCCTATCCGCTCCGGCTTGGCCTTCTTCGCCGCCTTTACCGGCAAGCGCGCCGGATCGCCCTGCATCCGCCCCATGCAGGCATTGGCCAGCGGGCACAGCAGGCAACGCGGATCGCGGGCGGTGCAGATCGTCGCGCCCAGATCCATCATCGCCTGCGCGAAATCGCCTGCGTCTCTGTCCAGGGTGACGAGGTCCGCCTTTTCGCGGATTTCCTTTCGTGCGCCGGGCAGCGGATCGTCGATGGCGAACAGCCGGGCGACCACGCGCTCCACATTGGCATCCACCACCACGGCGCGCTGGCCGAACGCAATCGCGGCCACTGCCGCCGCCGTATAGGCACCCAGTCCCGGCAGGGCGCGCAGCCCTTCCTCTGTCTCGGGAAAAGCGCCCAGTTCCGCCACGGCGCGGGCGCATTTCACCAGATTGCGGGCGCGCGAATAATAACCCAGCCCTGCCCAGGCGGCCATCACCTCTTCCTCCGGCGCGGCGGCCAGTGCCTCGATTGTCGGCCAGCGGGAAGTGAACTTCTCGAAATAGGGAATCACGGCCGCAACGGTGGTCTGCTGCAGCATCACTTCGGACAGCCACACGCGGTAAGGTTCCGGTGCATTTTCGCCCGGAGGCGCGCGCCACGGCAGCCTGCGCGCATGGGTGCGATACCAGTCCAAAAGCAGCTCTGAAATCGTCGCGCTGGCGTCCATCGGGGCGCTATGGCATGGCGAAAGCGATCATGGAACGGGACGATGGAAAAGCCGGGCGCAAGCCTGCGAAGGCAAAAGGCGTAAAGCGCTACGAACGCCCGCGCGGCGGCCCCGCGCGCGCCATTTCCGACCTGATGCCCGATATTGGCCGCACGGCCTTTCGTCGCTTCGGCTTCATCCAGTCCAGCGTGGTCACGCGCTGGCCGGAGATCGTCGGGCCGAAACATGCCGAAGTCTGCGTGCCCGAATCGATCCGCTTCCCGCCCGGCGAGAAGAGCGACGGCATTTTGCAGCTCACCGTCACGCCCGCCCATGCGCCGCTGATCCAGCACGTGATCCCCGAGATCATGGAGCGGGTGAACCGTTTCTTCGGCTACAAGGCCGTTGCGCGGGTGAAATTGCGGCAAGGCGCGGTTAAGGCGCCCTATGCTCAACGCGGCGCGGGGAAGCCCGGCTCGGCCCCGCCGTCGCTCAAGCCGATCCCGATGGAACTGGGCGAAAGCCTGCGCGACATCGGCGATCCGGAACTGAGGACAGTGCTGGAGAGTTTGGCGCGCAGCCTGGGTGCGCAAGAGGAAGGGGAACAATGAAGGGTCTGATCCGTGCCGGTGCA